>JANMRB010000124.1:0-4595 GCA_031370825.1 Ilumatobacteraceae bacterium
TCGTCGATGCTGCTTCACAATTGTGGTCGGCGCACGGACGAGCAGTAAGGGTCTTTGGTCCTCGCTCCACGGGACCCGAGACAACTTGAGCCCACGGCTGGACACTGAGCGTCTTGGCGCCCAGATCGGTCACGGGCTAGGTGTCCCCTGATTTAGTGCGGGTATCCAGCGTTGGTGTGATCGTCTAAAATATTGTGGGATATGGCTTTGGGGTCGGCTCTTCGTGGTGTGCGTTTCGAGAATCCGAGGGATCTGCTTGGGGATCGGTTGAGGGGTGTGTATCGGTTGTTGGCCGAGCACGGCGACCGGTTGTTTCCGGATGACTATTTCGCTGATCTGTATCTCGAGTCACGCAAAGGTCGCCCGACGATTCCGGCGCGGGTGTTGGCGACGGTGATGGTGTTGCAGGCGTTGGAGGGTTTGTCGGATCAAGAAGCGGTTGATCATCTCGAGTGTGATCTGCGTTGGCAGGCTGCTGCTGGGGTGGATGCCGGGTATGTCTCGTTTCATTCGACGGTGCTGGTCGGGCAACGCAACCGGTTGCGGGCTTCGGATCGTCCGAAACGGTTTCTGGACGACACCAAGGTTGTCGCCCGTGAGGCGGGGGCGATGCGCGACAGGGTGCGGGTGTTGGACTCGACGCCGATCTATGACTCGGTGTCAACCCAAGACACCGTCACTCAGTTGCGTGCCGCGATCCGCAAACTGTTGGCGGGGTTGGCTGGCACCGAGCTCGGGGTCAGAGCACGATCGGTGTTGGTCCGCGATGACGATTATGCCGGGCCGGGTAAACCGCCGTGTGATTGGGATGACCCCGCCGCTCGTGAAGCGTTGGTCGATGCGTTGGTTCGTGACGCGTTCGCGGTGCTGGCAGTGATCGACGGCCAGCAGCTACCCGCCAAGGCTGTCGAACCGGCACACGTGCTGGCGACCGTCGCCGGCCAAGACGTTGTCGAAGGTGATGATGGGGTGTTTCGGATCGCACGCCGAGTGGCCAAGGACCGGGTCATTTCGACGGTCGATACCGAGGCCCGGCATGGTCACAAGAGCCGCAACCGACGCTTCGATGGTTACAAAGCACACCTGTCGGTCGACCCGGATTCGGAGTTGATCGACGACGTCGTGGTCACCCCAGCGAACATCCATGATGCCGACGCTGTCAGCGAGTTGCTCGCCGACCATGCCGACGACGAGGTCAAGCCTGCGGTGATGGGCGACTCGGCGTATTCGTCGGCGGACACCATCGATGATCTCACCCAGGCAGGGTTCACGCCGCTGACCAAAGTGCGCGCCGCCAAAGGTCGTGGCGGACGGTTCGGCAAAGACGCCTTCACGATCGATCTCGACGCTGACACGGTCAGATGTCCGGCCGGGCACCAGGTGACGATCCGTCGCTCGGCTGACGGTGGCGGGCGAGCCGATTTCGCACAACGCTGCACGACATGTCCCCTGCGTGGCCAGTGCACCACCTCAGCGACTGGTCGTTCGATCAGCATCCACCCCAAAGAACACGTCTTGCAACGAGCCAAACGGGCCCAAGCCGAACCGGGCTGGCGTGACAACTATCGGGCGACACGACCGAAAGTGGAACGCAAGATCGCACACTTCGTCGCCGTCACCTGGGGCGGGCGACACGCCCGAGTCCGAGGACGACAACGAGTCACCAGCGACGCTGTCACCCGAGCCGCCGCGGTCAACTGGAACAGACTCGTCAACCTCGGCGTGTCATTCATCGACGGTCAATGGACAACGACAGCGAACATATGAATGACCCAAAGGGGCTACGAACAGCCACTCAGACGGCCAATCATCGTCCCCAGGCGGGCCAGGGGAGAAGATCCACCACGCCGACAACCCGGACCGGTCCAGGCCCGCACCAAGCAACACGCTCCAGAACCGACCCGACACGACCAATCGACACCCGAGACACCCCACTACTTCAGGACCGACCTAGGAGTTTGGCGGCTCTTGTTCCGTCGACGGGTTCGGTGAACCAGAAGCCTTGGGCGGTTCTACAACCCATGCCGCGTAGGAGCTCTACCTGACCAGCGGTCTCGACACCCTCTGCGACCACATCGAACCCCAGCGCCTCGCCCATGTCGAGGATGATCTGGACGAGCGTCGAAGTGCGCGGGTCGACTTCGAGGTCGCGGATGAACGAGCGGTCGATCTTCAGTGCCTCGATGGGGAACAGATGCAGCGCCTGTAGCGACGACATTCCGGTACCGACGCCTGCGATCTCCACGCCGATGCCCGCTGCGTGCATCATCCCGATCACCGCGAACGCCATCTCGGGCTTGCGCCTGATCACACCTTCGGTGATCTCGACGATGAGGTTGGCAGGCACCAGGTGGTGGCTGGCGAGACAGTCGAGGATGTGATCGAGCAGACGGGCATCTTCGAATTCACGATGAGAGATGTTGATGCTGACCCTGACGACTCCGTCGTACGACCGCTGCCACTCGGCGATCTGTCGACACACGTCCTCGATGATCCAACGTCCGAGTGTCACGATCAGCCCGATCTCTTCCGTATCCGGCAGGAACTCGATGGGTCGCAGCAACCCGCGCCTGGGGTGGCGCCACCGCACGAGCGCCTCGAAGTGGTCCGTGCCGTGAGCATCGAGTTTGACGATCGGTTGGTAGTGCACCTCGAACTCATGGCGATCGAGCGCCTGACGGATTTCGGACTGCAGGCCCAGCCGCGCAACCGCGCTGTCGCGCATGGCGACATCGAACATCGCGAACGAACCGCGATCGTGGGTCTTGGCGTGGTACATCGCGATGTCGGAGTCGCGCAGCACATCTTCGGCGTTGGTGTATGCGCCTTGACTGGTTGCCACGCCGACGCTTGCCGTGACCGTGACCCGGTGCCCGTCGACCTCGATCGGTGCGGCCAGGCTCGCCTGCATGCGTTCCACGATCGGGCGAATTGCGCTGAACTCGATGTTGTGCAGCAGCAGGGCGAACTCGTCTCCGCCGAAGCGGGAGGCCAGATCCGCGGGGCGTAGCGCATTGCGCAGGCGCCTACCAACCTCTTTGAGGAGTCGGTCGCCGGCAAGATGACCGAGCGAATCGTTGACGAGCTTGAAGCCGTCGAGATCGAGGAACACCACTGCGTATCGCAGGGCGGCTGGGGCACGGGCATCGGTGATGGCGAAGTGGAGACGTTCCAGGAACAGCTTCCGATTGGGCAGACCGGTCACTTCGTCGTACAACGCACCCTGGCGCAACCGCTCCTCGAGTTGCTTGCGCGGCTCGCTGTCGTGCATTGACCCGACGATGCGCGTCGCCGGTCCATCTGGCAGACCGACGGGCAGCGCCCGGCACGAGACACAGCGATAGGTGCCATCGATGGCGCGGATGCGATGTTCGAACACGACCGGTTCGAGGTGACCGGTCACTGCGACGCGCAACTCCTCGCGTATCCGGTCAAGATCCTCGGGATGCACCGCGTCGAACCAGACGGACGGTTCGCCTCCGGCGCCGTGGTGGCGGCGACCGAGCAGTTCCATGCAACGAGCCGAGTAGTAGATGGTGTCCGTTGTCAGGTCCCAATCCCACAGCCCGTCGTTGGTTGCCGCGGCCCACAGGCTGTATCGCTCTTCGCTGATTCGCACGCTTTCGAGCAGGCTTTGCTGTTCGAGTGCCGCGGTCAGCAGTGCGGCCCACTGGTTGTGCGTTCCACGCCCGTTGCTGGAGAGTGCATCGACTTCGCCGGCGACGGCAAGCAAGCCGAAGTCCAGGCCGCGGGACTTCACCGGCACGACGATGGTCACCTCATTGGCCCGCGGGTCCGCCAACGCGATGAGGCTCGGCGGCGGAAACTGCTCGACGAGACAGATCGTTCCGACGGCACCGGGCAGGAGGTCCTCAGGATCGTGCTTGCCCGCGATCCGCAAGCGGCCCGTCGACGCATCGCCATCCCACAGCGCAAGGTATGCCCCACGAACCGCCGTGGCTGCCAGCCATTGCAGACGTCTCGGGTCCGCCCCCGCATGATCGAGCATCTGCATGCTGATCTCGTACTGCTCGCGCATCGAGTCCTCGCGCACGCGGCTCCGTGCAAAGGCCTCCCTCGCCTCGTCACGCCAGAACCCGACGTCGTCGTCAGCAGCAGCCATCGACCAATCGGCCTCGGGACAACCGCACGATCCGCGAGCTAGGAACTGCGATGGTGACCGGTAACAACGCGATTCGACGTGCTCACCGCGCAGCAGGGCGAGCACGAGTCGAGCGGCCGAAGCGCCGATTTCGTCGAATGGTTGAAGAACGGTCGAGAGCGACGGCACTGTATGGACGCCTGCGTCAATTCCGTCGAATCCGACTACCGCAAGATCGGCGGGAACTGCGATACCGAGATCTGAGAGCTGCGCCATGCAACCGATCGCGTTGCGGTCGGTCGCGAGGATGAGTGCCGAGACGGGCATTCCTGCGGCTAGCAGCTGATGAGCCACGTCGCGGCCGCCCAGCTCACTGTTGTCGAAGGCAGAGAAGAACCACTTCTGATGAGGATCGAGACCATCTTCGATCATGGCCTCTCGGTACGCCTCGTGGCGGGCCCGCATGTCCGGCTGGATGAGGTTGGCCGCGTAG
>JANMRB010000139.1:0-14891 GCA_031370825.1 Ilumatobacteraceae bacterium
CGATCCCCGACGGGATCGGATCATGGACTCCGAGCGCCTTCGCACACCACTCCAGCCGACCGCCGAGCAGAGGCAGGTGTGCCACGTAGCCGAGCGAGACGATCCACAGGGTCGGCACGGCAGCTGCAGCGACCACAGCCAACGTGATGGTCACGGTCCGGGCGGCGACAACGGGCGGCAGACGACGATGTGTGGCTGTGACGATCATGGCGAGTCCCACCGCGACCGTCACCGGCAACAGCAAGGAGGGAAACATCAGGTGTCACCTTCGCCGAGCATCGCCCGAAGTGCCTTGACGTCTTTCTTCGACAGGCTTCCGACGAAACCGGCAAGTACCTGACCCTTGTCGGACGCCGACGAGAGCACCTCGCCGATGCGCCGAACCGCAAGCTGCGACTCGTCGATGCAGGCCTCATAGGCAAAGGCTCGCCCAGCCTCAGCGCGTCGAACCAAGCCCTTCATGTGAAGGCGACCCAACACCGTCGCCACACTGGTGTACGCGAGTTCGGTGCTGAGACGGCTCTTGATTTCGCCTGGTTGCAGCGGTTTCTCGGCTGTCCAGAGCACCGCCATGATGTCGTGCTCCAACGCTCCATCGGGCCGCTTCGCCATGTCACACCTCCATGATCAGACTAGCGGACCCGAGGCGGCTAGTCTCCTACATGGTGTAGTTCATGAGTGTGTTGTCGTCGATGCCCATCGTCGGAGATGTCACCGCCAGCGCCTCGGGATCTGACTGGGTGACACCAAAATTTCGACCACCTACACTGTGTAGTAGCAAACGTGGACCCTCCCCCCGAAAGGCCCTATCTCATGAAGCTCCGATCCCTGTCTGTGATTGCTGTCGTCGGTGCGCTCGGCCTCGCCGCCTGCGGAAGCGACGACGTCGCGAGCCCCGCCAGTCAAACCGCCGCTCCTCAAGCCCCCGCTTCTCAAGCCCCCGCCGCGACAACAGCGTCTGGCGCTGCTTTCAATGACGCCGATGTCACCTTCGCCCAAGGCATGATCCCGCACCACCAGCAGGCGATCGAGATGGCTGACATCGCGCTGGACCCGAACATGGGCGCTAGCGCTCAGGTCCGCGATCTTGCGACGCGGATCAAGGGCGGGCAGGATCCCGAGATCCAGCTGATGACCGGATGGCTCACAGTTTGGGGTAAGCCGGTGCAATCGAACATGGGCACCGGCCACGACATGTCGTCGATGGACGGCATGATGTCTGCCGAAGAGATGGACTCTCTCGGAACCATCACAGGCGCCGATTTCGACAAGATGTGGATGGAGATGATGATCCGTCACCACAAAGGTGCGATCGCGATGGCCCAGACCGCGAAGGCCGCCGGATCCAACGGCGAGGTCCTCGCTCTGGCAGATCAGGTGATCGCTGCCCAGCAGAGCGAGATAACCGAAATGCAGAAACTGCTCGGCGGTTGATCCCACAATCGCCTCGCCGCGTCGATTTCTGCGAGTCGGGAATTGTCAAGAATTTGTCAAGGTCACCGCGCACGATGTCGATGAATGTCACATGCAGCGAACCGGCCACCTCGTTCTTGCCGTCATCGCAACCGCGACGAGCATCTTCGCCGTCGACGCAACCGCTGCTTCCGCGCACTCGGCGCCGGCGTCGTTGTCGATAATCTTGACAAGGAGCTACACAGTCCGATCCGGCGACAACCTCGCCGGAATCGCTCGAAAAGCCAGCATCGGGCTTGCTGACCTCCTCGTGGTCAACAACATGACTGTGGCGAGCATGATCCATCCTGGACAGATCCTGACCCTTCCACCCGCGACCGCGCCAGCGAACACACACACACCTGCTTCACGCTTACAGACCTCCACCTATACCGTCGTGAGCGGGGACTACCTGGCCGGCATTTCCTCGAAGAACGGCGTCACCCTCAAAGCCCTGCTTGCTACTAATGGTCTGACTGCGTCCAGCGCCATTCACTCGGGCCAGGTCCTGCAACTTCCGCCGGCCACCAAGCCGATCGTTCCACCGACAACGTCCAAGTCGTCACCCACTCCAAAGTCCACGACCGCCACTCTCTCGGACAGACTGGTCGTGTACCTCCGCGCACAGGTCGGCAAGCCGTACAAGTTTTTCACCGCCGGACCTGAAACGTTCGACTGCTCGGGTCTGGTTGTCGCTGGTTACAAGCAGATCGGCATCACGCTGATTCACCAGAGTCGAATGCAGGCCACGATGGGTACAGCGGTCGATTTTCGAAGCGAACCGCTTGTCGCCGGCGATCTCGTGTTCACGCGCTCCTCGAACGATCCAACCCAGATCGGCCACGTCGGTGTCGCCCTCGACTCCAAGACTTGGATACAAGCTCCCGGAAGCGGTATGTCGGTGCGGATCAGGTCACTGCCGAGCGATGATCGCATCGAATCAGTCCGCCGAATCCTGACGCCCTGAGAACGTTCACGACTACAACGCAGACGCTTCCGGTCGACCACGCTCGGTAGGTTTCGTGGAGGTGCTGCAGCCGGGCAGGCTCCCTGCTCCATGTTTGCCCTACTTCGTGACAATCCGAGCTTTCGACGGCTCTTTCTCGCTCACGCCACTTCGCGCTCGGGTGACGCCTTCAACACGGTCGCTCTCATTGTGCTGGTGTTTCAGCTGACCGGTAGCGGCTTCGGCGTTGCTGCGACCGTCGTGTTCGAGGTGCTACCGATCCTCTTGCTTGGTCCAATCGCAGGTCTCGTTGCAGATCGCTATCCGCGCCGTCGCGTGATGATCGTCGCCGACCTGGCACGTGCCGCGTTGGTCAGTCTGCTGGTCCTGACGCACTCCTGGGTGGGGGTTGTGTTCGTCGTCGCGTTCGGGTTGTCGGTCGGTTCGATTCTGTTCAACCCTGCCGCTTCTTCCTTGATACCCGATTTCATCGACAAGGACCAGATTGTCCGAGCGAACACCGCTCTGTGGACGGTCGCGGTTGTCGCACAGATTGTGCTCGCCCCTTTGGCCGGCGCCCTCATTGCCTGGGCCGGGGTCGGTCCTGCTTTCGCGCTCAACGCTGCGTCGGATGTCGGATCGGCAATGTTCTTGACGCGGCTCGACGCCGGGCGATCGCCGGCCACAATCATCGTGCGCGGGTGGGCTGGAGTTCGGGCAAGGCATCGACGCGGTACGTGCCAGCAGCCTGTTGCGCCGCCTCGCTGTCGTGCAGATCCTCGCTTCGCTATCAGCTGGTGCGACGAGCGGCCTCCTGGTGTTGCTTGCATCCGAGCGCCTCAAAGTGGGGCCTTCAGGTTTCGGCGTACTCATTGCATCGATCGGATTAGGTGCGGCGGCCGGGCCGCTATTACTGGGCCGCTTCATCAAGCCCGCGCACAAGGCGTGGTTGTTCGGGCCGTTCGCGCTGCGCGGCGCCGTGGATCTCACGCTCGCCACGGTGTCTTAACCGGTAGTCGCTGGTGGTGTCTTTGCGTTGTATGGAGTCGGCACTTCCACGGGGATGATTGCGTCTCAATCCACATTGCAGACCGTTGTCCCGACAGAGGTACGGGGAAGGGCGTTCGCGCTGTTCGACGTCCTGTGGAACGGCGCGCGGTTGGTCTCACTCGGCCTGGGCGGCTGGCTCGCCGAAACCGTTTCGATCCAGGCCGTCTATGTAGTTGGCGGCCTCCTCCTCGCAGCAGCCGCGATCGGCCTCACCACGAAGCTTCCACCGCCGTGCCATAGCCGATGAGAAGATCACTCGCACCCGCGTTTGACCGTGCCGCGGCTGAACAACGAGAAGCGGCAAACCGATAACCGGCCGTTAGCTCAGCGCATCTCGCCATTGCTGCGCGGTGGTTGGCCCGTATGGCTGGGTGAAACCGCACGACCAAACAAAGCCACCATCGCCGGCCACTAGGTAGCGTTCCCCGATGGTGAGGCTCGGTCCGCCAGCGGATGTGATCGCGCCGCCGACCATTCCGTTGCCGTCGAGAGTCACAGTGCTTTCGGTGCCGCCCTTGTTCCAGTTTTTGACAGTGAAAGTGACTTCATTGCCCTTGATGGCGCTGACGGATCCGTCGAACGCCAACTCACGGTTGGGCAATGTGCTGAGGCTGTACCTCTCAACGCAGCTTCCAGATCGCGTTCAGCAACGGCTACGTCGAGGGCCCGTCGCGCCCAGTTCTGTCCGCTACGAAGAGCAAGCGGAGGCACACCCGTCGAGATTGACGAGGCGACGATGAAGTGCCTGGCTCAACATTGCCTGTCTGTTCGCGGCGATCGAGAGGTCGACAGAAATCGATTCGTGTTCGTCGACTCCCGATGCTGCCGCGTGGAAGCCGAATTGGGTGACGAAAGCCTTTCAGCGTCACCTCGTAGCTGCCGGGCTTCGACCGTTTCGACTGAACGACCTTCGACATTTCATGGCAACCCAGATGCTGCTCGCTGGTGTGCCCATCCCGATCGTGTCCGCCGCCTCGATCACCGCCGCGTGTCGACCACCCTCGACTTCTACGCCAACGTCACGCCCGCCGGCGATCGGTTTGCGGCGAATGCATTGCAAGCCGTGATGTCTCGCGCTCTCGTGTGACCGACACACCGGTGACGGAATCCCACTCACCCGACGACGGTGCTGCGGCGTTCGAGTAGCAGGGTGTCTCGCCAGATGCCGTTGAGTTGTCCGATGCGTTGGCGTGTGCCGATGATTCGGAACCCGCATCGTTGGTGGGCAGCGAGGCTGGCGGTGTTCTCCGGGAAGATGCCGGTTTGGACCGTCCAGATCCCGGCCTCTTCGGACGATGCGATGAGCCCGTCGAGCAAGGCGCGGCCGACGCCTCGGTTGCGGTGGTCTGGGTGGATGAAGATGCTGTTCTCGGCGACACCGCCGTCGACGCAGCGGTCCGAGACCGGTGACAACTCGGCCCAATCGGCCACCTCACAGCCGACAGTTCCGACAAGCCGATGCTCGGCCACGTGGGCGTGGTCCCAGTCCTCCCATGTCGGTGCGCTCGTCTCGAACGTTGCGTGACAGGTGGCGATCCCGGCTTCGTAGATCTCGCGAACCGCCGGCCAGTCGCCAAGCTGCATCACCCGCACGGTGAGGTTTGGATTCACGCTCTGGTGGCGCGGATGATCGCCGAGTGGAGCCCTTCGCCGAATTCGTGCGTGGCGGTCACGGTGACGTTGGCGAACCCTGCGTTGGCGAGCTGTTGCTGGTAGGCGTCGAAGGTGAGCGCTCCGGCCACGCATCCGATCCGTTTCGCCTGTTCGAGGATGACGTCCGGGTCGAGGTCGTTGTCGATGACAACGTCGCTGATCCCGATCCGCCCACCGTTGCGTAGGACGCGGTGCATTTCGGCGAACACGGCGGGCTTGTCGGTGGACAGGTTGATGACGCAGTTGGAGATGATCACGTCGATCGATGCATCCGGGAGTGGGATCTGTTCTATCTGGCCGTGGAGGAAGGTGACGTTGGTTGCTCCGGCCTCGGTGGCGTTGCGTCGCGCGAGGTCGAGCATTTCGTCGGTCATGTCCAATCCATAGGCGCGGCCGGTTGGTCCGACGCGTTTCGCTGACAACAGGACGTCGATGCCGCCTCCGGAGCCGAGATCGAGGACCGTCTCGCCCGGTGCAAGGTCGGCGACGGCTATCGGGTTCCCGCAGCCGAGGCTGGCCAGGCCGGCGCCTTCGGGTAGTCCGTCGAGGTCGTCGTACAGCGCCGTGCCGAAGCAGGCGTCGGCGGGTCCGTCCATGGCTTGTTGTCC
Source organism: Ilumatobacteraceae bacterium (assembly GCA_031370825.1). Classification (GTDB taxonomy): domain Bacteria; phylum Actinomycetota; class Acidimicrobiia; order Acidimicrobiales; family Ilumatobacteraceae; genus JAENVT01. The sequence continues at coordinate 5,710 of JANMRB010000139.1, forward strand.
GCCGGCGGCGACGGTGGCGGCGTCGGCGTATCGGTGGCGGATCTCGTCGCGGAGTGTGTCGGCTTCGGTGGTCATCTGGTCCTCCTTGATGTGACTGGTTGTGGTTCGTCCCATGGGGCGCTCGTTGGTAGGCGGCCCATGACGAGTTCGGCGGCGGTCGGGAAGCAGTCGAGGCAGGCTTCGTTGATCCGCCACCAACTCGTCGTGCCGACTCGGTCGACGAGGATGAAGCGGACGTCGCCGAGGATCTTGAGGTGATGGGAGATGGTCGATTGGCCGACGTCGAGCTGTTCGACGATCTCACCAACGCTCATCGGGCGTGCCTCGCTGGCGAGCAGGTTGAGGATCAGTACACGGGTCGGGTCGCCGAGCGAACGGAACCATGACGCCCACTCGGTGGCGTCCTCACGAGAGATATTCATCGAACATCGACGATAGTAGATGAAGTGCGGTGTCACAAGCTATGGTGATCGTGATGGGTAACTGGTTCCCGATTCTTCGACGTGGACCGCTGCCTGGTTACGCGTGTTGTGACGGTGACGACCCGTCCTGCTGAGCCTGTCAGCAGTCGAGTCCTTGTCCCGTCGATCCATATGAGGTGTTGTCATGTTGAACGTTGTTCGCGTTCACCGTTTTCAGTTGTCGTTGGTTGTCGCTGCCGCGTGTTGGGGTGGGGCGACGGTGGTTTCCAAGCGTGCGGTCGAGGAGATCGAACCGCTCACTCTGCTGCCGCTGGAGTTGACGGTCAGTGTCGCCGTGGTGGGCGCCGCGATGTTGATTCGTCGTGAGCGGGTCGGGTGGTCGCCGGAGATGCGTCGGCTCTCGGCGCTTGGTGTGCTCAACCCGGGGTTGGCGTACGCGTTGAGCCTGGCCGGACTAGCGCGGGTGGAGGCGAGTGTGTCGGTGTTGTTGTGGGCTCTCGAGCCCGTGCTGATCGTGACCATCGCTTTTGTCGTCCTGCGAGAGAGGGTGCCGAGGTCGGTTGCGTTGTGTGCGGGAGCGGCGCTTGCCGGCGTCTTTCTCGTTGTGTTCCAACCTGGCTACGCATCGGGCGTGGGGATCGCGTTGACGATCGCCGGGGTCACTGCTTGCGCCGTGTACACGGTGTTGTCGAGCCGATTTCTGATCGAGGCGTCCACTGTGTCGGTGGTCTTCGTGCAACAGGTCACGGCGCTGCTGTTTGCGCTCGTTCTGCTGCTCGGATCGATTGTGTTGTCGGACCAGGCGCCGCTCGGCGGGGTGTCGGCAACCGCGTGGCTCAGCGCTGTCGCTGCCGGAGCGCTGTACTACGGCGTCGCATTCTGGTTCTACCTCGCAGGGTTACGCGGTGTGACGGCGAGTCTTGCTGGGTTGTTCATCAACCTCGTTCCCGTGTTTGGACTCACGGCCAGTTACATCGTGCTCGGCGAACGGCTCCCAGGCAGACAATGGATCGGCGCGATCGTGGTGATCTCCGCGGTTGCGGCAGCGGCGTTGTTCGTCGGACGCCCGGCGTCAGCCGAGCACGGAGCGCAGCGCGTCGAGGCGTGATGGCACCAACCGATACCAGACCCACAACCCACGCTTCTCGCGTTCGATCAAACCGGCATCCACGAGAATCTTCATGTGGTGACTCACCGTTGGTTGCGAACGTCCGGACGGCTCGAGCAGATCACAGGCGCACACCTCGTCGGCATCTGACGCGGCGATGTAGCTCAACAGTCGGAGCCGAATTGGATCGGCGAGCGCAGCGAACGAGCCTGCCAGCAGCTCGGCTTGCGACTCGTCGAGGACGTCGACGCGCACCGGTGCGCAACAGGCGATCGGGTCGAGCACAGCGATCTTGGAACCAGTCATGACAGGTACTGTACAGAAACTTTTCGCAATGCATTGACATCTGTCGATGTAATGGGGTAGGGTCACTGCATCGACAAACGTCAATGTGTTGTTGACGTCGCTTCTCAGGAGGAAATCAAATGTCTCGTGTTCAACTGGCCCTCAATGTGGCCGACCTCGACGCTTCGATCGTGTTCTACACCAAACTGTTCAAAACCGAGCCGGCAAAGATCCGCGAGGGATACGCCAACTTCGCGATCGCTGATCCGCCGTTGAAACTGGTTCTGTTCACCGGAATGGGAGAGCCCGGCTCGTTGAACCACATCGGTGTCGAGGTCGAGGATGCCGACGGCGTGCAAGCAATGATCGCTCACGCCATGGATCTCGATCTCGATCAGACGGTCCGGGAGGACACCTCGTGTTGCTTCGCCGTGCAGGACAAGACCTGGGTCAGGGGTCCCGACAACGACTGGGAGTTCTACTACGTCAAGGGTGACGCGCCGACGATGTCGTACGCCAGCGACGACGAGACGACTCGCTGGTCTGCCGAGCACGAAGGGTCGGAGCTGGAGACAGTTCCGGCGGAACGGTCGGCCTGCTGCTGAACGGCGACTCGTCGCTACGCCGCAACGATGGAGACACGGGCTCGGCAGGTATTGCGCTGCTGGGTGTGTTGACGATCGTCGCCTACGGCTCGTGGTACTACGGGTTCGGGGTGCTGGTCGGCGACATCAGTCACGATCTGCGATCGCCTGATCGAACCATGGCTATCGGGTTCGGGTTGGCGAACGTCTTGACTGGCGTGCTCGGCGCGTTCGCCGGACGAAACCTTGACCGCCACGGTGTCCGCCGGATCTTCCTAGCGGGTGGATTCGTCGGCGGCGGGTTGCTGGCTGCATCGTCGTGGATGAGCACGCCGTGGTCGTTCGCAGTCGTCTTCGGCGTTGCTGGAGGGTTGATCGGTGCGACCGGGTTCTACTCGATCACCCAAGCGGTCGCGGCACGAACCTCGCCGGGCGCGCCGGCCAGGGCGATCACCAGACTGACGATCTGGGGTGCGTTGTCGTCGCCGTTGTTCATCCCGGCCACCGAAGTTGCCCGACGGTGGTGGGGATGGAGGACGACGCTGCGTCTTGATGCCGCGATCGTTGTCGTTGCGTTCGTGGCGGCAATCGCCTCTGATCCGTTGCGGACCGCGATGGCCGAACGGCCGTCTAAGAGTGTGTTGCGCTCGGCCCGGGTTGCGTTGGGTGACCCGACCATCCGGCGACTGGTTGGGTCGGCCGCGGCAACTGCTGCGGCTATGGAGATCCTGCTGCTCTATCAGGTTCGGATCATGATCGCCGTCGGGATGGCCGCGGCTGCGGCATCGTGGTTCGCTGGTGCGCGTGGTCTGGCGCAGTTGCTCGGCCGGTTGCCGTTGACGCGCACGGTGGGCCGCTACGGCGTCAGGACGACGTTGGTCGCAGCACGGATCGGGCTTGTCGTTGGATGTTTGTCGATCGTGTTGAGCGGGCACACTTGGTTGGCGCTGATCTATGTCGTCGTTGCTGGCGCGACGATCGGAGCACTGTCTCCGTTGGAAGGGATCTTTGCCGCAACCACGTTGCCGCAAGACGATCTGGGATCGCTGATGGGCGGACTCGCATTGTTGTCAGGGGTGGCGGGCGCGTCCGGCCCGATATTCGCGGCGGTGATTGTCGACGCCACGCATCGCACCGCTGATGCGGCAATCCTCGCTGCAGTGTGTGCGGCTTTGAGTGTTCTGATCCTCCCGCTGCGCGTGACCATCGCGGAGGTTCCTTGAGTGGGGTCTTTGTGCCCTGGGATCGTCGTGGATTGAACGGCACACTCAGGATGTGGATGATTCAACGGTTGTTGAACAGTTCCGGGCGCTCGGCGATCCGATCCGGTGGGCGATCGTTACAGAACTGCAGGGTGGCACTCGATGCGCCTGCCTGCTGGCCGAGCTAGCGGAGGTATCGCCACCGCTGTTGTCGCATCATCTCAAGGTGTTGCGCGAAGCCGGTTTGATCACTGGAGAGCGGCGCGGCCGCTGGATCGACTACACCCTCGACGCAGACGCGATGGCCGGACTGGCTGGCGGTCTCGAACGGCGAACGGTCGCTGTCGGATGAGCACGTCTACCGAAGCTGTCCGAACCGACGAGACCGATGTGCTTGATCGACTCTCGATCTTGGACCGGTTCCTGCCGGCGTGGATCGGGGTGGCGATGGTGGTGGGGCTGGTGCTTGGCCGGGTGATCCCCAAGCTCAATGAGTGGCTTGACCGGGTGAAGATTGGAACGGTGTCGCTGCCGATCGCCATCGGGCTGCTCTTGATGATGTACCCGGTGCTGGCCAAGGTGAAGTACCGGCACCTCGACGAGGCCGTGCGCGATCGTCGCTCGCTGTGGTTGTCGTTGTTGTTGAACTGGGTGATCGGCCCGGCTGTGATGTTCGCCCTGGCGTGGCTGTTGCTTCCGGACCTTCCCGAGTATCGGACTGGGCTGATCATCGTCGGCTTGGCGCGTTGCATTGCCATGGTGTTGATCTGGAACGACCTGGCGTGCGGCGACCGCGAACTGGCCGCGGTGCTCGTGGCGATCAATTCCTTGTTCCAGATCGTCGCGTACTCGTTGCTCGGCTGGTTCTACCTGAAGGTGCTGCCGGGATGGCTGGGACTACACACGGCCAAGCTCGACGTCAGCATGTGGGAGATCGCCAAGGTCGTGCTGGTCTTCCTCGGTGTGCCACTGGTCGCCGGGTTCCTGACCCGGACCATCGGCGAGCGGACCAAGGGCACCGAGTGGTACGAGCAGCGGTTCCTTCCCCGCATCGGCCCCGTCGCGCTGTACGGGTTGCTGTTCACGATCGTGGTGTTGTTCGCATTGCAGGGCGACAAGATCACCAATCAACCGTGGGATGTCGCCCGCATCGCCCTGCCGCTTCTCGCGTATTTCGCGATCATGTGGTTCGGTTCGTTCTTCCTCGGGCTGCGCCTCGGGTTTCCGTACGAACGAAACGCGTCGATCGCGTTCACCGCCGCCGGCAACAACTTCGAGCTCGCGATCGCGGTCGCCATCGGTGTCTTCGGCGTCACTTCTGGAGAAGCGCTCGCCGGTGTTGTCGGGCCCCTCATCGAAGTGCCCGTCCTCGTCGCCCTCGTCTACGTAGCGCTATGGGCTCGACGCCGCTTCTATCCGTCAACGACCGCTCAACGGCCCACCAAGGAGACATCATGAATTGCTTCGACTGTTCGACGGTCGGCGAGTCCTCGGCGGCGGTTGCCGTGTGTCACGACTGCGGCGCAGCTGTCTGTGCCGATCACGCCGTCGCCCGCGAGCATCACCTCACCCGTACCGTGACCATCAACCGGCTCATCGTGGTCGAGCCTCCCGCACGGCTCGTCCGATGCCAGGTCTGCACCACCGCTCACGATGCCGTCGCACACCCGTCAGACACTCGCCGACACGGTCGGCATCACCTTGCCGCTCACCGATGAGTGGTGCTCAGATCTGATCGACAGCGAATGAGGCGAGCAGGGTGCGGACTCGTGCGCCTAGCGCTTGCCGGGATACAGCGGACAGGCGTCACCACAGCCCATCGTGATCACCACGTCAGCGGCGCGCACGACTTCGTCGGTCGATGGCTTGGGGAACTCAGTGGTGATATCGATGCCGACTTCGGCCATCGCCTCGACCGCGGCCGGATTGATCTCCGACGCCGGCTCTGAACCACCCGACCAAACCATCACCCGATCACCTGCAAGGTGACGAAGCCAACCCGCGGCCCATCTGCGAACGGCCCGCGTTGTGCACGCACAGGAACAACACACCCGGAGTCCCAGACCCGACAGCTTCAACCCTGGCGAGCGCAGCCGATTGACGCACCAGGTGCTGCTGATCGAGAGGGAGAGCTTCGAGATACGGAGTCTGCATGGTCAAATCAATCCTTCAGGTCAAGTGGCAACGCAGATGAGTTCAGAAAGCAGGGCTCGCACACGACGATCGATCTCGTCACGAATCGGACGGACCGCATCGACGCCTTGGCCTGCGGGATCTGGCAGTGCCCAATCGAGGTACTTCTTGCCGGGATAGAACGGGCATTCATCGCCGCAACCCATGGTGATCACGACATCCGAGGCTTCGACGGCAGCGTCGTCGAGGCGCTTGGGATACGCGCGTTTCCCTTGAAGGTCGATGCCGAGCTCGGCCATCGCCTCGACAACAGCAGGATTGATTGTGTCAGCAGGAGCGGTGCCCGCGGAGCGAACTACGACCCGATCGCCAGCGTGGTGAGCCAGAAGGGCGGCGGCCATCTGTGAGCGGCCGGCGTTGTGGACACAGACGAACAGCACTTCGGGCCGATCGCCTGCGGGTGCGTCAGGCATCGTTGGTCTCCGAAGCGTTGTGAGGATAGATGAACCGGATCAGTCGATAGGCGAGTACGGCCCCGATGAATTGCATGACGATGAACATCGGTGCCGATGACGGCTTGATCCCCGCAAAGGAGTCCGACAACATGCGGGCAATCGTGACGGCCGGGTTCGCGAAACTGGTCGACGACGTAAACCAGTAGGCGCCGCCGATCCACACGCCGACTGCGAACGGGACCGCCTCGCTGCGGCCAGTACGAACACAGCCGTGGATCACGAGCAGCAAACCGATCGTCGCGACTACCTCCGACAACCACAGCGCTCCGGATGAACGGGCATGAGTTGACCATTCGACCGCAGGCAACGAGAACATCAGATTGGCGATCACCGCACCCACGCATCCACCGATCGTCTGAGCAATGACATAGAGCCCGGCATCTCGCGTACTGATCGTGCCGAGGAGCCTGTCAACGAGCGTGACGATCGGGTTGAAATGAGCACCCGACACCGCACCGAACATGAGAATCAGCCCGATCAGCGCACCAGCGGTTGCTGCAGCGTTCTCCAACAACTGGAGACCAACGTCGGTGGGCGACAACCGACTGGCCATGATCCCCGAACCGATCACAGCGATGATCAACAGCGCAGTGCCGAGCGCCTCGGCGACCAACCGCCGGCTGAGGTCGAGACGGAGTTGCCCGGTCCCCGTCTCAGCGCGAATTGCGAGTTCGGCATCAGTGGGATGGAACGGATCGCTCACGTGGCTGCCTTCGAGTCGCCTACCACCACGGTGATCCGCTCGCTGAGTTCCGCGAGCGCGGCATCGAACGCAGCTCGGCCGCCATCGGTAACCGGGTCAGGCAGCGACCAGTGCAGCCAGGAATCGTCCGGGCCCAGCTCTTCGTGGGCCTGATCACAGACGGTCACGACGATGTCAGGGAGCTTGCCGACGCGGTCGAGTGTTCGTGGTATCGCCCCGCTGATGTCCATGCCCGCCCGTTTGGCTGCGGCGATCGCACCCGGATGCACTCGGCTGGCGGGATGGGTCCCGGCCGACTCGGCTGGAGAGCCGGTGAGCGACCGCCACAACGCGGCCGCCAGCTGGCTGCGAGCCGAGTTGCGCGTGCACACGAATAGTGCCCGGCCGGGTACAACCCTTCTGCCCGGTGACAGATCTCGAAGCGAGTCGCGCAGCAGATGCACATAGCGTCGGCGTCGGTCACCACTGGAGCGAGACCGGTTGATCATCCCCACCAACTCGAGCACATCAAGATGATGCGCGAGCAGATTCGACTCAAGCCCGACAAGTCGTCGCAGCTCGACCGAAGCCCGGTCCGACAACGCCAACTCATCGACGATCGCAAGACGGACTGGATCGCCCAGCGCCGCATGACGCTGAGCCCTCGATTCCAACGTTGGTGCCACGATCGCAGCCTAATAACTCAAATATTACTGAGTCAAATAGTCACGAGCTACTGGTGTTTCGAGCGGGGGATTTGATGGGCGAAAATCATCGCCACAGAGAGATCAGCGAATCGCTCCGACGTCGTGTCGCTAGAGACGACGATCGGTGGCGGCAACCGGTTTCGTTTGCCGGGGCGATGGTAGACCGGTATACGGAATGGGCGGGCTGGACGGACCAGGCGGACGAATGGGCGGACAGAAGACCACGTCAGCAGTCTGGGCGGAGCAGGCGGAGAGTTCTCTTCACGTTTTTTGCCAAGGTGAGGGTCGCGGGTTCGAATCCCGTCGTCCGCTCCATGTCGTCCGCTCCATTTGAAGTCCAAGCCGTGCCCATGGCCTGCCCATGGTTTGCCGATGGTCGCCGTACCGTTGGGCGATGACTGGATCATTGCGACAACGCGGCCCTGACACGTGGGAGCTACCGCGCACTTGATGGTCGCCGTCGGCACAGACTCGCACGCAGTGCTCGATCAGGCGCGTGAGTTGCTTGCCGAACGGCACGGCATCAGCCGCGCCACGTTGCAGGTCGAACCCGATGACCATCACGGTTGCGACGTGTCATGGTGAATGCGCTCGTCCCGACCGGCTACCAGCAGCGGGCAGTCCGATTGGCGTGGGCGACAATCGCATGGAACGTCCTCGAAGCCGTCGTGGCGATCGCCGCGGGCACCGCTGCGAGTTCGATCGCGCTTGTCGGATTCGGCCTCGACTCGACGGTCGAAGTGTGATGTCCGCGATCGTGATCGTCTGGCAGTTCCGTGGCCTCGCGGAGGATCGCGCCCGGGATTGACCTGTCCGAACCGATGCTCGCCGTCGGACGAAAGCGTGCCCGTGTGGCCGGTGTGGCCAACGTCGAGTTCGTCGCCGACGATGCCGCTCGTCGTCAATTCGCTACTCAATCGTTCGACGCAGTCATCAGTCGATTTGGTTTGATGTTCTTCGACGATCCCGTGATGGCGTTCACCAACCTGCGCCACGCGCCACGCGCTGCGCATCGGCGGTCGACTGGCGATCGACGCGGTCAGCGCAGCCCTCGCCGAGATCTACGAACCGGGCCGTGGCGTCGCACTCGGAACCGGCGCGTGGCTGGTCAGCGCGCTTCGTGCGTGGTGAGCCTGAGCCAGGCTTGGAAGCCACCGACGAGATCGGTCGCCCGGTGCAGTCCGACATCGCGGAGCAACGCGGCGGCCAGGCTGGACTGGTAGCCCTCGTTGCAGACGATCACGATGCGAGTGTCATAGTCGGCCACGTCGGCGATGTGGTGCTCGCAGGCCGGGTCGAGTCGCCATTCCAGGACATTGCGGTCGATGACGATCGCACCAGGAAGCTCACCGTCTCGCGTGCGCTGTTCGATGGGGCGGATGTCGACGATCACCGCGCCGGCACAGCGTTCGGTGTCGAGTGCCTCCGGTTCGACTCTGTCGAGGCGGGTACGGGCGGCCGCGAGGATCTCTTCGATCGAGCGTATGTCGCGGCCCGGCTCGTTCATCGCGGATGTGTCTCGTACATTCGTACGGCGACGACAA
>JANMRB010000145.1:0-6820 GCA_031370825.1 Ilumatobacteraceae bacterium
GGCACGACCTTGTCGTTCACCCACACCTGGCTCATGGCGATTTTCTCGCCAACGATCGCTTTCAGTGCCATATCGGCAGCCTTTTCGGGTCAGACCCGGTTGCCCGGGCATCGGTCGTACACGCAAATGCTCCGCAGGCCCTAACGGCCGGCGGAGCACCGGATTCAGTTCTTGCTGGGAGGTCCCCCCGTCCACACTTCTGGGGGCGCACACAGACTTCGGTTGAAGGCACGCCGGTTGGCGTACACGAGGATTTGACTCTATCGGACCTGGCAGCGCGTGCCAACCCTGATCGGTGGGCTGCTCCATCGGCTACGTTCGGCACATCATGATGTGCCACTGCGCGGGCTCGGCCGCCAATCGCGGGTTCTGGACATGCCGAGCCTGAAGCGATTCCTCATCGGCAAGCCGATCTCTTCGGAGGAACAAGAGCATCAGCGCCTGCGCAAACTGATCGCACTACCGATCTTTGCGTCCGACGCCATCTCCTCGACTGCCTACGCGACAGACGAGATCCTGGTCGTCTTGCTGCTGCAAGCCGGTGTCGGCGCCGCGGCGTTCAAGCCGCTGGTCCCCATCGCCATCATCGTCTGCATCCTCATGGCCATCGTGGTGATGAGCTATCGCCAGACCATCCACGCCTACCCGTCCGGCGGGGGTGCGTACGTCGTCAGCAGGGAGAACCTCGGCATCGTGCCGTCGCTGGTCGCAGGGTCGTCTTTGCTGGTCGACTACATCCTCACCGTCGCCGTCAGCGTGGCCGGCGGCGTGCTGGCCATCCGAACCGCGACGGGCTTCGATCACAAGTACACAGTGCCCGTCTGTCTTCTGTGCGTACTGCTGATGACCGTGGTCAACCTTCGCGGGGTCAAAGAGAGCGGGGCTGCGTTTGCCGGGCCAACGTACTTCTACATCCTGATGTTGCTCGTCCTGCTCTCCACGGGTCTGTACAGGGTCTTCGTCCAGCACATCGGCCCGATTCCGGAGAGGTTGCTGTCGGAAGATGCCATCAGGATCTCCAAGGAGACGAAATCTCTCGGCCTATACATGCTCCTGCGTGCGTTCTCCTCGGGCGCCGTCGCTCTGTCGGGTGTCGAAGCCGTGTCGAACGGTGTGCCCTCCTTCAAGAAGCCGGAGAGCAAGAACGCCGCAGCGACTCTCGTGTGGATGGGCGGCATCCTCGGCGTGTGCTTCTTCGGAGTCTCGGTGTTGGCATCGAGGTTGAAGCCGTTCCGTGGCCCGGAGGACGGCAACGGCCTCGGTCTCATGGCCCAGCACATCTACGGCGGCAAGGGGCTGATGTTCTGGTTGACGATGGTGGCCACCTTCGCGATCCTCATCTTGGCCGCCAACACCGCCTATGCCGGCTTCCCCGGGCTCGCCTCGATCATCGCCCGGGATGGATTCCTTCCCCGACAGTTCTTCAACCGCGGTGCTCGACTGGTGTTCTCCAATGGTGTGATCTTCCTGGCCGCGATCGCCAGCGTCCTGATCGTCGTCTTCAACGGTGACATCTCGAAGCTGATCCCGCTCTATGCGTTCGGCGTTTTCACGGGCTTCACGCTCAGCCAGACAGGGATGGTCAGACACCATCTCAAACACAAGGTCGGCAGGTGGCGGGCGAGTTTGGCGATCAACGCCATCGGCGCGATCTCGACAGGACTGGTTGCCTTGATCGTGGTGGTGTCGAAGTTCACCGAGGGAGCTTGGGTACCCGCCGCGCTCATTCCCATCATGGTCCTGGCGTTCCGGGCCATCGGCAAGCACTACAAGAAGAGCCGCGGCGCCGTCGTCGCTCCACCCGGCTACCGGGCCCCGCGGGAAACGCACACCATGGTCGTCCTCGTCGGCGGTGTCAACAAGGGCGTGCTACGCGCCGTCCAGTACGCGAAGTCGCTGCACCCGGATCGGATCATGGCGGTCACCGTGGCCAGCAACGACGAGGAGCGCAAGGCCGTCGAAGACCAATGGAAGGCGTTCGAGGTGCCCATCGAATTGCACACGGTGTACTCGCCCTACCGAGAGCTGACCCGTCCGATCCTGAAGTTCATCGACGAGCTCGACGATCAGCACAGCGACGACATCATCACCGTAGTCATCCCCGAGTTCGTCACGTCGGTGGCAACCCAGTGGTTGCACAACGGCAGCGCCTTTGCCCTCAAGGCGAAACTTCTCTATCGTCCGCACACCGCGGTTGTCTCGGTACCGATCCATACCATGGGCGATCACACGGAAGAGGAGTAGGAGCGTCGCGTATGCATGTCATTGTTGTCGGCTGTGGCCGGGTGGGCTCCGAAGTCGCCCTCAACCTCGCCTCCACGGGGCACGACGTCATCGTCATCGATCGCAAGCTCGAGGCCTTCCGCCGCCTCGGTGAGGACTTCAAAGGTGCGACGATGGTCGGCGTCGGTTTCGACCGCGATGTGCTGACCGAGGCCGGCATCACGCCGGACTGTGCGGTCGCGGCCGTCACCAGCGGCGACAACTCCAACATCCTCATCGCCCGGGTGGCTCGCGAAACCTTCGGTGTCAAGCACGTCGTGGCCCGCATCTACGACCCGCGTCGGGCCTCGATCTACGAGCGGTTGGGAATCGCCACCGTCGCTTCAGTGACGTGGACCAGCGCACGGGTCTTGCGTCATCTGCTCGCGACGGAGTCCACGCCCGACTGGATCGACCCATCAGCCAAGTTCACCCTCATCGAGCGACGCGTGCCTGCAGCGGCCGCCGGCATGTCGGTGGCCAAACTCGAGGCGGAGTCAGGCAGCCGTGTCGTCGTGCTTGTCAGGATTGGTGAGTCGTCGATCCCGCCATCGGCAACGCTGCTACAGGAAGACGACGTGCTGCATGTGGTCGTGCGCGCCGACAACGCTGCACAGCTCGAAGCAGCGCTGCACAAAACAGAGGGATCGCACTCATGAACGTGATCATTGCCGGAGCCGGCAGCGTCGGACGCTACATGGCCGGCCAGCTCCAGGACTCGGGCCACAAGGTGACGCTGATCGACAACGACAGCGCCGTCGTCGCCCAGGGCCGGGCCACCCGCACGCCGGTCGGTGTCACGTGGTGCCTGGGCGACGCATGTGAGGTAGCCACGCTCACGTCGGTGGGCGCCGCCGAGGCCGACGTCATTGCAGCAGTGACGGGAGACGACGAAGACAACCTGGTCGTGTCGTTGCTCTCCAAGCAGGAGTTCGCCGTGCCCCGCGTCGTTGCTCGGGTCAACAACCCGAAGAACGAATGGATGTTCAACGACATGTGGGGTGTCGACGTGTCGGTCTCGACTCCGCATCTACTGACAGGTCTGGTCGAAGAAGCCGTCACGGTCGGCTCGTTCGTGCGCCTGCTGAACCTGGAGGGGGGTAAGGCTCGTCTCGCCGAGGTCACCCTCGCCGCAGGCTCCCCCGCCATCGCCAAGGAGCTCACCGACCTCGGCCTGCCGCGCGAGTCCACCGTCGTCGCCGTGCTACGCGACGGTCATGTGGTCGTTCCACGAGGCGACACGGTGCTGCATCAAGGCGACGAGGTGTTGGTGTTGGTGACGGGTGGTGTCGAAGACGACGTACGACGAGCGCTGGTGGGTTGACGATGTCGTTGCTCCGCCGCAAGCACGAAGACCTGCCCGCTGAGGCCATCCAGCCGCCGAAGTCCACGCCGATCGCCGAGACACAGCCTCGCGAGCGCGTGTGCGTCAGCGGAACGGTCATCCGCATGACGGCACGCCCAACGTCGGGGCAACCAGCGCTGGCGATCTCGATCTCCGATGACACCGGCACCGTCACCGCGGTCTGGACTGGTCGTCGGGAGATCGGTGGTGTGACTCTCGGCCGCAAGATCGCGATCAATGGCGTGCCGGTCATGCGCGGTGATCATCTCGAGTTCACCAATCCCCACTACACCCTGCTGCCCCGCTGATGGAACGAACTCAGCCACTCAACCAGTCGTGCGAACTTGCGGCCGCGTTCCAGCGCGACGGCGTGGTCGTCGTGCGCGAAGTGCTCGATCACGCGCAGCTCGATGAGCTCGCTGAAGCAGTCGACGAAAATCTCGCCGCACCAGGACCGTGGGCCAGCGATTACACGCCGGAAGGCGGTCCCGGCCGATTCTTCGGCGACTACGTCAATTGGGAGCGGATCGAGGGCTACAGAAACGCCGCGCTGCATGGTCCACTCCCGCTACTGGCGCAAACCCTTCTTGGCGAGACACCACGGTTCTTCCATGAGCACACCCTCGTGAAGGAGCAGGACACTCACGAGGTGACGCCGTGGCATCACGACGAGCCGTACTACTGCATCGACGGAGCCAGCAACGTCAGCCTGTGGGTGCCACTCGACCCGGTACCCCAGTCTGCCGGCGTCGAGTTCATCGTCGGATCGCACCTGTGGGGCCGTCGGTTCGTGCCGCGCAAGTTCGTCGACCAGACGGCGTACGTCGACAACGTCAGCGACTTCGAACTGGTGCCCGACATCGAGGCCGTGCGCGATCAGCACGAGATCGTCTCGTTCGACATGCAGGCCGGCGACGTCATCGCCTTCCACTACCGCACCCTCCACTCGGCGCCGGGCACCGCAGGCCGCACCGCCGATCGTCGGCGGGCGGTGAGCTTCCGCTACCTCGGCGCGGATGCCCGCTTCGCCACAAGACCGTGGCTGCACTCGCCACCGTACGAGCCGATCGCGCCGGGCCAACCGCTCGACGATGAACGCTTTCCCCTGATCTCCATCTGATCCGTGCCATCGAATCGGCGGTTCGCTGGAATCGCTACGCCGGCGGGCGCTCGCCCAGTACCGCGCTGACCTCGAGCGGCTTGCCATCTCGGACCAGCGAGACCGTCGCCTCGTCACCCGGTGCGAGGTTGCGGATCGTGGCGATCAGACCCGCCTGACCCGTTATCGGCTCGCCATCGACCGCGATCACCACATCTCCAACCTCGATGCCGGCTTTGTCGGCGGCAGATCCCACCACGACCTCGGAGACCAACGCCCCGCTTCCACCATCGGTGCGACGGTCGAGTTGCACGCCGAGGTATCCGGAGGCAGACGGCTGACCGTTCGCCTGGTCGCGCAACTGGTCGATCTCAGGTAGGAGCTCGGCGGCGGAGATCGCGAAACCCAGTCCGTTGGCGGTGGACCCAAGACCGGTCGATGAGACCAGCGTGGTGATCCCGACCACGTGACCAACAGCGTTGATCAGTGGCCCACCCGAGTTGCCGGACGACACAGCGGCATCGGTCTGGATCAAACCCTTGAGTGCTCCTGACTCGGTGTTCAACGTGCGACCGAGCGATGAAACGATGCCGAGGGTCACGGTGGGATCACCGTCCAGGTCGAGTGCGTAGCCGATGGCCACCACCTCGTCGCCGAGGCGGATGTCGTCGGGAGCCGCGAAGGTCGCAGGGCTCAGTCCAGTGGTGTCGATACGCAACAACGCGAGGTCTCTGGCCGGATCAGATGCCAGGACTGCAGCATCGCGGGGCTCACTCTCGCCGTTCAGACGGACGTGGACCGTCTTGGCCTCACCGACAACGTGGGCATTGGTGACGATCTCGCCGTCGGCGGTCACGATCAGGCCGGTGCCGACGCTCTCTCCACTTTGTCCGTTGCGGACGAGATTGGACTGCACGGCAACGATGCTTGGCGCAAGGTCGTTGGCGATGGCCTCGACATCGAGACGCGGTAGCACGTCGGCTCGTGGCTCGACGACGTCGATTCCGAGCGTCGAAGGTTTGCGCAAGGGCGCAGCGCGTTGCTGTGCCCATTGCACGCCGATCAACGCGCCGACCAGACCTGCCAGCCAAATCGTCAGGACCAGTCCGACTGCCAGGAGAAGGTGCCGTCCAGGCACCCCGAAGAGCCTCCGAGGAGGGCGGGCCGGATCGGGCTGATCGCTGAAGGGCGCGCCTACTTCGGGAGGTGGAAGGTTCGATTCGATGATGAAGTTCTATCGGCGCAGTTGGCCGCTTGCCTGAGGCGGCGCTGGTAACTCGTGTTGAAAACGAGAGAACCCCGCCGGGGCAAGCCCGACGGGGTTGTCTCTTGGTCCCCCGGATCAGCTCGACTGAATCTTGATCTCGATGTCGACACCCGCGGGCAACTCGATGCGCTGCAGGCTGTCGATCGTCTTGGCATTGGGATCGATGATGTCGATCAGGCGCTTGTGAACACGCATCTCGAAGTGCTCGCGTGAGTCCTTGTCGATGTGCGGCCCGCGGATGACCGTGTAGCGATGCTTGTCCGTCGGCAACGGGATCGGACCACGCACGGTCGCGCTCGTGCGGGTGACGGTCTCGACGATCTTGCGCGTCGACTGGTCGATGATCTCGTGGTCGAACGCCTTCAGGCGGATACGAATGCTTTGTGCCATGAGGGGTGTCAGCTCACTTGGTGATCTTGGTGACGCGGCCGGCGCCTACGGTGCGGCCACCCTCGCGGATCGCGAAACGCAACCCCTCGTCCATCGCGATCGGCTTACCCAACTCGACCGTGATCGCCACATTGTCACCCGGCATCACCATCTCAGTGCCCTCAGGCAACTGGATCGTCCCGGTCACATCCGTGGTCCGGAAGAAGAACTGCGGACGATAGTTGTTGAAGAACGGCTTGTGACGCCCACCCTCAGACGCCGACAGGACATACACCTGACCCTCGAAATTGGTGTGCGGCGTGATCGAACCGGGCTTGCACAACACCTGCCCACGCTCCACATCCTCCTTCTTCGTGCCACGCAACAACGCACCGATGTTGTCGCCCGCCTGACCCTGATCCAAGATCTTGCGGAACATCTCCACACCCGTGCACACCGTCTTTTGCGTCGTCCGCAA
>JANMRB010000147.1:0-4761 GCA_031370825.1 Ilumatobacteraceae bacterium
ACCGACCCGCGGTAGTGATAACCAAGTCCGAGGTACGGCTGTTTGATGCGCCAATGGCTCCAGACGAAACCGTATCGACAGACGTGAGTCGCGCCGTACTAGAGGTTTTGGGCCCCATTTTCAAGGCAGATAACATGTGGCTGTTCGCTCAAGGGGAGATTGAGTACCATGCGCGGATCACCGACCGGGACTTCCTTTCGCGGGTCGCCAATCACGTCGAGCTCTTCGGGGCCGGGGCGAGCATGGCCGGTGACGGCGCAGTGAAGCTCGCCACGGCCGGCGTGATCTACCAGGTCACCGAGGGCCCGCTCGTGCGTCCTCCCGTGTCGTGCTATCCGCACATCGTCGAGGGTCTGTACTACACCGCGACAGGGATCAACTCGTGTGCATCGGCGCACCGCTGGTTGCGCGATCAGATGTTCGAACCCGAGGGCTTCGCCGGGATGGATGAGTTGGCCGGCTCCGTGCAGCCGGGCAGCGAAGGTCTGCTCTTCCACCCCTACCTGCAGGGCGAGCGGGCCCCGCATTGGGACAACAAGCTGCGTGGAGACTTCGTCGGTCTCACGATGAATCACGGCAGGGCCCACTTCGCACGGGCCCTGTACGAAGGGATCGCCTTCGCCCTGCGTGACGCGATGACAGCAACAGAAGAACTTGGGATGCGCTACGACACGCTGCGCATCATCGGCGGCGGAGCACGCAGCGCGACATGGCGACAGATCGTCGCCGATGTCCTCGGCAAGGAGGTGACGTTGCCGGCGAATGGCGATGCGTCGTTCGGAGCAGCCTTGCTTGCTGGAATTGGCATCGGTCGATTCGGAGATCCTGCCGACGCCGTTGCCCGATGCTGCCGAGTCGTCGCAGCTCACGAGCCGTCCCCGACTGCCCACGAGCGTTACTCGCTGCTGTTCGACATCTATCGCGACGCTCAACGAGGTTTGGTCGAGATCAATCACCGACTCCACGACTTCGCGCGTTGACCGGCTCGCCGGCGATTCCGTAGAGCCAGCTACCCTGCGAGCCGTGCCGGAAACCATCAGATTGATCAACCCCGCCGACGAATCACTGCTGCGCGAAGTGCCGCTTGCGGGCCGCGAAGAGGTCGATGCAGCCATCTCCTGCGCTCGCAAGGTCGTCCCGGCATGGCAGGCTGTAGCCCCGGCGGACCGGGCTCGCCTGATGCGTCGATTCGCCGACAAGATCGCCGACCACGCCGACGAGCTCGGTCGGCTGGAGACCGCCAACATGGGCATGCCGATCGGCAGCAGCACGTGGTGCGCCAACGCTGCTGCCGATGTCATCCACTACTTCGCGGGCGCCATCGACAAGCACACTGGTTCGACGATCCCGGTGGCGGGAGGTGTTGACATGACCTTTCACGAGCCGCTCGGAGTGGTCGGTCTCATCACTCCGTGGAACTTCCCGGTGCTCATGGCGTCGTGGAAGATCGGGCCGGCCTTGGCGGCTGGCAACACGGCGGTGATGAAGCCGGCCGAGATCACTCCCCTGACCACGATGCGGCTCGGTGAGTTGGCGCTCGAGGCCGGCATCCCCGAGGGCGTCTTGAACGTCGTCGTCGGGACCGGCGCCGAGGTCGGGTGGCGGTTCGTCGAACATCCCGATGTCCGCAAGGTGGCCTTCACCGGCTCGACCGCGGTCGGCAAGCGGATCATGGCCGGCTGCGCGGATCAGGTGAAGCGCGTCACGCTCGAGCTGGGTGGAAAGAGCGCCAACATCGTCTTCGCCGATGCCGATCTGGAGAAAGCCGCGGCCGCTGCACCGGGAGCCGTCTTCGACAACTCCGGGCAGGATTGTTGTGCGCGCAGCAGGGTGCTGGTGGAGCGCACCGTGTTCGATCGATTCGTCGAGATGTTTGTGGCCGCCGCTGCGGAATGGACGGTCGGCGATCCCATGGATTCGTCAACGGCCATGGGGCCGCTGGTCACCGCTCAGCACCTGGCCAAAGTGCGATCGTTCACCGACACGCTCGAAACCGTTTTCACCGGGACGGCACCGCAGGGCCCCGGCTACTGGCATCCGATCATGATTGCGACACCGGCGGATCCGACTGAACGTGTCTGCCGCGACGAGGTGTTCGGGCCGGTTGCGGTGGTCCTCCCGTTCGATGATGAAGCCGACGCGATCCGGATCTGCAACGACAGCGACTACGGGCTATCCGGGTCGGTCTGGACGGGCGATGGCGCCAAGGCGTTGAGGGTCGTGCGCGCAATGGAGGCAGGCGCGATCAGCGTCAACTCGAACAGCTCGGTTCGATACAGCACGCCCTTCGGAGGCTTCAAGCAGAGCGGCCTCGGTCGTGAGCACTCGATGCACGTCTTAGACCACTACAGCGAGCTCAAGAACGTGTTCATCGCCACGTAGCGCGGCGACTACTTGCTCACCTGTTGTCGATCACCTCGATGCCGTAACCGGCATCCGTCGCGGCGCGTACAACCGACTCGGCGTGACCGCGGCCGCGCACCTCAAGCACGACCTGCACGCCTGTCTCGCGCACGTGGAGGTCGACTCCCTCACGAACGTGTTCGACCTCGATCAGGTTCGCGCCGTTCTCCGCGAACAGCGTCAGCAGGCGTGCCAGGCCGCCTGGTCGATCGCTGATCCTGGCGAAGAGGATCAAGCGTCGGCCCGCCTGCGTCTCATGGCGTCTGATCAGGCCGGGTAGCAGGCCGAGGTCTACGTTGCCGCCACTCAACACGACACATGTCGTACCCGTGAGAGCCGGGCTGAGTTGGTTGGAGATCAATGCCGCCACGCCCACGGCGCCGGCACCTTCGACGAACAGCTTGGCGCGTTCCATCAACAGGACCATGGCGTCGGCCACAGAGTTCTCCTCGACGACAGCGACATCGTCGAGCCATTGCTCGACCAGCGGGCGCGTGATCTCGCCCGGCCTCTTGACGGCAATTCCATCGGCGAGGGTGACAACAGGCCCAGCCTGCGGCGGGCGGTGAGCATATGGAGCACACGCCGACACCTGCACACCGATCACCTCGACGGTCGGGTCGTTGGCTTTCACCGCTATGGCGATGCCGCTGGCCAGCCCGCCTCCGCCGAGCGGCACGATGACCCGACGAAGATCGGGCACGTCGACGATGAGCTCGCGCCCGAGC
Source organism: Ilumatobacteraceae bacterium (assembly GCA_031370825.1). Lineage (GTDB taxonomy): Bacteria > Actinomycetota > Acidimicrobiia > Acidimicrobiales > Ilumatobacteraceae > JAENVT01. The sequence continues at coordinate 3,132 of JANMRB010000147.1, forward strand.
GTCGCTTGCCCAGCGACCACGTCGACGTCGTCGTACGGATGGCAGAACACCATGCCTGCGATCGCAGCGCGCTGGCGTGCGGCGGCGACTGCTTCGTCGAGGGAGTCACCGCCTTCGATCAAGGTTGCGCCATACGCGAGGCAGGCTTCGATCTTCGATATCGGCGCGCCGGAGGGCACGAAGATCTCGCAGGGAACGCCGGCGTGACGCGCCGCGAACGCGATCGCTTGGGCATGGTTGCCGGCACTTCCAGCGGTGACGCCGTTCTTGGCTTCGTCGCCGAGTGCGGACAGCTTGTTCATCGCTCCGCGAAGCTTGAAGCTGCCGGTGCGCTGCAGGTTCTCGGCTTTCAAAACGATCTGGCCGCCGCATCGGTCGCTGAGCGCGGCTGACCCTGTTACAGGCGTATGGATGACGACACCGCGGCCTGCCTCCGCGGCGCGATCGATCGCGGCACTGGAAATAATCGGAGCCGGCATGTCAGCGCGTACCGTAGTGCCGATGCGCGCACTACTGATCGCAAATGCCGCGGACACCGACGGCGGGTTTGTCGTCGATCGCTTTCGTCGGTGTGGGTATTCGTTCACCGAATGCCAGCGCGAGAACCTCGACGACTGGCCAACGCTCGAGGGACATCAGCTCGTCGTGACACTCGGGAGTGAGTGGAGCGTCTATTGGCCTCACGTCGCCGACTCGGTTGCTGCAGAAGCCGAACTGATTCGAAACGCGCACGGCAAGGGCGTACCTGTTTACGGCATCTGCTATGGCAACCAGATCATGTCGCACGCCCTAGGGGGCACCGTCGAGCGAGCTCGCGAGCCGGAGATCGGATGGCATCACGTGGTCAGCGATGTTCCAGAGGTGATTCCAGAAGGGCCGTGGATGCAGTGGCACTACGACGTGGTCACCGTGCCGCCAGAAGCGCGTGAGCTCGCCCGCAGCGCAGTTGGACCGCAGGCATGGCTGTGGAACCGCAGCTTCTGCACGCAGTTCCATCCGGAGGCAACCGAGACGATGATCCGTCGATGGGCCAGCAGTGACGGCGGTTCCGCCGAGCTGCTCAAGCACGCCATCAAGCCGGACGAGCTGATCGAGGAATCGAGGCGCAACGTCGCCGACAGCCAACCCGCGGCAGAGCACCTGGTCGACTGGTTCATCGATCGAGTCGTGGGCGCTACCTGAGTCGCTGAGGCGACCTCCCACTTCGCTGACGTGTCTTGTCACGTGGTCATTCGGACCTCGGTTTACCCGGCTTCATCGGGCGCGTGCGGTGGGTGGGCCGGTGGTCATGGTGGTGTTGTCTGGGTAGGTGATGGTCAGGTTGCGTCGGGTGTCGAGGGCGAGTTTCCAGCCGCCTTCGTGAACGAGGTGGTGGTGTTTGGTGCAGATCGGCAGGAGGTTGTCGATGTCGGTGTTGCCGAGGTTGCGGTACCAGCGGATGTGGTGGATGTCGCAGTAGTCGAACACGACCCGGCATCCGGGGATCGCGCAGTTGGCGGTACATCGCTCGTAGGGCGCGGCGTTGTTCGCGGTTGGCGACCCGCGAGTCGCGCCCCAGATAGAGCGAGACGCCGTCGGCGGCGACGATGATCGGGGTGATCTCGGCGATGCACGCCCAGCGCCGCAACGT
>JANMRB010000186.1:0-1909 GCA_031370825.1 Ilumatobacteraceae bacterium
GTTTCATATGGTTGATATTTGCTGTCGGCGATGCACTCTCCTCGTACGACAAGCGCAGCGAGACTCGATGAGTTCAGATGCGGCCGTCGTCCGAGGAGACTTGAGCGAGCACGGCACGGACACCATCCGCGAAGCTGGGCAAGTCATCTGCAGCAGTTGTGACGAGCACATCGAGGTCGATTGACCAGTAGCCATGCACGATGCGGTTCCGCATCCTCACCGGCGCCATCCAAGCAACGCCGGGATGAGCGAACGACCTTCCGCCAGGCCGACGATGCGTTCGACCGCGTCGACGATCTCGGTCAACAACAGACGATCACGCCGCATACAGCGTCGTCGCCAGCTCGTCGACCTCAGCACGCAGCAACGGGTGGACCGCCTTCTTGGCCACGAGATCGACGCCACGGCCGAACAGCTCAGAGAGTTCGTCTTCGAGATCGTCGATTCCGAAACCGAGTCGAGCCCCCGGGGCGAGGACGTAGAGCAAGTCGACGTCGCTGTCGGGGCCGGCATCGCCGCGAGCGACCGAACCGAACACCGACAGTTCTGCGATCCCGTAGCGCTGGCAGATCTCGGCAACACGCGACGGATCAACCGCGTGCCCGTCAACTCCGATCGCTGAAGCGTTGCTCACCCAACCATTCTCGCATTCCCGAAGAGCGGTTCGCGCCCACCACCGACGACGCGAGTGCAACTACGAGTTGAACGACAGCGTCGCGGTGAAGGTGAAGGGCTTCAAGGACGCGCCCACTCCAAACTGCCGATCTCCACGAGCGCAGATGTCCCGGGCGCCGAAGGCAGTTCAGGCGCGCCGTTCCGTCGAGTTGCCCCACTCACCTTGGCCGAGCGCGCCACACGGCGCACACTTCTGCGGCCGCCGCATCTGGGTCGAGTGTCCCTGTGTCGACATGGGCGTCGTACGTCGGATAGCGATAGGCGATCTCGTACTGCGATCGCGCATGGCCGGACATGCGATCCGATCGCGCCCGCTCCCGCTCTTCGAGCAGATGGAGCGCGATCTGCACGCGAACCCAGTGCGTGTCGAGCCCGACGAGCTCGACCTGCCACCCCCGCCAATCATCCTCCGTCAGGACTACGTCATCAGCGATGACGTTGAGCCCGGCGCGCACGGCGCATGCGACGGCGCCTCGCCACGCGACCAGCACCCGCCGTCCGATGGGGCCCATCCGCATCCGAAACACGCCGTCGACGATCTCGAGCACCACGCCTTCGTCGGCGTGGATCCCGACGTGGTTTCCGGCAGTCACCCAGTCGAACGGCAACTTTGCGAAGTAGTCGTCCATGGCGTAGACGAACCAGCACTCCCCGTCCGCCGCGAACCGGCGCTGCAGCGCAGCGGCAAGCGTCGTCTTGCCAGAGCTCGACGGACCGCTCAGCATGATGACCGACCCCGCGGTCACGCGCGCCCCGACCGTTGTGGCGCAATCTGTTCAATGTGCCCATAGCGCTGCTCTGCGACGATGCAACAACCCCGAACCACGCAGCGCTGAGCGCCGACCTGGACGAAACGACACGATCCGAGCACCTGCGCATAGTGCCGGAACCGGAGCGTCACCGCCAGCGGATTACAGCACAGTTCCATCTACGTGTTGGTGTACCCGGCCTTGCACCGGCCCGCCGGATCGGGCAACCTGCTCGGGTGCCCACCGACCTTTGTCCGCATTGCGGCCGCCGACTGGATGAGCACAATCGACACTTGCGATTCGTGCTACCGGAGCCGGTTCTTGAGGTACCTGTGGCTGAGCGAGAAGCGAGAACTTGGGGCAATGAAGCCCTCATGCAAGTTCAAGGCGTTGGTGCGTTCGTGCGCGTTCTCGTGCCGATACATCTCACTGGCGGCTACACCGTGACGTTCGGCGCGTGGCTGGGTGTCGATCCCGATGACCTG
>JANMRB010000205.1:0-24683 GCA_031370825.1 Ilumatobacteraceae bacterium
TGTCGGAGCTTCCGGTCGATTTCGTCGAGAACCGTGGTCAATGGGACCCCAGCATCGTATTCGCAGCGCGCAACGGCACGGCGTCGGCCGCGTTCGAACGCGATGGAATCCAACTGGACCTGGGTAGCGGCAAGCCCGTCGGGCTCGCGTTCGAGGGTGCCGCGTCGTCGGCGACCTTGACCGGTGAGGACGAGCGCCCGAGCGTGTACAACTTCGTTTTCGGCAACGACCCGACGGGTTGGCACACTGACATCCCGAGCTATTCCTCGGTGCTCTATAGCGACATCTACGACGGGATCGACGTGCGCGTGCGCCAGGCCGGCGCGAACCTCGAGTACGACCTCCTCGTCGACCCCGGCGCCGCGCTCGAACAATTCGTGATCCGCGCCGATTCCAGCACGGCCGCCTTCATCGATGCCGACGGCGCGCTGGTCCTGCACACAGACGCCGGCCCGCTGCAACACGCTCCGCCCGTGGCGTGGGACGTACTCCCGAGTGGAGACCGCCGTCCGCTACGCAGCGAGTTCCGCCTGCTCGGCGACAACCGCTTCGGGTTCGCTGTCACCGGGCACGACGCCTCTCTTCCCCTCATCGTCGACCCGGGGATCGAGTGGTCCACATACCTGGGCGGAAGCGGGGACGAGGCTCTCGGTGGCATGGTCCGCGTGAACGACAGCACCGGCGACGTGATCATCGGCGGTTGGACGCGCTCGCCGGAGTTCCCACCGATCGGGAGCGTGAGAGCTGCAGGCACTGTCTTCGTCGCCCGGCTCTCGGGTGCCGGGAATGCGCTCAAGTACGCGACCTTCTTCGGGGGCTCCAACGTGCACACGGTCCAAGACGTCGCCGTTGATGCGGTCGGCAACGCGCTCGTTGTCGGCGACACGAACTCGAAGGACTTTCCGACCACACCAGGCGCGTTCGACTCCACTCCCCCTGGTAACCCTGCGTTTCCGCTGGACTTCGGCGAGTACGACGGATACGTCATCCGGTTCAATGCCACCGGCGGCGGGCCGCTGCTCGCCACGTATCTCGGCGGCGATCGGCTGACCGGCCAAGATCTCGTCAGCCGGGCCGGTTACGACCCCGCCGGCAACCCGATCGTCGCCGGGTTCACGAGTTCGACCGGCTTCCCGACGACTACCGGTGCGTACGACCGGACGATGAGCGGCGGTGACATCTTCGTGACCCGCTTGTCCCCGGATGGAAGGCAGGTCACGTATTCGAGCTTCCTCGGCGGCGACGGCCAGGAAAGTGTCTTCGACATGGTCGTCGGCCCCGACGGAGCCGTGAACCTCACCGGGCAGACGTTCGTCCCGGACACCGGTGCGCTGTTCCCGACGACCGCGGGTGCTTTCGACACGACGGCCGGCGCCTTGGGCAGCCGCGACCGCGAAGCCTTCGTTGCGCGCCTGCAGCCCGACGGCGCCGGCGCGGCCGACCTGCGCTACTCGACACTGCTCGGGGGCAACGAGTACATCGAGGCCGGCAACGGCATCGCGCTCGACCCCAATGACCCGACGCTCATCACGGCGAGCGGGTTCACGCGATCGGGAGACTTCCCGACGACTCCGGGCGCGCTGCTGCGGACCCACTTCGCGCCGATCGACACCTCCATGGGGTGGGTCGCACGCTTGCGGACTCCAGCGGGCGGTGGCGGCAGCGTTCTCTGGTCGACGCTGTACGGCGCGCCGGGCAACCAGACCGCGGACGATGTCGTCGTCGACGCCACGGGCGCGGCGATCATCGTGGGGGGCACCGCCGTCAACAACCCGCCGACGACCGACCGTGCCTACGACCGAATTCCCGAGGATGGCACAGCAGAGGCCCGCACGGCCGGCGACGCGTACGTCACGAAGATCGCGGCAGACGGCAGCCAGATCCTGTACTCGACGCTCCTCGGGGCGACGGCCGGCGAGGCCGCACTCGAGGTCGTCCCCGGCGGCGGCAACTCAGTCGTCGTCGCCGGCATCACGATGTCGACGGACTTCCCGGTGACGGCGGGGGCATTCGACACGGTGTACGCGGCCGACGGCAAGCCGAGCGGCACAGACTCGCCGGGCACCCTCGCCGAGGACATCTTCGTCACGAAGCTATCGCTTGACTCGATGCCAACGACCGACACGAACCCGCCGCCCGCGCCGACGATCTCCTGGCCGAACGACGGCGCGGTGTTCGACATGTCGAGCGCCACTGGCGTGCGCGTCGCTCTCGACTGGGCGGACATCGCCGATGCCTCCGGCATCAGGGCATACCACGTTCAGGTCAGCCCGAACCCCGAGTTCCGCGACGACTTCCAGGCCGAACTCGACGGGTGGTACGAGCCGTGGGCACCGACGTCGTTCTCGTCGTACTTCTACTGCTGCGGTTTCACCCGCACGTACTCGTGGCGAGTACAGGCACTCGACGCCGCGGGCAACCTCGGTCCGTGGTCCCCGGTGCGGACATACCGAGTGCAGGAGGCCGCCAGCACCGTCCTCACCGCGCCCGTGTTGACGAGCCCACCGAGTGGCGGCCGCTACCGACCCGGCAACATCACGTTCGCCTGGAACCACGTATCGGGCGCGACGAGCTACACGCTCGAGGTCGACACGACCACGAACTTCAACAGCTCGAACAAGATCACCGTCTCGAACATCACAATGAACCAACAAGCCGCGACGCTCAACGGCGATCGGGACTGGTTCTGGCGGGTGCGAGCTTTCAACGGCACCACGGCCGGGCCGCTCTCGAGCAGACGTAGCGTCCAGACCAGGACTGGGTCGCCGGCGCCCCCGGTCCCACCGCCGGGCACACCGCTTCCCCCGCCACCCGCGACCGGCACCGGGCTGAAGAGCCTCGCGTTCAGCCCGGAACTCGTCGCTGGCAGCCAGTCGCTGACAGGCACCGTGACGTTGTACAGCGCGGCACCGTCGGGCGGGTCGACGGTGATCCTGACGGCCCAGTATCCCGATCGGTTGTCGGTGCCGGCCAGCGTCACCGTTCCGGCGGGTGCCACTTCGACGACCTTCGCCGCGAGCACAACCGACGGTCGAGTCGTCGTTCCGACCGTCATCGGCCAGTACGGCGGGTCGACGCAGGCAGCGACCGTTTTCATGTCCCCAGCCGAGCCCCTCCTGGTGCTGCAAACGTTCACGCTCAGCACACCGTCCGTGCAGGGCGGTGGGACAGTCGTCGGCACCGTCGCGCTGAACCCAGGCTTCATCCCGGGTCCGGGCGGGGCGATCGTCATGCTGGCGAGCACGAATCCGTCCGTGGCATCCGTTCCGGGAAGTGTCACGATCCCGCAAGGTTCGACGAGCGCCACATTCACGATCACGACCCAGCCAGTCACGACCTCGACTCCAGCGGTGATCGTGGCCACTCGCAGCTCGATGAAGACGATGCCGCTCGAGATCCTTCCCTCGGCGGCGCTCACGGACCTCTCCTTCAACCCCAATCCGGCGATTGGAACCTTTGGCTCCACGGGAACGGTCACGCTCGGCGGGCCCGCGCCAGCCGGAGGAAAGCTGGTGTCACTCACGAGCAGCGACACGCGGTGGGCGACGGTGCCCGCGAGCGTCACGGTGCCTTCGGGTGCGACGAGCGCGACCTTCGCTGTCGCGACTGCGTCCGACCCGACCCAGGGCCAATTCTCGATCATCAAAGCGACGGCGGACGGTTTGACGAGGCAGACCACGCTCAATGTGAACCCCCCGCCACCGGGGCCAGGCTTGTCGTCGCTGTCTCTCAACCCGACGAGCGTCACCGGCGGCACCTCTTCGACGGGAACGGTCGCGGTCAGCAGCAACGTATCCGCCTGCTGCGTGGGCGTCATCCTGTCGAGCAGCGATCCCTCCGTCGCTTCGGTACCGGACAGCGTCTTTGTCCCCGTGGGATCTTCGAGCGTTCAGTTCCCCGTCACAACCACTGCGCCGGCTGTGTCCACGTCCGTGACGATCACCGCCACTCGTGGCGGTATCACCCGCACGGCCGTTCTGACGGTCAACCCCGCGGGCCCAGTGGCTGTGACGCTGTCCTCCGTCTCGCTCAACCCGACGAGCGTGACCGGCGGCAACCCGTCGACGGGAACAGTCACACTCAGCGGCGCCGCGCCGGCGGGAGGTACGGCAGTGACCCTCAGCAGCTCGAACGCCGCAGTGGCCAGCGTGCCCGCAAGCGTCACGGTCCCCGCCGGCTCGACAAGCTCCACCTTCACAACCGCGACCAGCTCAGTGACGGCCTCGACCGCGGTGACGATCACGGCCGCTGCCGATGCTGTCACGAGGACTGCGACGCTGACCGTCAACCCGGTGGGTACCGGCCCGCTCCCCGCGCCGTCACTCGTGAGTCCTGTCGCGGATGCGCGCTTCTCATCCGGCCAGATGATCACGTTCGACTGGTCCGACGTGACTGGCGCCGCTAGCTACACGATCCAGATCGACGACCAGGACACGTTCTCTTCGCCTGTCGTGACACAGACGGTGACCGCCTCGACCATGGCGATCAACACTCTGCCAACGACTCGAATGTGGTGGCGCGTGCGCGCTAACGACCAAGCCGGCAACCCCGGTACGTTCTCGGGTGGCAGGCGCTTCGAGTTGCGCTAACGAAAGACCCCACACGAGTACTATCGTCCGCTGACACCAAAGAGGAGTGATCTATGCAAGCTTTCCCTGCGCTGACCCACGTCGCGCTGACAGTCCGCGATCTGTCAGTGAGCGTCCCCTGGTACGAGGCGTTGTTCGATACCAAGCCAGTGCTCGACGAAGACACCGACCCCGACTTCCACCACACCGTGTACCTTCTCGGCAACACGTTGATCGGCTTGCACCAACACAAGCAACCGGCGCCCGACGAAACGTTCAGCGAGTATCGGATCGGTCTCGACCATGTCGCATTCGGCTGCGCCAATCGCGCTGAGCTCGACGATTGGGTTCAGCGGCTCGACGCGCTCGGCGTCACTCACGGCGGCATCAAGGACGCGACCTACGGCTCCGGGATTAGCTTCCGGGATCCGGACGGCATCCCGCTGGAATTCTTCGCTCCGCCAGGCTGACTCATCCGGCTCGCAAGTCACGCCCCGGCGACCTCTTGACGACCGTCCATCCGGGGACGAGGACCACGAGATTGGCAATCACGATCGCGGACGCGACGAGAACCGCGAGCGCCCACCATGGCGTGACCGATACGGCGACCACGTCGAGGTGGCGAGCCGACGTCAGCCAAGCCTGGCGGCCGACGGCGATACCGACTGGGATCGCGACGATCAACGGGACGACCGCCGTTGCGGTGGCCTGCGCCGCAACCGACCAACGGACACCTTTGCTCGACAATCCAAGGGCACGCATGACGGCGAACTCAAACCGACGAGCACGGACTGCGGTGTACAGCAGATAGCACAGCAGGGCTGCCGCTGCGATGGACACCACGTTCACCAGCGCGAGGGGCACTCGGTCGTTGTGGCTGAGGTTCAAGCCGACCACGAGGGTCAGGACCTGTTCAGGGCTCGGAGCGATGACCTCCTCGACCCCTTCGACCCCTTCGATCGCACTGGCCGATGACTGTAGGTCGCCTGACACACGAAGGTACGCGCCTGGGCTTTCGATGCGGGTGTTGGTGAGGATCTGCGTTGCTTCGCTGGGTAGATCAGCCGGTAGGTCGGCAGGTAGCCACTCGAGTGCGCGTGCGACCTCTTCGTAGCTGGGTTCGACCAGCGCCGCCAGACCGCCGAGGGTGAATGCAGCCTGGGCGAAGTCCTGCGTCCGTTGCAGCGGCAGGACGGCGATCCCGGTGATCTCGAAGTTGGCGATCACCGGATCCTCGTCGGGCGGGTTCAGCGCAAGGTCCGGCAAGCCGCGTTCGAGCGCGGCCTGCCCGAGCGCGTCAGCGAGCGACGTGACGAGGGCCGACCGCGCAATGGCGACACTGTCACCCACGCCGAGGTTGGTAGCTCGAGCGAACACTGCGTTGATCGCCACCTCGTCCGGGCCATCGGGTGCTCGCCCGCTGACGATCGAGGGTGTGATTGCCCCCGGCCCGGTGTCGAACGACCACGGCCACACCGTGATCTCGGTATCAGCGACGGCGAGGAACACCGGCGGGAAGAACGTTCCGGCAGTCACGTCTTCGACTCCTTCGATGTCGCCGAGCCCGTCCAGGATCGAGGGGGCCACCTCCGAGGCGTTCGAGCTGAACGCGACCCAGGCGTCCCAGTTCCATCCCATCAGCGAAGGAGTTCGCTCGAAGTGGTTGAGCCCGGCGAGGTAGGTCAGGCTGGCGACACACGTCGCCCCAGCTACTGCCAATGAGATGAGGCTCGGCCATGGGCTGGCTTGACGCGGACCTGCAGGCGTGCCCACGGCGGTGAGTACGCCGCTGCGCGCCGCGGGCCGAAGGTGAGACGAGGCGATCGCCATCCCTCGGTGGTCAGAGGACTGCGGAACCTTGGCCTCGCCCGAACTGTTGGTCCGCCATGCGGCGAGCGCTCCCATGGCGACCAATGCAGTGACCAGCAGCACGATTCCGATGGCAGTAAGTGCCGCGTCGAACTCGAGGGGCGTGTGCGGAGCGATTGTCACGGCAAAACCTCGTGGCATGAACGCGCTGATCACCGGCGCCAAGACGGCTGCCAGCAGCCCGCCGAGGAGGCCGAGCGCACCGACGTGGGTGAGTGACTGAACGACGGCCTGCTTCCGGGTCGTTCCGAGCGCGGCCAGCACCGCCGTATTGCCGGCGGTCTCCCGCAGATGCCTGCCCACGATCGGACCCAGCAACAGCACGGCGCCCAACGCTCCGACACCGGACAACAGCCACAACAGCTGGGCGTCGCTGGCGAGGGCATCATCGAACGCAACCGCCCGCTCGCGCAGATCGATGATGATCTGATACGGCGCGAGTGCCTGGCTGATGGCCTCGCGCGACGCTCCGCGATCGACCCACACGATCGTATTCGTCTGTGTTTCTGCGCCCGCCGCGACTAGCTGATCGACCACGGCAGGATCTACATAGGCGGGCTCGATCGCCTGGCCGGTCCCGGGCGGCTCGATATCGAGCGGACCGACCGATACACCGCTCACCGTCAGAGTCGTGGTTCGACCCATCTCGACCGGTTCAAAGTCGACGTTGCACCACCCGGCGAGGAGTAGCGAATCGCCAACACTGATGCCCACCCGTTCGGCTGTGGCAAGCGTTACGACCACCTCGGAATTGCCCGGCTCGGGCAGCTTGCCCTCCAGTCGGAACGGCATGGCCTGTGCGTCAGCTCTCACAGGTCCGACCGGCACGAGAGCGACTGACCGATCGTTGTCGACACACCCGGTCGGGTCGTCCGCGGTAGCGAGCAGCGGCTCGCCGTCTTTGTCGACGAAGTAGGGCAAGACCGACAGGATTGATCGCGCTTGTTCGACCACCGCGACGCCCTCCAAGCGTTCGACCATGGTTGCAGCGCTCACCTGCTTCGGAGGGGCGTCGCAGCCGAAAGCCGTGGCCGGTCGCTCGCAGGTGGGGATGACCACGAGGTCGGGTGCGTGGATTTCGTCGACGAAGGTCTGATACGTGGATTCCACGCGCCGGGCCGTCGCTGCGGCGGCAAGGACAAACCCGCCGACGCCTCCGATCAGCAGCGCCACCACCAACGACCGCGCCCACGCCCGCCGCCAACGGACGCGGATCGAGAGCCAGAGCAGAGCCACGGGATCGAGTCTCCCACTCGCTCAACGCCGACGACATGGTGCAGGCCAGCACTTCCAAGGGGGTGCTGTCACCCGTTGTAGTACTACGACGATCGTTCCATTGCAATAGTCCAATGCGAGGTGAACGATGAGTGAATGGGCGGTTACATACTCTCGTCCCACGACGGCTTCGGTCTAGGCCACGTCCGCCGGAACAGCTTGATCGCGGCTGCATTGCTCGGGGCGTGTCCACAGGCCGAGATCACGATCGTGACCGGCGTGCGGGTACGCCCGGGCTGGTTGCACGACCCGCGGCTGCGCGTCGTTCAGGTTCCGCCCCTGCTGAAGGACGCCGGGGGTACCTATCGAAGCGGGGGCATGAGCTTCCACCGTGCGATCGGCACGCGGAAGCGCCTATTTCGTGAACTCGTCGTCGAGCAACGCCCCGACGTCGTGCTGATCGACCGGCATCCATACGGCACCGCTGGTGAGCTGCGACCCGGGGTCGAAGCCGCCCGCCGGCAGGGTGCCGCGATCGTCATCGGGTTGCGCGACGTGCTTGACGAGCCGGCACAAGTTCGGGCCGAGTTGCGCGGTGACGGCTGGGCCGACGTTGTCACCAGCTTCTCCCGCCTGCTGGTCTACGGCGACCGTGTCCTGTGTGACCACGTCGAAGAGTACGACGTTCCGCTCGAGCCGTACTACTGCGGGTGGGTTTGCGAGCAACCCCAAGTCCGCAGTGAAGCCGAGCCTCGCCATTTGGTCGTCGCCGCTGGCGGCGGCGGCGACGGCGGAGAAGTGTTCCGGCTGGGTGCCGAGCTCATCCGACGCCGTCCGGACTGGCACGGCACGCTCGTCGCCGGACCGTACGCGGCGGACGTGCGAAGCATTGCTTCTAGTTCGGACGCCGGCCCCCGGCTGACGGTCGTGCGCGGCGCGGCCAGCTGCCTGCCGTTCTTCGCCGCTGCCGGTGCTGTGCTGCAGATGGCGGGGTACAACTCGACCGTCGAGTCGCTCGCGGTCGGGATCCGCCCGATCCTGGTTCCGCGCCGAAGCCCGAGGCGCGAACAGGCGATCCGAGCCTCACGGTTGGCGTCGCTCGGCCTCGTCGACGTCGTCGACCAGGGTGCCGATGCCGCCGAGATCGACTGGTTGCTGGACCGCCCCCGGCGCCATCCTCCGGGAGCAATCGAGCAGGCCGGTCTCAGCCTGGACGGCGCCGCCAACGCCGCAAAGGAGTTGCTCGCTCTCGCGAGCGGCAGGGTCGTGGTGTGAAGAGCCTGCGTTCGGTCTGGCCGTTTGTTCGGCCGTATCGACGCATGCTCGCCATCGGCGGATTCCTCGCCGTGATCGAAGTGCTCCTCGGGCTGGCGCAGCCGTGGCCGCTGAAGTTTGTCGTCGATGACGTATTGAACGCTCGGCCCCGACCAAGCAATACGACCCAGCTTCTTGCTCTGGCCTGTGCCGCTCTCGCTCTGCTCGTGATCGTCGGTGCGATGGTCGACTACTGGGCGACACGCCTTCTGGCTTCGCAAGGGCTGCGCCTCGGCAACTCGATCCGGGAGACGGTCTTCGCCCACCTCAACCGGCTGTCGCTTCGCTTCCACGGGGAAAACCGCGTAGGCGATCTCTCGGCCCGTGTGACCAGTGACGTCGATCGCACGCAGGACATGATCATTCAGACCCTGTCCATCCTCATTCCGAACGGGCTGTTGATCCTCGGGATGATGACCATCATGGTGATCCTCGATCCGGTTTTCGCGTTGCTCGCGCTGCTAGCGACACCCCTATTGGCATTCACGGTCTACCGCTCGACCCGCGACCTCAAGGTGGCCTCACGCGGGGCGCGCAAGGCCGACGGTCAAGTGGCGGCTGCGGCGACCGAGAACTTGAGCAGCATCGGGCTTGTGCAGGCTTTTTCGCTGGAGGAGCATCAGGAGCAACGGTTCGGCGACTTGAACCGGGTGAGCCTGGCCGCAGGCCTGCAAGCGATACGCCTGCAGTCACGTTTCGGTCCGCTCGTGGACGTGAGTGGCGTGATCTCGACAGTGATCGTGCTGTGGGTCGGCGCGCAGCGCGTCATGAGCGGTCGGCTGAGCATCGGGGAGTTGCTCGTCTTTCTCAGTTATGTGGGATCCATCTACAAGCCGATCAAGGCGCTCTCCAGGCTCGGCAACGTCGGGAGCAAGGGTGCGGCAGCGATGGAACGCGTGCTGGCCGTCCTCGACGAATCGCCGGGCATCGCAGATTGCCCCGGAGCCGTCCGGTCGGATCGCCTTCACGGACACATCCGCTTCGACCACGTCACGTTCAGCTACGGACGTGAGCCTGTGCTCGCCGACCTGTCGCTGACGATCGAGCCCGGAGAGATGACAGCCCTGGTCGGGCCGACGGGCGCGGGTAAGAGCACGATCGCCTCGCTGATCCCTCGGCTCTACGACCCGACGAATGGGGTGGTGATGCTCGATCACCGCGACGTACGCATGTTCACTGTCACCTCGATCCGTCCGCAGATCTCGATGGTGCTCCAGGATTGCACCCTGATGCAGGGCACCCTTCGTGAGAACATCGCGCTCGGCTGCCCCGGTGCCAGCACGGCCGACATCGAGCGTGCCTCGCGGTTGGCACTTGTCGACGAGTTCTCCAGCCGTCTGCCGGACGGGCTGGACACGCCCATTGGCGAGCGCGGTGCCAACCTGTCCGGAGGCCAGCGTCAGCGCGTCGCCATCGCCCGGGCGATCGTCAGAGATGCTCCGATCCTCATCCTCGACGAACCGACGAGCGCCGTCGATGCGGAGTCAGAAGAGCTTCTCGTGCAGGCGCTCTCGAATCTCCCCGCCGGTCGGACGACCGTCGTCATCGCCCATCGGATGTCGACCGTGCGGCGGGCAGACCGGATCCTCGTTCTGGATTCCGGCCGGATCGTACAGGAGGGCACCCATCGCGAGTTGCTCCGCCGCGACGGCCTGTACCGGCGCCTCAACCATGCACAATCGAATCCCGTAGTGCCGATCGACATGAAGCGACGGCTCGGATGAGCGTGGAGCGAAGTCCACCGTCGGTGCTCTACGTCCTCAAGCGATACCCGCGCCTCAGCGAGACGTTCATCACGCGCGAGCTGCTGGAACTCGAGGCAATCGGTTGCCGGCTCGGGGTCGATTCGCTGATGCCCCCGGAGGATGGACCATGGCACGCCGATGTCGATCGGGTTCGAGGCGAGATCCGCTACCTGCCTCGGCGACCGACGCTGACGGACCGGGTGGTCCTCGTCGCCCATCTTCGGCTTGGGATGCGACGACCCGTGCGCTGGTCGGGCCTGGCGGTCAGGGCGCGTCGCGCGGGCGTTTGGCGGCAATTTCTCCAAGCCGGCCTTGTCGCCGATCGGGTCAAACGCGAGCGCATCGACATCCTGCACGCGCACTTCGCGACCGCAGCCGCTGACGTTGCCCGCGACGCTGCCGCGTTGAGCGGCCGACCGTTCACGGTCACGGCGCACGCCAAGGACATCTATCACGACGACAATGCGGGGTCACTCCCAGATCGCGTACGGGGTGCTGCGACGGTGGTAACGGTGTCGTTGTTCAACATGCGGCACCTCGCATCGCGCTTGCCCGGCTTGGTATTGGCGGTTGTACCGAACGGGGTACGGGGCGAACTGCCGCCGGTGTCCAGCCCGTTCGGTAACGGACACACCGGACCGGTGCTCTGCGTGGCCCGACTGGTGGAGAAGAAGGGCATCGATGTGCTCATCGACGCGGTCGCGCTGTTGACCACCGAGCATCCCCACCTCGTCGTCGAGATCATCGGCGGCGGGCCGCTCGACGAGACACTCAAGGCGCGGGCGAAGGCCGCCGGAGTCGACGAAGTGATCCGCTTCCTCGGTCCGCAGCTCTCAGACGTTGTCGACGAGGCGTATCAGCGTTGCGCGATGGTCGTTCTACCGTGCAGGGTTGCTGCCAATGGCGACCGCGACGGGATGCCGACCGTCATCCTCGAGGCAATGGCGCACGGCTTGCCCGTGATCTCGACCAACGTGGTGGGCATATCCGAGGCGGTCAAGCAAGGCCGCACTGGGCTGCTCGTGCCACCCGACGACTCCGTGGCATTGGCGGCGGCGATCGACGAGCTTCTGCAGGATGCCGAACTGAGGATCCGGCTGGGTGCGGCCGGCAGAGCGTTGGTGAGCAGACAGTACGACCCGGGCGTGAGCGCGGCTCTCCTCCTCGATATCTTCGCGGCAGCCAGTCGATGAGGATTACGGTGCTGTGTGCGGATCTGGGGATCCGGGTGCCAGGAGCCAAGGGTGCATCTGTCCATCTGCAGGCAATCACCCGATCCCTGGCCGATGTCGGCCACCAGGTCCAGCTTGTCGCCGTCGCCGGTCACGAGCCGCCACCGCCTGAACTCTTGGCCGCCGTCGAGGACCTCGTGTTGCTCCCGCATCCCGGGCGACGCGAAGGTCTCGCCAGGGAACGCCAGAAGATCACGTTCAACGACTACCTGCTCGCCAAGGTCACCGACCGGGTGGAGCAGTTCGAGCCGGACACCCTGTACGAGCGGTTGTCGCTCTTCGGTACGAGTGGATTGCGCCTCGCTGGGCTCACCAGAACCACCCACGTCGTCGAGATCAACGCCCTGCTCGCCCGCGAAGACGCTGCCTGGCGCGGACTCCGCCTACTGACACTTGCCACCGAGGTCGAGGCCACAGTGCTGCGTTCCGCCGACCTGCGTTTAGCAGTCAGCGACGAGGTTGCCGCCCAAGTTCGCTCCGTGGTGCCGTCCCAACGGACAGCCGTCGTGCCCAACGGCGTCGACACAACAGCATTTCGCGACCTTCCGTCGAAAGTCGCCAGCCGATGCCGATTCGGCCTACCGGCCGAGGCACGCATCGCTGTGTTCATCGGCGTCCTGCGGCCTTGGCACGGTGTGGATGTCGCGATCCGGGCCGTCGGCAGGCTCTCGACTCAAGACGACGTGCTGCTGGTCATCGTCGGGGACGGAGCGATGAGGTCGGAACTCGAGCAACTCGCCATAGCCGAAGGTGCCGCCGAACGAGTCCGCTTCCTCGGCCAACTCGACCACGCCGATGTACCGGCGATCCTCGCCGCTGCCGACGTCGCACTTGCCCCGTATCCGGCGATGTCGGAGTTCTCCTTCTCCCCACTCAAACTGTACGAGTACCTGGCCGCAGGGGTGCCCATTGTGGCAAGCAACATCGGCCAGATCCACGACGTACTCGGAAGAGGCAACTACGGGACCCTCGTCACCCCCGGCGACGTCGATGATTTGGCCGCGGCGATCGATGTCGTCAGCCGGCAGCCGCAGCTCGTGCAACGCGCGGCCGAGGCGGGCCGGGCACATACGATGAGGTCGCACGGATGGGGAGAACGAGCGATGGCGATCACGAGGCTGATCGACGAGGAGCGCAGCCGTGCACTGGCCCATTGATCATCCGGTAAACACCGACCCGCCTCTGCGGACGTGGGCGGACGGTGCGCAACAGTTGTGTCCCGAGGCGTCAGTGCTAACCGTGCTGCGACACCTCCCCGGGCGTCGAGTCGCATCGCTCGTCGAAACGATCCGCGGCAGGGGCGTGCTCAAGGTGTTCGCAAGCCCCAGAGCGCGCGGCAACGTCCGGCGGCTCGAGTCGCTCCGCCGATCCAGTGCGGGCCACCTCGTACCCGAACCATGGGGTGTCGACGATGCCGGCCACGTCTCGCTCGTCGCGTTCGTGGTCGGCGAAGTTTTCGACTGCCTGAACGACGATCGCTTCGTGGCCACGGCCGAGCTTGCCGGTGTGGCCTTGCGGCAACTGCACGACAGCGCGGCCGTGCTCGATCGGACGTGGAGCCTCGACGACGAGCTCCGGCTCTTGGTGTCCAGGGCGACCACGACGACCCACAGGAGTGTCGACATGGCGGTGGGGCGAGCAGCCCACCTCGCTAGCGACCTACTGGTGAGCGCTCATCGGGACTGCCACCCAAGACAACTCGTGACCATCGCTCACGGCGTGTGTTGGATCGACCTCGACGACGCTGCAATGGCTCCGAGCGGGCTTGACGTCGGCAACATGGTCGCTCATCTCCGACGTGATTCAGTGCTCGGCCGACGTTCACCGGCTGCCTCCGAACGAGCAATCGTCGCGTTCCGTTCAGGATACGGCGATACTGCGAGCGACGTGGATAGCTGGGAGCAGCTCAGCCTGTTGCGTCTTGCTGGGCTGGCGACCACCCGTCACCGGCGCCCGATCGACGCTCGTCAGATCCTGTCGCTGGTCGAACCGGCGGGTATGGGCCGACGGTGCTGAGCGAGTTCCCTCATGTCGACGGGTGTCACACCGATCGTCCGGTCGCGCTCGACCACGACGCCGAAGGGAGAACCGTCGTCGTCAAGCGGTACCCGGGTGATGTGGCGGGCGAGATCTTCGGCGGGATGTGTGCGCTGTGGTCGTCGCCGTTCGGGTGGAACCGAAGCGTGCCGGGCATGCCGCAACCTCTGAGTTTGCGCACCGCTGAGGGGGCCATCGCGATGAGCTACCTTCCGGGACCGGCGGTCGGCAGCCGTGGTGACCTCGGCACGACGGTTTTCCACCTTGATGCGGCGGCGCGCTTGCTGGTCGACCTGCATCGCAGTGGTGTCGCCGTGCCTCGCGTCCGCACGGGCAGGGCGTTGCTCCGGTCGATCAGCCGTAAGCGCGACGAGCTTGCGCCGTCGCCGCTGCGTGACAAGTTCGACGTGGCCGTCACTCTCGCCGGCGCGAAGCTGCAGGTCGATGCACACCACCCCCTCGTCGTCAGCCACGGCGACTTCTCTCCGCGCAACATCATCGTCTCCCCCGACGGACTGAAGTTGATCGACTTCGATCGCCTCCAAATGTCGTCACCGAGTCGTGACGTCGAGTATTTCGGTGCATGGACCTGGGTCACCGACCTGATGGCCGCAACCGGCAAGGGCTGGGCACTCGCAGACGCGTTCGGCTCTGCGTATTGCAGCTACGCGCAGGATTCTGAAGTGCAGGTCGGCACAGATCGTTCGGTCTACCGAGCAATGGCACTGCTGCGAATTGCCCATGGCTGGACTGCACTCCAACGTTTGCCGGAGATGGCCGGCCTCGTGGCCGACGAAGCCATTCGCCACCTGACCTGATATCGCAGCCACCGGGTTGTCCGACGACGGCATCAGCGTTTCAATCGTTCGAGTCCCAAGCTTGTTCTATCCGGCCCCTTCCCGACCCATGACGACATCGGCTAGCCGAACAACTCGCGTTCACACCCGACAGCAAACGGCTAGTTGTCGGCAACGGCGCAGACCCTGGCGTCTACGCCCTTCCGGTCGATTGATCACCTGTGACCGTGGGCTTCGACTACTTCGGTGGCTTGGGAACCAGGCAGTCCAGCGGGGTGGAAGCGTTGCCGCTTGCGTCCACACCGACGATCTGGGCATCCCCTGTGCCTGTGATCATCCAGTTGATCACGCCGGGGCCGGAGCGGATCGTCGGTCCGCTGTTGGCCTGCACGTACTTGATCTTGGTGCCAGACGGGAACGGGCCGAACACCTGGCCGCTACCAGTGTCGAGCAGCGTGATCGTTGGGGTCGGATCAACGATGTCGACCGCCTCGAGCGCGTAGAAGCCGTCGGGATTCTGGCCGCTCTTCGGGTTGCTGCCCGCACCCGGAATGTTCTGGCCCGACGGGTTGGTCGTCGCCGGGCAGGATGTCGCCGGCGGCGCGGTGTCTCGCACCGTCACCGTGAACGTGCCGGTGCTCGTGTTGTTGTGCAGGTCGGTGGACGAGCAGTTGACGATCGTGGCCGTCTGGCCGATGCCCACCGGGAACACGCTGCCCGACGCCGGCACGCAGGTGACCGGATCGGTCACATCAACGATGTCCGCGGCCGTCGCCGTGTAGTTCACTATCGCGCCGCCAGAGCCAGTGGCTTCCACAACGATCGGAGCCGGCAGATTCAGAAACGGCGGCGTAGTGTCGCGCGCTGTCATCGTGCCGGTGTCGGTTCCCGTGTTTCCCGACGAGTCCGTCGCCGAGCAGCTGACCGTGGTGACGCCGTCGGTGGTCACGCCGATCGGGAACGTCGAACCCGGCGGGGGAACACACGTGAAGGGCACAAGACTGTCGATGTTGTCGATCGCCGTGACCGCATAGTTGATCACTGCGCCGGCCGGGCTGGTCGCCTCGACGGTTTGGTCCGTAACGGTCACAACAGGAGGCGTCACGTCGTTCACTGTGATTGCGATCGACTCGATGATGCCTTGCGACTGCCCGTTGATCAAGAATTCAACAGTGCAGTTGAGGGTCGCGCCCTGCGGCGCGCTGCCGGAGACGTTGATCGTCTCGCTGAAGACGGCATCGTTGCCGCTGAACACGGCCTGCGTCGTCGGGGTGAGCGAAACGCTCAGATTCGGGTCGCACGGTCCAACTGCGCGCGTCACGGTGACCTGCTGATTCTGTAGAGCCGCCAGGATCAGAGCGGAAGCTTGGCTGGCGCTACCGGTGCTCAACTCGCCTCCAGTCGCAAAGGCAACAATGGCGGCCTGTCCCGCTGCGTTGAGTCCGTTGCTGATCTGGCCAGGCGTCGGTCCGACGTCGATCGCAATCACATGGATGTTCGCCGCGTTCAACGCAGTGATCGTTTCTGCCAATGAATGCCCACTGCTGGGATCGTGGCTCGATGAGTCGCCGACCAACACCACGAAGCGGGTACTGGTCGCTCGGAACGTGATCGCTCCGGTCGCGATCTGGAACAAGCCGTTGATGAAGTCCTCCGGTGCGTCCGAGCCGCCACCTGTGAGGAACAGGTTGTTGATCGCCGTTTGGACGTTGGTCTGATTGGCCGTCAACGACTGCCGCACGTTGAAGAACGGAGCGGAATCGACCTGATCTTTGTAATCGGTCACGGCGAACTGCGCGGTCGGCTGAGAGCCGACCACGGTCGAAATGATGTTGGCCAATCCCGCCTGAACGTTCGCGATCGCCGGGCCCATGCTCGTGGTCTGGTCGATCAACAGAACGATGTCGGGGTTCGGAGGAATCGTCGGGGTGTGAACGGTCTTCGTGATCGGACCGATGATCGCCCCGGGGTTTGCCGATTGGGTGACGATCGCCGGGTCCACGCCCACCACGCCCGCGAGCTCGAGCGACGCAACGAGCGCGGTTGACTGAGCGTTGCCCTCGGTCGAGAGATCTGCCGTCTCGATGCCACCGGCTCCGGCCAAGACGTTGGTCGATCCCGCCAGCGCGTCCGCGGTCGCCCGCCCGATGCCTGTGGTCTGTTCGGTCAGCGGATTGCTGTCGGTGCTCCGAGGGATCGCCCGAGTGCTGGCCGATCGGCTGATGCTGGGCCGGTTCGGGCTACCGGCGTCCGCCGTGGCCACGTTGGCGAGCGATACGGCGGCTACGACGACGAATAACCGCTGGTAGGAGTGGCGCCCCATACGTAGGTTCACTGGTACTGCCTCTCATTCTGGGATTCCACGAGGGACTAACGGTGCCGTCAAGGCCCAGATTTACTACGAAGAGCGGTCAGCCCAAGACGGTGCGTGCATCATGGCAGGTAGTTGTCCGGCGGACAAGACCCAAAGATCGCGAGGCTGGACAATCCGTCCAAATCTATGGGCCGATCGACTCATTGACGGGGAGCGCGCGTGCTGTCACTGTGGGCGGTCTAACGAGGCGGAGGCAGTAATGACAATGGTCGATGGTGGTTTGAAGATTGACGGGTTTCATATCGACGGCGTGGCGGTTGTGGTGGTGTGTGGCGAAGTTGACGCAGCCGCTGCCCCATTGCTGCGTGCCGCGTTCGACGCACTCGGACCGGATGAACACGTCTACGTCGACTGCGCCGACGTCGGGTTTGTAGATTCCGAAGGGCTGGCAGTTCTGTGCGAGGTGGCACAAAGGAACGTCATCGCCGGTGGTCCACTGCATGTTTTCGCTTCCGACGCATTGCGGCGCTTCGTCAAGATCAGTGGCGTGGAGCACCTGTTCGCCCTCGATTGATTCGATAGCTCTCCGGCTCATGATGTTTTAACCTCGACGGGATGGAGACGATCCAGTCGCAGGTGGATGAGCTACTCACCCAGATGACACCGGCCGAGAAAGCCGGCCAGCTCACCCAGTACTTCTACTTCCGGTTGCCAGCGGGTGCCGATCCCCCGGCTCTCGGCTTCGACGCCGACGAGCAGCCGAAGATGGTCGAGTCGGCGCTGCGGGAGGGCCGTGCGGGTTCACTGCTGTTCGTCACCGATCCGGCCGAGATCAACCGCCTCCAACGACTCGCGATCGAAGGCAACCGCCTCGGCATCCCCTTGCTGTTCGGTTTCGACGTCGTTCACGGGCTGCGCACGATTCTTCCGGTGCCGATTGCGATGGCGGCCACCTGGGATCCCGAGACGATTGAGCGGGGCCAGTCGGTCGCCGCCCGTGAGGCGCGCGCTGTGGGCATCCGCTGGACGTTTGCGCCCATGGTCGACATTGCCCGCGATCCACGTTGGGGTCGGATCATCGAGGGCGCGGGAGAAGACCCGTACCTCGGCGCAGCGGTTGCCGTCGCCCAGGTGCGTGGCTTCCAGGGCGCTGAGCTGGGTGCACCTGACCGCATCATCGCCGGTCCCAAGCACTTCGCCGGTTACGGGGCCGCTCTCGGTGGGCGCGACTACGACGAGGTCAACCTTTCCGACTCCGAACTCTGGAACGTGCATTTCCCACCGTTCAAGGCGGCGGTCGAGGCAGGTGCCGGGAACGTGATGACCGCCTACATGGACCTGAACGGAATTCCGGCGGCGGGCAATCGGTGGCTGTTCACCGAGGTGCTGCGCGATACGTGGGGGTTCGAGGGCTTCGTTGTGACCGACGCCAACGCCGTACGGAACCTCGTTACCCATGGCTTTGCGACTGATCTCAGCGATGCCGCCGCCCGCGCTGTCAACGCCGGAGTGGACATGGAGATGGCGATTTCGGACCCCGCCTACGCTCACCTGCCCGAGGCGCTGGAGTCAGGTGCGGCGAGCCCGCAGGCAGTGGACGCAAGCGTCCGGCGCGTGCTGGAAGCAAAACTGCGGATGGGTGTCTTCGATGCACCGTACGTGGACGAGGACCGCGCCCACGAGGTACTCGCGGATCCAGCACACCGCGAGGTGGCCCGCGTCGCGGCGGAGCGATCCGCAGTGCTCCTCCGCAACGAGGGAGACCTGTTACCACTCGACGCCGGCAGCCTGAGCTCGATCGCGGTCATCGGACCGCTGGCCGACTCCAAGCGCGACACCATCGGGCCGTGGGTCTTCGATTTCGACCTCGAAGAGACGGTGACTGTTTTAGAAGGAATCCGCGCCAAGGTTGGGAACGCGGTGCGGGTCGATCACGCTCGCGGCGTTTGCGTCGTGCAACGCTTGTTTCCCTCCCTGTTCGACATGTTTGGAGGGAACAAGCCAGCCGATCCCGAGGGGTTCGACGAGGACGCTGAGTTCTACCAAGCCGTTGACCTCGCACGCGGCGCGGATGTTGCGATCGTGGTCGCGGGTGAGTGGCAGAACATGATCGGCGAGGCGGCCTCGCGGTCGTCGCTGGAGCTGCCGGGACGCCAGCTGGAGCTGCTAAAGGCCGTTGTTGACACGGGAACGCCGGTCGTGTTGCTGGTCATGAACGGGCGTCCCCTGGACCTGCGCTGGCCCGCGGAGCACGTACCGGCGATCCTCGACATCTGGTACCCCGGCACACGGGGCGGCGAGGCGGCGGCAAACCTGCTGTTCGGTGATGTCTCGCCCGGCGGCAAGCTCCCCTTCACCTGGCCGCGCACAGTGGGGCAGGTGCCGATGGTGTACGCACACACCCGCTCCCATGAGCCCGAGAACCAGGCGCGACGCTATTGGGACGAGGCCAGCACGCCGCTGTTCCCGTTCGGGTACGGCTTGAGTTACGGCCGTTTCGAGTACGCCAACGTCGCCGTCGATCAGCCTTCGATCGTCACGAGTGGGACTGTGACCGTGTCTGTGGAGGTCACCAACAAAGCGGATCGAGAGGCCGACGAGGTCGTCCAGCTCTACATACACCAGCGACATGGCTCGGCGTCGCGTCCCGTACGCGAGCTAAAGGGCTTCCGGCGGGTCACAGTTGCGGCAGGAGAATCACGCACGCTCCAGTTCCCGCTAGGGCCGAACGAACGGCGGTACTGGAACGCGGCTGTCCGAGACTGGGTGACCGATCCCTCGACCTTCGACCTGTGGGTCGGCGGCGACTCAACGGCACGGCTGTCTACAAGCTTCGAGGTCACAGAGGAATAGCCAAGACGCGACTCTTCATTATCAATATGATAAGTTTGTCAATTAGTGAAACATGCGACTAATGAAGACTCGGTGAATCAACCGTTGTCGGAGATCAAGGCGGAACTGTTCAAGGCGCTCGGCCACTCCGGGAGGGTGCGCATCCTCGAGGTCTTGCGCGACGGCGATCGCACCGTCGCTGAGCTCATCCCGCTGGTCGGGTTGGAGTCATCTCACCTGTCGCAGCAACTCGCGGTCCTCCGGAGGGCGCGGCTGGTGAGCGCCACCCGGTCGGGCTCATCGGTCACCTACTCGATTGCCGATCCGGCGATCGTTGAGTTGCTCGCGGCAGCCCGGTCGTTTCTCATCAACAGCCTCAGCGTGAGCCAGGAACTCCTCGCCGACCTTCATCAAGGTGGGTGATGGACGTCGATGACAGCCGTGTGACCTCGACACTCGCGCGCGGGCGGACGAAGGCCCCATTCGCACGATTGCTCGACCTCGCGCCACGAGCGAGTGACTACTCTGGTCTGCGGTCATCGTGGAAGGCCGACGTGATCGCGGGTCTCACGGTTGGGGTGGTTGCGGTTCCGCTTGCGTTGGCGTTCGGGATCACGACGGGCCTCGGAGCGGCAGCCGGATTGACCACCGCGATCGTGGCAGGCCTTGTCGCAGCAGTGTTCGGTGGCTCGAACGTCCAGGTCTCAGGCCCGACTGGGGCGATGACGGTTGTCCTTGTTCCCATCGTCGCCCGCTACGGCCCCGGGGCCGTGTTCGTCGTGTCGATGTTGGCCGGCGTCTTTCTCATCGCCGCTGCCGTCGCCCGCCTCGGGCGATACATCGCGTTCATTCCGTGGCCGGTCGTCGAGGGCTTCACCATCGGTATCGCCGTCATCATCTTCCTACAACAGGTGCCGTCCGCGCTCGGGGTCGACAAGCCGAAAGGGGAAAATACGGCGGTCGTCGCGGCGAAGGCGGTTGTCGATGCATTCGGCAATGGCACTCTGCAGGCGATCGGTATTGTCGTCCTCGTCGCGTTCATCATGATCGGCGTGCCTCGCGTGCGCCGGTCTCTGCCCGCCTCATTGATCGCAGTCGCGGTTGCCACGATTGTCGCCCAGGCGACATCGCTGGATGTCGCCCGGATCGGCTCGCTCCCGTCATCTCTGCCGATGCCGTCGCTGCCCGACACATCGGTCGCGCAGATCAAGGACCTGGTTTCTGCAGGAATCGCGGTCGCATTGCTCGCTTCGATCGAGAGCCTCTTGTCGGCGCGGGTTGCCGACGGGATGAGCGACAGCGCCCGTCACGACCCCGACCGAGAACTGTTCGGTCAGGGACTCGCCAACGTGGTGTCACCGCTGTTCGGAGGTATGCCGGCAACCGGAGCGATTGCGCGCACCGCTGTCAACGTGCGTGCGGGGGCGCGAACGCGTGTCGCCGCACTGACGCACGCGGTAGTACTGCTTCTCGTTGTGTTCTTCGGTGGTCGTCTCGTATCGGAGATTCCCGTCGCGGCACTGGCCGGTGTGTTGATGGCGACCGCGATCCGCATGGTGGAGATCCACAACGTCCGCGCCGTGCTGCGCTCGACCCGGTCCGACGCGCTGGTACTCATGCTTACTGCTGTGGCGACCATCGCGTTCGATCTCATCGTCGCCGTGGAACTCGGTGTCGCGGTGGCAGTGGTGTTGGCTCTTCGCCATGTCGCTCGCAACAGTGGAGCCGAGGTTGAACCGCTCTCCCTCGACGAAACGGTCACTGATGTCGAAGAGGCTCGGCTCCTCCACGAGCACATCGTCGTCTACCGTTTGGACGGGGCGATGTTCTTCGGTGCCGCGCAACGGTTCCTGACGGAACTCACCGCGGTCAGCGACGTCAAGGTCGTGATCCTCCGACTTTCTCAGATACAGATCCTTGATGCGACCGGAGCGCAAGCACTCGGCGAGATCGCCGCCGAACTCGAATCGCGCGGCATCACTGTCCTACTCAAAGGAATACAACCGCGACACCGTAGGGTCCTCGAAGCAGTCGGAACTCTCGACCACCTCGCACACGAGCAGCACCTCTTCGACACGCTCGACGATGCCGTCACCCATGCACGACTCCACCTCGCACGCTCGTAACGGTGCACTGACGGCGGGCTCCCTCGCCAGCAGACGCCGGCCGCTTCTCGTCGACTGATGCAGGGCCCACTGGTCAATCCGCTTCGCCCGGGTCGAGGTGGAGTCGCCCTTTCGAGCGTTGTTCGAGTGCATTTTGGAGGGCGTGGCGGGTGGTGAAGCCGATGGCGGACTTCGCCTCGTCGATGATCGATGCGTCCACACCGCCGGTGGATCGGAACCGTATGGTGACGCAGCCACCCGGGAACACGGTGTACGTAACCGTCGGACCGGAGTGGCCCGGTTCGGTCCGCTCGTACCGTTGTGTGCCGGGTTGATCGGAAGGAGTTGGGGTTGCCCCGCTGATGTCGCACTCGCCGGTGAGTCGCACAACCAGTGCCGGGGAACCGGCGCGATCGTGGTCGAGAGTGAACCTCGACCAGCCGTTCCTGACGCTGGCGGCGCCGAACGTCCAACCTTCCGGCAGTGATCGTACGCAGGGCACGAGGGACGCGGATGGCACCGATTGGGCCTCCAGCCAGAGCGCTTCGAGTTGGTCGCAGCGAAGGCGGCCGATGGCAAGCGGTGTAGTGGTGGCGTCATTGTTGACGAGCACGGTCCGGAACGATGCGGCGAGCAGTACTGCTACGGGCACCATCAACAGCAGCAGAGCGACGCGGCGAGCGCCCCACCGTTGGATGCTGATCGGCTCCGGCCGGGCCGGCAGCAGGTTCAGGAACGCGGTGTGGAGGTCACGGCCTTGCTCGCGGAGCATTCGCCGGAGCTGGGAAGGCAGCGCAAGTCCTCGTGCTGCTGCGAAGGCTTCACTGACCTCAGCGACGCTGAACTGGCGCAAAGCACGCTCGTAGACGAGTTCCGGATCTGAACGCAGCGCCAGGCAGAGCATCATGTTGGCCAGATCGACGGCCTGCCTCCACGGGCTCGGACGGGCCTGGGCGAACGCCACGTCGATCAGCAGCAGGTGGCCGTCGCGGACCAGCAGGTTGGCCGGTTTGATGTCGCGGTGGGCCAGCCCGGCGTCCCACAGCTTGCGGATGAGCGCCAGCCCGTCGTCCACTACACGGTCGTCGATTTCGGCGTCGCCGAGCTCGCTCGCATGGTCGAAGAACTCGGTGACGAGCAGATACTCCCGTTCCGGGGTGAGTTCCACGAAGCCGCAGGGCCGCGGTGTGGGCAGGCCGGCGAGGTGCAACTTGTGCAGCGCATAGTCCTCTTGCTGCACCAGCCGCCGTACCGTGTGGAACGGCTTCTCGTCCTCCAGCCGGCCATACAGCAGCTCCCGCCCGAGCTTGTACCAACGGTCAGCGCGAAGATGACTGCGGGCGTAGAGCTTGCCGAACAGCCAGGTTTCCGCGTCGCCGCTGACCCTGATGCGCAGCGGCGTCGACCCGGCTGACCCGGCCAGGCCGAATGATTCGACGTCGTCGGCCACCACCCCGAGCTGATCTGCCAGTGCCCGGCGGATCGCCTCCCCGCGTGCGCCACCGATGTCCAGGTGCGCAGCGCGTCCCCGCCGGTACGTCACCGGGAACGCCTCGTTCGGGGTGAACAGACGAAAACCGAGCAAAGGGATCGTCACCCCCAGTACGACTCCCATCGCCGCGTCGGAGGGTGCGTCCACCCCGAGGTGCATGCGTGCTACGGCGACCATGGCTACAACCGCCGTCGCCGCCCACTTGCCGGTCTGACGCCGGCGGCCCTCCGGCACCAGGGCGTACAAGATCCCCACCAGTGTGACCGACAGCGCCGCCATCTGCTCGGACGGCAACGCCCACGCGTACCAATCGGTCCCGAACACCACCCCGAATGGCCGCGGCCGCTGCAACAACGGCCCCAGCACGTACTGGACGACCAGACCCTGCAGGCCCCACGCCGCCACCACGACGAGCAGATGCCTCAACCGTTTGAGGATCAGGAGCGCCAGCAACAGACCCCACAGCAGCGCCGTGATCGCCACCCACGAACCCAGAGCCGCCAGCACCTTCATCGTGGCCGACAGACCGGGTCCGTCCAGACCGGCGAGCCAACCGACGACTGCGTCATCGACCACCGTGACGGCCACGGCGGGGCCACGAAGTTCACCGGTGAAGACCAGCACTGACAGCGCCACCAGCACCAAGGTCGCGGTCATCCAACCGACCCCGGTGGTGTGCAGAGGATGCGGCAAGGGAGGTGGCCGCCCGGACGGACGCCGTCGTCGAGACGAGTGCCCGATCCCCGGCGGCCCCAGCTGCGCCGCTCGGTCAGCCGCTCCCTTTTCCAAGATCACGAGCTGCGCACCTTTAGGCTTCCGAAAAGGGTGAAACCGCGCACCCGGATCACCGCCGTGGACTCGTTCGCGGTGGCGTCGCCTACAGCGACCTTCTTGCTACCGAACAACGTGAACCCGCCGACGTCGACCTGGACGTCGTCGGGAACCAGCACCTCGATGTTCCCGAACGGCGCGACGGCGTTGATGGTAATTCTGTCTGCGGGCATGGTCGCTTGCCTGAAGTCCAGGTCGATGTCGCCGAACACGGCGATCGGCGACATGCGATCACTCGTCGGCCACGAGCCGGTGTGGGTGATGTCACCAAACACGCTGAAATCATTCATGTCGGTTCCTCCAATTTGTCGGTTGATGCACCATTGACGTCA
>JANMRB010000291.1:0-4246 GCA_031370825.1 Ilumatobacteraceae bacterium
GCGAGGTACTCCTCGAGCGGGATCACCCGTCCCTCTTCGAAGCCAAGTGACCGCAGTCGTTCGATCAGCATCTGGTCACTCCACGCGGCAAATGCCGAGGTGGCATTGAACATTCCCTTGAGTTGGTCCACAAAGCCGACGATGCGGGCATCGTCGCCGGGTCTCGGGGAGTAGAGCGGCCCCTGGTTCACGATCGAGTGAATGCCCTGCAAGATGACGTTGTAGCCAACTCGCTTGTTCAACGCGGCGGCCCGTGGACGGCAGGAATTGCAGATCACAAATCGCCAACGGTGATGACCCTTCGGAACCTCGAGGCCACAGATCTGGCAGAGCTTGCATGGCAGCCGCGCCTCGCGCTCGCCACTCGTTTCAGTGTCTGGCCATCCCTCGCAGCCGCAGTGATCCTCGCGGTAGTCGATGATCGGACACGGCACGCCCTTCAAACCTGCACACGTCGTGCACAACTGGAACCCGCCGGTCACGTCGATCGACTTGTTCTCCCAAGTCCACCCAGTGGCGCGAATCTCCTTGTGGTCCGCTTCCTCGTCGTCGCAGATCGGCAGTCGCCCGCGGTCGCTCTTCATGGGTTCACGCCGCGACGCCGAGGGCGGCGATCATCGGGGAGTAGGCGGCCGAGGCTTCGCCGACCTGATGTATAGCCGCAACAAGCGAGCCCAACTCGGTGCAGCGCACATCGCTGGCGGCGCGGACGGTGCCATTCTCCAACCAGTAGCGGATGCCAGTCGATGCTCCGTTCAACTGGCCGAGCTCGTGGAGCAGCTCGATGCTCTCCTCGACCGAGTCGACCAACACTGCGCTCACGCGGGCCACGTCAGGGTGGCCGTGATGCAATTTCACGCGCACCCCTGTGCCGGTGCCCGCGATGATCCACTCGACGTCGTCGGCGTCGATCACCTGCACGTCGGCGTTCTCCAGCAACTCGTTGACCGTTGTCGACCAACGGGCCGCCAACGGGTGAGTGAGCCACAGCACCAGTCGCCACTCCGCTGCCTCGAACGAGATGGCCGCGCGATTGCGGCCGTCATGCTGCACGGTACCCACTGTGATGGTGAGGCCAAGCTCGTCCTCGTTGTCGTCGTACGGCGGCACCATGTTGAGGAACGCCTCCATCAGGTTGTGCGGAACCGACGTCGTCGTGTGGCCGTCCTGTGCTGACGTTGCGATGCGGTAGGTGGCTCGGCTGGGCAAAAAGTCGGTCCAATCGACGTGCAGGCCGAGCCAGCCGTCGCCGAACTGCATCCACAATGGCGGCATCGGGTACGTCACCTCGCCGATGCCCGTGGGCAAAGATCGTGCTGCTCGCAACGCGAGGACGAACTGGTACATCGGCACCATTACGGACGCGGAGCGCTGCATGCTCCACGGGCACGGCTCGTCGCGGCGCTGGGGCACCGGGTCAATGGCCGCCGTCACCGATCCGGCAGTTGCGACGACGGTGCGGTCGTCGGCGATCGAAAGCGTGATCTTCTCGTCGGAAAAACACTCAGCGAACCGACGTACGCGTTCGGACAAGGGCAGCAGTCCAGAGTTGGCGGGCTCGCTGGTCCAGTCGGGGATGTTGATCACCAGTTGGCCGGTCTTTGCCTCGACGATCCATTGGCGACCATGGTCGGTGATGCGCAGGTACAGCGCCTCCCCCTCTACCTCGTCGACATCGATGGACGTCATCGCCGCGTTGAGGAGGCGGACCTCCTCTGGGGTGATGTCGGTGAGGTGGCGCTGCGTCATCGCGGTACCACCATGTGGACGCTCGAGCCAACCGAGGAAGCGACCGGTCCCGCAGGGGCGCCGGGATCGAACAGCGTCGGGCCGCCACGCATGATCGTGACCGTGATCGGTCGGTTGGCTGCGAGGTCCTCCATCAGGCACAGGAGGCGGTCGAACGCCTTGGGGTCGAGGCTCCCGAAGCTGACCGCGTCGGGTTCGTCCTGCGTGGCCCAATCTTTCGGCACGGGAGCACCCAGGTCGGCCATGGCTCGTGCGAAGCGCCGCAGCTGCGGCTCCATGCGCATGATGCGCAAGTACTCGGTTTCGAGCACCTCGTTCGTGACGTTCATCAGGTCGTGATCGGCGTTCATTTTGGTCTCTTCGGGCTGGAGGAGTTGGTGATCTCTGTGATGTTCAACGGACGCAAAGCACTTGGGAGTGACGTGTTCGGGGAAGATTTCTCGGGCGACATCGGGCAGGGTTCTGCCTTATAGGCGAGACTGATCTTGCGGCCCGATAGAGGTCGGCCCCGATGAACCCTGAGCCGAGATATACGTCGGTAGGCACCCCGAGTACGGCGAGATCGCGCACTGGTGCGGCGAAGGCCGCACGCGATGGTCCACACGTCATCCATCGACGGTGCGATAGCGCGGCGCAGACGGTCGACAGCGTCGGACACGTCCGCAAAGCTGGTGGCCGAACCGCCGACGAGATTCTCGATGTCGACGAGCACCAGTCGACGCCCGGCCGGCACCCAGTCGAGAAGTGTCGAAGCGCGGACAAGGTTGTGTCCTGTCGGACGAACGTTGGTCACGGTTGCCTTCATGTCGGTTCCTCCTCCAGTGCCGGGTGAACCGCCATCCGGCACCACCATCTCCTCACCTAGAACGAACGCAGGCGCTCTAGGTGTGACGTGGTTTTGTCGAGGAATTGCCAGAGAAGTTCCGAAGTGCGGTCACATCCGAGCGGCCACCGTTCGTTGACCTTGCGAGGACCCGAAGGAGCCACGATGCCCACCATCCAGACCACGACCGCCAGTCCCGCGACGAGCATCGACACACAGGTGCCGATATACGCCATCTCGGGCCGCCGGTGCCCCTACTGCACCAGTTGGGAAACGCAACGCCACGTAGAGGGTTTCCGCGTGTGGTTCACATGCGACCGTTGCGGCGGTGTCTTCGCCTGAACTGAGGCAGTGTGAGCCGTCGCTCAGGACTTGGGGAGGACTGCGTCGACGAGCGCAGACTCGAGGTTGTCGAGTTCTTTGTCTATACGGATGTGAGCTTGCTTGCGCTTCACGAGTGGCAGCGGCCGAGCGATAGCCAAGGCCAGACGAAGTCGAACGATGGCCTGCGTCAGTTCCTCTCGACCAGGGTCATCGGCGGAGGGAAATGCCAGCGCGAGTGCTCTACCGATGGACTCGACGCGCCGTTCGAGACCCTTCTGACCGAAACGTGCGGTGGGGTCGAAACGTCGATGGCCCTTCGCGCGGCGTTCGGCCCGCTTCTTGCTGGCCCATTCCATGACGCCCCTGGGAGCGTCGGCCAGCCGGCGGCGGACCTCTTCGTTGGCGAGGACTTGTTGCGCCACGGCGAGCGCACCGGCCAACAAGGTCGCTTTTGATTTCTTTGCCACCATCTCTGGCCTCCGGGTCGATTTGTCCGACTCTCCGCTCCCGAACGTAGCCACAATTGCTGACGTGCGATACCAGGATCAATCGGGACGCTTGGCTTGTTCGAGCGCCGAGGACAGTTGATCGAGCGATTGTGGGACACGGTGCCATGACACCGGGTCGTCCAGGGCGGTGTCTTCGCCTGACCTCAGACCCAGGCGTCAGGCGGATTGTGGTACGAAATCGACCAGAGCGTCAGCCGGGATCCCGAGCGTTCCGTCATCAAGACGCACCCGAGGGATCTTGCGCTCGTACATGGCCTTGATGACGACACGAGTCGGTACGCCGAGGCGCTCCGCTGCTTCGGTGGGGCGAAGAACTTCGTCGCTCATTGCACACCTCCTTCGTCGAGCCCGAGCATACGGTGAGCGCGGACGGGTCATTCGAGATTTCCTGTGCGTTCGAGTGTCGACGAGAGTTGATCGAGCGATTGCGGAACTTGGTGCCACAACGCCGGATCGTCCAGTTCATCGAGCGCCCGTGCGAGGACTCGTTGCTCGTCAATGGTGAGAGATATGTCTTCGTTGATCGCGGCGCGTGTTGCTGCGGAGGTACCGGGTGCGGTACTGCCATTGCCTTCGGAGATTGTTGAGGAAAGTTCATTGAGGAGCCTGCTGAGTTGATCGGTATGGACTGCTTCGGATTCGTAATCGAGTACGACGGGTTGTTTGACGGCATTGGCCAGGCGGGCCAATGAGTTGGACACATCGGCGACCTGCTGGTCGTCGGCCCGTCGTCGGCCCGGTGGTCGCTCGGGGCACTCGCGTGGTGGGAGTGAGTCGAGCGCCAATTCGGTTTACGCTTGAGCTAGGGCCCGTATCTTGACAACTGGATCCGCGACATCGG
>JANMRB010000306.1:0-3171 GCA_031370825.1 Ilumatobacteraceae bacterium
GAAGCTCGCTTCATCACTGACCGGAATGATCTCGTCGTACAGCGAGGCGTCCCACGCCGCCGGGAAGAAGTCTTCGCCGACACCTTCCACCAAGTACGGCCGGCCCGAGCCACCGGAGAACACCGACATCTCCGGATCGGCTGCGATCACCTTGATGTTCGGGTTCTTCTGCTTGAGGAACCGGGCGGTGCCCGTGATGGTCCCGCATGTTCCGGCACCCGCCACGAAGTGTGTGATCCTGCCCCCCGTCTGGCTCCACAACTCGGGCCCGGTGGTCTTCTCGTGGGACAGCGGGTTGTTGGGGTTGGCGTATTGATTCGGGCGGAACGCGTTGCGCTCGTTGGTGATCCGCTCTGCAACCTTGTAATAGCTCTGCGGGTCCTCTGGCGGGACGGCGACGGGGCAGACGATCACCTCGGCGCCGTAGGCGCGCAGCAGCGTGATCTTCTCCGGCACGTTCTTGTCGGTCATCACGAACACGCACTTGTAACCGCGTTGCGCGGCGGCGATGGCCAGGCCGACTCCTGTGTTGCCACTGGTCGGCTCGACGATCGTGCCGCCGGGCTTCAACAGCCCATCGATCTCGGCGGCAATGATCATCTCCAACGCCGGGCGGTCCTTCGACGAACCACCGGGGTTGGTCGTCTCCATCTTCATTGCCAGCACGCACTCGATCCCATGGATCTCGCTGGTCCGCTTGAGGCGAACGAGCGGTGTGTTGCCGATCAGATCGAGCACGCTGTCGGCGATGGACGTGCCGTGCAGTCGGGCGTCGGTGGAATCGTCACCCCAGGCCATACGGGAAGCGTACCCGTCGGCCTCGTGCAACGGAGTCAGTCGGTGGCCACCGAGAGAACGATCTTGCCCACGTGCTGTTTGCTCAGAAACAGACGCTGGGCCGCAACGATGTCGCGCAATAGGTAAGTGGCCGCCACAAGCGGGCGAATCTCACCACGCTCGATGTAGTCAACAACATCGCCGAACACATGCGGATCGAGGACCGTGCATCCGAACATCGTCAAGTCGTTGAGATAGAGCACTCGCAAATCCAGCTCGACCCAGGGTCCAGCTATCGCACCGCTCGTCGCGTAACGCCCGCCCGGTCGAAGCACTCCGATGAGCTGTGACCACGACGGCCCACCCACGACATCGATCACCACATCCACCGTCTGGTGACCGACCACGGATGCGACGTCTGTGTCGCGGGGCAGCACGGAGTCGGCACCGAGAGAGATGACCTCGTCGTGTTTCGCTGGAGCGGCCAGAGCGATGACTCGGGCGTGACGTCGCTTGGCGAGTTGTACGGCGGCGGAACCGACGCCACCGGATGCTCCGGTCACCAACACAGTTTCGCCGGGTGCGACGTTCGATCGGCTCAACATGTTCTCGGCCGCGGAGTACGAGCACGGTATCGACGCGAGCTCGACGTCGGTCCACTGGCAGTTCACGCGCACGGCGCACCGAGATGGCGCGACCGTGTACTCGGCAAACGCCCCGTCGACCTCCGAGCCGAAATAGACAGGTCGGGCAACTGCGTTGGCGGGGTCGCGGAACACCGGCTCGATGATCACCCGCTGACCGATGCGGTCGCCGTCGACGCCGGAGCCCACGGCAACAACTCGCCCGCAGGCGTCGGCGCCTTGGATGCGCGGGAACGTCGGGACGTCACCGGCCCAGCTCACATCGGTTCGGGCGCTCCTGACGATGTCCCCGTCGGCGACCGGTGTGGCCGCTGCGATGTCCGGGGCGTACCAACCGATACGGGTGTTGATGTCGGTGTTGTTGACTCCCGCAGCCGCGACCTTCACCAGCACCTCGCCCGCCGCCGGCTCAGGTACGGCAACGTCGTCGCGCAATTCAAGACAGTCGAAGCCGCCGTGTCCCGTCAGCAGCACCGCCGACATGGTTCGCGGAGTGGTAGTCACCTATTCGAACGCGCAGAACTCGTTGCCTTCGGGATCGGCCATGACCCACCACCCAATCTCGTCGTCCTTCGGCCTCAGCAATGTAGCGCCGGTCGCGACGAGCCCGTCGATCGTCGTGTCGACCAGCTTGACGTCCCAGTGCACGCGGTTCTTCACCGTCTTCGGCTCAGGCACGTAGTGGAACACCCAGAACCTGTATGGGAACCCGGCTACACCCTCGATCCACACGAACGGCGTCCCGTCGCGCCCACCGACGGTGCCTCCCGTTCGCTCGGCCCACCATCCGGCGATGTTCGGCGGGTCGACGGCGTCGACGACCAACTCGAATGGGCCCAGCGCGGAGGGTTCGGCGGGGTGGGGACCGAAGACACACACGGCAACGCCATCCGGGTCGTTGAGGATGTGCCAGTCGATGTCATCGCCTTTCTCCCGCTCGAGCGTCGCCCCGGCATCCAGGAGCGGCCCAGGGTCGCCGTTTGCGACGCGCACGTCGATGTGGGCTCGGCTCTTGCCCGTCATCGGTTCGGCGACCTCGTTGATCCACACGACACGATTCTTCGATCCTCCTTGCGGAGGCCCGAGGTAGAAACCGCCGTCGTCATGGGTCACGACGGGCTGGTCGAGTGCGGCACTCCAGAACCCGGCGACGGCAGCGGGCCGTCCGTCTCCCGCGGTGACGTCGATGCACAGATCCTTGAAGGCAACATCGGGCATGATTGCGAAGTTAGCCGGTCGGGGCTCGTAGCTGCATCGGGCCTACGGTTGGTGCCGTGTCGTGGACGTGTCCAGAGTGCCACCGTCAATTCGCCCGCAACCGGCAGGGCCACGAGTGCGCCCCGGCAATGAAGTTGGACGAGTACTTCAACACCGGCCCGACGTTCGAGCGACCGATATTCGATGCGGTGATGTCGCACCTGCGAACCTTGGGTGAGCCCTTCGTGGAGCCGGTGTCGGTCGGCATCTTCGTCAAACGCGACGGCGTTGGTGTGCTGCAGTTGCGACCGATGACGAAGTGGGTGGCGCTGTGCTTGTTCATGCCGCGGACGCTGAGCGATCGCCGCGTCTCGCGCAAGCCGATTCCAGCGGGTCGCATCGTGTACCACGTCGTCAACGTTCGCGGGCCCGACGATCTCGACGACACGGTGAACGGTTGGATCACCGAGGCGTGGGATGCGGCCGACAGGAGTTGAAGCGGTCAGCCGCCGATCGTTTGAATCTCCAGCACACCCATTGAAACGGGCGATGT
>JANMRB010000296.1:0-4766 GCA_031370825.1 Ilumatobacteraceae bacterium
GCGCGCCGAGCAGGTCGGCTGCGTCGACGACCTCGACAGCGATGTCGACAGCCGCAGACCCGTCGGGCTGGGCCACCGACAGCCATGCTTCAGTGACCGGACGGCCCGTCGCCTGTTGCAGCGCGGCAACGTAGGCGGACATCTGCGGCTGATACCGACGGGCGAGCTCGAGCGGCGACGTGATGAGCGTGTCGGTCTTGAAATCGACCAATGTCAGCGTTGCGTCGGGGTTGACGAACACCGCATCGACGTATCCCCACACAGTGATCTCACCGAATTGCGCCCCCACGTACATCTCGCGGCGGCAGTTGCTCGAAGCTTGCATGCGCGCGAACAGCTCGCTCCTCAGCAACGACAGGACCATCATCTCGATGTCGCGACGCCGATCGAGCACCCCTTCCGCTTCGGACGCGACGCTGACCAACGTCGCCAGTCCGCGCATCGGGTCGTCGAGGGCGACCTGCTGCATGACCGCGTGGACGGCGCTCCCCTTCGCGGTGCCGAATCTGCCGCCGCGCCTGCTGGGGCGATCGTTGGGACCCGGTTCCTTGCGGTTGCCGGGATCTGCAGCCTCGTGGTCGTCGCTGTCGGGCTGGCGACGGCCCACGGCAGCACCAAACCGTTCGCCGGGCGCAACTGAGTCGTCGTCAGCCTCTTCATCCTCGACCCCGAACAGCCAGCCCTGCACCAAACTGACGTCCGAGGTCGGGCCGGCCGCGTCGCCGAGGGCCTTGGCGAGACCGCTGGGCGTCCAGATCCGGCGCAACTGCCCGGCGGTGCGATCGATCTCCTCGGGCTCGACGATCTCGTCGCCGAGCAACGGGCGCACATGGCTGGGCGGATGGGCAACGGGCAGCTGTGGATCCGGGCATTCGGCCAACGAGCTTGCCTCCGGTGTCGTGACCGCCGCGACGAGACGGCCGGCGGGACAACCTCTGTCCTTGTGGTGCAGCGACACGACGAGATGATCCTTGGCCCGGGTGAACGCGACGTAGAGCAGCCGCGCCTCTTCCGCACGGCTGGCCTGACGTTCGAGCGCAGCCAGATCACCGAGAGTCGCACTGGTCATCTTGCCGAGGCGCACCAGCGGCGTCGTTCCTTGCCAGCGAACCCCTGTCGTCGCGTTCGGCGAGTCGGCCCCACCGAGTCCGGCAACCACGGTGATCGGGAACTCGAGGCCCTTCGCCGCGTGAACGGTCATGATCCGCAACGAATCCTCGCCCTCGTCGGTGCTCAGCTCGACTCGATCCACGTCCTCGACACGGCGATCGACCCACGCCAGATATTCGGCAAGCGTGCCTCCGGTTGCATCACTCCATGCTCGGGCCTCGTCGATGACGTAGCGCACCCGCCGCCAAGTCTCCCTGGCAACTTGCTCGCCCTCGCTCAGCGCTGCTGCGACACCGCGCCACCCGTCGTACAGCTCGGCGAGCAGTTCGGCCGGGGTGCGCTCATGCTTGCGCCG
This sequence comes from Ilumatobacteraceae bacterium, assembly GCA_031370825.1. Taxonomy (GTDB): domain Bacteria; phylum Actinomycetota; class Acidimicrobiia; order Acidimicrobiales; family Ilumatobacteraceae; genus JAENVT01. Next base: position 1,466 of record JANMRB010000296.1, read on the forward strand.
CCCCAACTGCTCGAGCACGCGCAGCGCGTCGCCCACGATGCCGCGTTCTTTGGTGAAGACACGAAAGTCCTGACGGAATCGCCGCGGGGCGTCGCCGGGGCCGAGCCTGTACTCCATCAGTTGGCGATCACTGATACCGAAGATCGAGGTTCGCAGCGCGGTCACGACCTTGCGCTGGTTCGTCGGGTCATCCACGGCGCGCAGCACCCGAAGCAACTCGTAGACCTCGCGCGACCCGTAGATCAACGTGCCACCCTCGACGCGGTAGGGCACGCCGGCCTGTCGCAACGTGTGCTCCAGCACGCCGAGACGCGTTCGGCTGCGAATCAGCACCGTGATATCGCGATAGCTGGCCGGTCGGAATCCATCCATGTCGAACACGAACCACGGTTCCGCGCCGACGATCCGCTGCGCCAACGCGCCGATGTCGGCGGCCTCGGCTCGAGCGGTGTCTTCTGCAGTGTCGTGATCCAGCTTCGACCATCCCGGCATGCCCAACACCATGACACCAGGGCCGTCGGCCGAGGCGTTGGCGGGGCGTTGCGGCTCGAGCGGCGAATAGGCGACCTGATGCTCTGCCTCGGCCGGGTCACCGGTGCTTTGGAAGCGGTGGCTGAGCACCGCGTTGATCCATTCGCACACGTCGGCACGCGTGCGTCGATTGACGGTCAGTTGCCGACTGGTGGGGTCGGCGGCGAGCAGGCTGGAGAACAGCTCGACATCGGCTCGCCGGAATCCATAGATCGACTGTTTCGGATCCCCGACTGCAAACATCGATGATGGTGGGCTGTCGGCATCGGGCGAGGTCAGCTCGACGAGCACATCGAACTGCACTTGATCGGTGTCCTGGAACTCGTCGACGAACAGATGACGATGGCGCGCCCGAACCAATCTGCGGATGTCGCGCCGGGTCTGCAGAAGCCGTCGCGTCAGCAGCAACAGATCGTCGAACGACAGCTCGCCGCGACCGACGCGATTCTCGGCCGCTTCGACGACGATGGGGGTCAGTGCAGACATCAGCCGGGCCAACGCCGGCTCGTAGCAGCCGTACCGCATGGCCGCCTCAAAGGGGAGCCATGCCGGGCTCTTCGCTTGGCCGCGCAGACGCCGATCAAGCGTGGTGCAGGCGTGAGCGAGAGCCGGCACCGAGTCGACGAACTCCAGCGTTGCCGTCGCGTCCGCCACCGCGGCATCGAGCTTGGATCGCATGTTCGCCGAAGCTGCGAGGTAGCGCGGGTTGCCGCTGACATGCTCGAGCATGCGTATCACGGTCGAATGGGCGCCTGAGATCGATATCGGCCGCGCCGGCATGGCAGAGGCGAATCGCAACCAGTCGTTGTCGATGGCCCTGACCAGCTCGGGCAGGAACGAGATTGCTCCGAACGAGGCCATCACCATCAACGCCTCTTTGAGGGCCGAGTTCTTCGCCGCGTGGTTGTAGAGCTGTTGCACGACTTGCTCGGCGCGCTCGTCGGCCAGTGCGCCCGAGGTCAACTCGTCGGCCGTGGTGAACTTCGGCGGCAGACCCGCCTCGATCGGGTAGCGACGCAGCAGCGACTGGCAGAACCCGTGGATTGTCCCGATGAACGCCTCGTCGAGAGATACCAGACCACCGATCGCTTCGCGCAACCGGTGCGAGACCTCGCGGGCAGCTTTCTCTGTGAACGTGATCACGACGAGATCGCTCGGCTGCACGCCAGGACTGGCGACGAGCGCGGCAACCCGACCCACCAGGCTGGTGGTCTTTCCGCTTCCCGCACCGGCCGATACCGCCATCGAGCCCGCGGGATCGTCGGCGACCCATCCCGGCAGGATCACATCGTTGAGGCCGACCGTCATTCCTGCGCTCCCTGTGGCCCGGCCGACGCGTGATCGACGAACAAGCGAGCCCGCTCGGCGAGCTCTTCGACGCCGAGAGAGTCGACGCAGCACATCAGGCATCGACCGTTGGGAGGATGCGGTCGCGGTGAGAAGCGTCCCGCGGCGATGTCGTCGAGCCACCTCCTTACGTATCCCTCGAACTCGGCGATCAGCTGCAGTGTGATCTCCAGAGATTTCGGGGTGGCCGAGGCATCGCGAACGTGCAGGTAGCGCGCGGTGGCTGCCGGTAGACCCTCGGAGTCGTCGCCGACGAGCATCGCCCGGTCCTGGTCCGCGGCACGCGCGTACAGCGGAAGCTGGAGGCGGAGGCCGTCGTCCAACGGGTTGGTCAGCGAGACGGCTTTGCCGGTCTTGAAGTCGGTGACCCGCAGACCGCCGTCGGCAAGGAGGTCGATTCGGTCGATCTTCCCGCCGAACGAAGCACCGGCGACCTGCACCCCTACGAAGTTGTGTTCGCTGGCGACTGGCCGCGACCCTTCTGCTGATTCGTCGTCGAGTGTGGCCTTGATCGATCGAAGGATGTGCACGCGCTCGGCACCCCACGCGCTCTCATGGCCGAGACGATGTTGGCTGGCGATGTCGGCGGCGAGCTCGTCGAGCACGTCGATGGCGCGCTGCTGGGTGGCCGCCAGGTGCTGACCCTGCAGCCAGGCAGGCCGCTGGTCGGCGGCGAGGCTGAGCCACTCTGCGGCCAGCCGCTCGAACACGGCGTGAACGAGGATCCCCCGCTCCGCCGGCTCGATCGAAATGATCGCCGCTGCGTCGGTCTCGTCGCTGACTCCGAGCACTGCCTGACCGAAGTAATCGAGGCCGCATCCAGCCTGCCGCTCGAGCGCCGTGATCGCCCACACCTTGTCGGGCGGAGCCAGCAATGGATGTGGGCCGACCATGCCGTCGAACTCGGTCGGGGCAGGATCCAGGCGAGCGCGCAATGCGTTGACGCGGCGAGCCAGTCGCCGTGATCCGAGATGAGCGTCGGTGGTCCTGGCAAGTTGCTCGGATGCTGTCAGGAGATCCCCGTCGAGCAGGCCAGATGCGTGGGACTCGTGGTGCTCGATCGACATGCCGAGCAACAACGGCGAGGGATACACCTCGCCACCTCGGCGGAGATCAGTCCGCGCCAGGGTCGCTGTCACCACGGCCTCACTGTCGAGGACCGCGTTCCACGCCCGCCCGGCGCGCAACGCTGGGACGCGGGGTCCCTCGATCACGGTCGCAGCGACCTCGGGTAGGTCTCGACCGAGCAACAGGTCGTCGCTGGTCGAGGCGGGCAGCACGCCCTCGTTGAGACCGAGCACGAACACATGCTGGGCATCGAGGCAGACCGCGCCGCCGATGTCGACGATCGAGACCGCGCCGGCAGCGTCGCCACGACGACGTACGGGCGCGTCGAGCAGCGTGCCGACGACCTGGCGCATGG
>JANMRB010000014.1:0-1655 GCA_031370825.1 Ilumatobacteraceae bacterium
TCAAGCCGTCGCCCTGGCCCGCCTGCCGCAGGCCATCGCCGAAGTCGTACTGGCGGTCGAGGGACTGTTTGTCCAAGTGGTGCTCGATCTCGACGTGCCGAAGATGGTCTTCGGGCGCAGTTGCCTGCTCGGCGACGCTGCATTCGTCGTACGGCCACATGCCGCGGCCGGAACCGCTAAGGCTGCAGATGATGCGCAGACATTGCGCGACGCGTTGGCACAGCACCCCGATGATCCGATCGCTGCTCTGGCCGCATGGGAGCCTGGACGGCTTGCTCTCGGTCGCAGCCTGCAGGCGCGCACCAGGTCGATCGGTCGACGCTCGCAGGTCGACGGCACATGGACGGCTGGTGATCCGGAGTTGATCTTCGGCTTGCAGGGACCGGGAGAGTGAGTGACTGATGGATGAAACCGCAACACCGGGCCGCACGCGTGTCGCGACCAAGATGGCCGAAGAGGCCGATCGGCTGATCGCTTCTCTCGACGATGCTCAACGCAAGTTGGCGCTGTGGCCGTTCCCGGCAGACGAGGAGCGCCGACGGTGGTTCTACACGCCGACCGATCACGGCGGCCTTACGTTGGCGGCCATGACCCAACCGCAACATCGGATGGTGTTCCGACTGGTGGCCAGCGGCTTGTCGACCGCTGGTTACGTGACGGCGTCGACCATCATCGGGCTCGAAAACGTGCTGGATCAACTCGAGGGCTTCACTGCATCGTTCGAGCGATCACGGGGTCGCGATCCGTTGATGTACTACGTGCGATTCTTCGGGAAGCCGTCGCCGACCGGCACGTGGAGTTGGCGACTCGGCGGGCACCACATCTCGTTGAACTTCACCATCATCGACGGTGTCCTCAGCGGATCCACGCCGTTGTTCTTCGGAGCCGATCCAGCCAGTTCACCACTGCTGGGCCCACACCCGTTGCGGCCACTCGCCGGTGTCGAGGATCTCGCCAGGGAACTGACCCGCTCACTCTCCGGCGACCAGCGCGCCGTCGCCGTGGCCACACCTCGGGCGCCAACCGACCTTGTCGGCGCGAACCGGTCATCACTCTCTGATGGAGACCAACCGATAGCTCTTCCGCTCATCTGGCGACGACGGTTCGAGGGGGACGTGGGCGAGGCCCTGCGACACGCCCAGGAAAGGATGGATGCATCGACTGGAGTAGGTCCTGCCGACTTCGAGGCGATGTCGTTCACGCATCGACCCAAAGGGCTTGCAGCCGCAGCGATGGATGCTGCCCAACGCGACATGCTCGACGCGCTCTTGCACCTATACGTCGACCGGCTGCCAGATGATGTCGCTGCGGATGAGGCCGCCAAGTTCGCGGGCAGGGCGCTCGACGACGTTCACCTGCTGTGGGCCGGAGGATTGGAGCCAGGACAGCCGCACTACTACCGACTGCATGGGCCCACCGTCTTGGCGGAATACGACAACTCAGCTCGTGACGCCAACCATGTGCACACCGTGTGGCGTGATCCGCGTGGCGACTTCGCCGACGACCCATTGGCTCGCCATCGCGCGGAGCACCACCACAGCTGACGGCGTCAGGCACAGCTGAGTTCGGCAGCAAGGTGAGACGATATGGATACAACTCCGAGCCTGACGCTGGGTATTCACCAACGCACTGAGGGGTGATGTCCGCCGATTGGC
>JANMRB010000028.1:0-2477 GCA_031370825.1 Ilumatobacteraceae bacterium
CGGTCACATTCAGCGAGAAGATGAACGGTGCCACGGACGGCACGATCTCGATCCAAGACCAGGACGGCACGACAGCCACGATCCAATGCAGCGCGGTCGCCGGACCCAACCAGGCCACTTGCACCTGGGACACGGCCACGACCACGGTGCTGACGGTCACCCTGCAAGGAACGCTGTCGAACTTCCTCGGCAGCACGCCCGGCATGGCAGTTCCGTTCAACATCACGGCGCTCACGAAGGTCACGGACCTTCAGACCAACCCGCCGAACGTTCTCGGGTCTACTGACCGCCTCGTCGACTACGAGTAGTCAGCCGGCCAACACCTAGCGACCCTGGACCGGGGCCCGAGAGGGCCCCGGTCCTTTTGTACGCCGGGCATGAGTTCTGACTTGGAGGTGAGAGTCCTCTGCGGAGGGCGGCAGCCCCAACCGCGAGCCGGAGACAAGGGCGTCACCGCGAGGTGGGGTCCGAAGGAAGTCCGAGGCGAGACGCACGAGCGGAGGAACACGAACCCGGTACGGAGGTCGTCATGGTCGGGCGATGCCGCATACCTGGCCGAAGCCCACTGCTGCCAAGGATCACGGCGATAGACCGGGCCGTTGCGTGCGGACAGTCGGTGCTCTTATCCCGGGAGACCTGCACACACGCCGATCCAATCGGCAAGGCGCGCCGCGAGGCGCGCGTGAGTGTGCAGGAGTCAGCAGAGGCCACAGTACCGAGGGAGACGTCCTTTATCGGGAAGGGCCGAACGTCACAGCGGGGTCGTCACTCGAGAAGCTCGGAGGACTGGCGTTGAAGCAGCCGACCTCAGATGAGGACACTGGCGGGTGAGCGCGGTGAAGCCGCCGCAGCCTGCGGGTGAGCGGAGCCAGTCTGCGGCGCGACTCGATGGCGGCGACCACAGACCTGCGGGCATTCAGCTGAAGGACGCGCTGGAGCGGACGAATCTCCAGCGAGCCCTGCACCGCGTGGAGCGCAACGGCGGGGCACCAGGGATCGACGCGATGACGACCGCGCAGTTGCGGCCGTTTCTGCGAACGAACTGGCCGACCATCGCCAGAGCGCTCATCACCGGGAGCTACCGGCCAAGTGCCGTCCGACGGGTGGAGATCGCGAAACCCGGAGGCGGCCTGCGGCCACTCGGTATCCCAACGGTGCTGGACCGCTTCCTTCAGCAGGCGCTACTGCAAGTCCTGACGCCCATCTTCGAGCGCGAGTTCTCACCGCACAGCTACGGTTTCCGACCCAAGCGCAGCGCGCACCAGGCGGTGCGGGCGGCGCGAACGCATATCCAGGACGGCTACAGCGTCGTGGTCGACCTCGACATCGCCAGTTTCTTCGACCGCGTGAACCACGACGCGCTCATGGGCCGTCTCGCACGGCGGGTGAGCGACAAGCGCATCTTGGTGCTCGTCCGGCGCTACCTCGAAGCCGGGGTGCTGATCGAAGGGGTGAAGGTGCGGACCGAGGAAGGCACGCCGCAGGGCGGACCGCTCTCGCCGCTACTTGCCAACATCCTGCTCGACGACCTCGACCGAGAGCTCGCCCGGCGAGGCCATCGTTTCGTCCGCTACGCCGACGACTGCAACGTCTACGTACGCAGCAGCCGTGCGGGCCAGCGGGTGATGGTCGGCGTCCGGCAGTTCCTTCGGGCACGGCTCAAGCTGCAGCTCAACGAGAAGAAAAGCGCGGTGGACCGGGCGTGGAAACGTCCCTTCCTCGGCTTTGCCTTCCACTTCGGCGAGCGCATCAAGGTGCGTCTCGACCGGGAGAGCCTGCGGCGTGTCAAAGCGGTCCTGCGTCAGTACACCCGACGCAACCGGAGCATCGCCATGACGAGACGCATCGCCCAGCTCGATCGCTACTTGATGGGCTGGCTGCGCTACTTCGCCCTGGCCGAGACTCCGAGCACGTTCGAGGAACTGGACAAATGGCTGCGGCGACGATTGCGAGCCTGCCGCTGGAAGGAATGGAAGCGTGGCCACACGCGCAAACGCAATCTGCAAAGACTCGGCGTTCCGGAGTGGGCGGCCCGTCAGGGCTGGTCACACAAGGGGCCGTGGCGGATGGCGCATGCCGGCGCGCTTCAGCAGGCCATGGGCCGCTCGTACTGGGCGGATCTGGGCCTGCGCAGTCTCGCTGAGCGCTACGCGGAGATCTGGAACGCTTGACGAACCGCCGGATGCGGACTCGCATGTCCGGTGGTGTGAGAGGAGGGGCGGGCGACCGCTCCTCCTACTCGATCTACTCCGAGAGATAGGCTGGCTGGGTATGCCCACCGCACGCGCCAAGCGAGTCCAGGAGAACCGAACACGCGAAGAATTCGCGCAAGCGATCCACGATTCGCGGTTACGACGCTTCGGCGTGGGCGTGCTCTGCGCGTATGTCGTTGCCGTCCCTTTGGTCTTTGACCGGGGATCGGACTGGCCCTTCGTCGTGTCCAAAGCACTTGTTAGTCATGTCCTCGCGTACGTGCT
>JANMRB010000041.1:0-11107 GCA_031370825.1 Ilumatobacteraceae bacterium
GCCAGGCGTCGAAAGCCACGCCACGCGGCGCGGTCGCCAAGTTCGCGGCCGGGGGCAAAGGCACCGCGAAGAAGGACCTCGGGCTGGAGGCAATGTCCTTCGGCGATGTCTACGTCGCGAAGGTCGCCCTCGGCGCCAGCGATGTCCAAACCGTCAAGGCTTTGCTCGAAGCCGAAGCATGGCCCGGTGTTTCGCTGGTGATCGCCTACAGCACCTGCATTGCACATGGTTTCGACATGAGCCAGTCGATGACCCAACAGAAGCTGGCCGTGCAGACTGGCCACTGGCCCCTCTACCGCTACCGACCCGGAGAAGCTGAGGGGAGCCAACCGTTCAGCCTCGACAGCGCTGCGCCGTCGGTGCCGTTCGCTGATTTTGCCAACAGCGAGGCGCGCTACTCGATGCTGCAGCGCAGCGACCCGGACCGATCGGCCCTCCTGCTGGGCCTTGCTCAGTCCGATGTGACGGCGCGCTGGCAGTACTACGAGCAACTCGCCGGTGTCGAGCGAACGGCGCCAGTGCACGTCGCATCGACCACGATCCCCGATTCGGAGGACGAATCATGAGCTTGCCCAACCCCGATCTCTCGACGACTTACCTCGGCCTCCGCCTACGGAGCCCCATCGTTGCTTCGGCCGGGCCGCTCACAGGCAGCCTCGCTTCTTGGCAGGCCTTGGAGGCAGCGGGTGCCGGCGCGATCGTGCTCCCCTCCTTGTTCGAGGAGCAGATCGAGCGCGAGGCCTTTGCATTCGACGCAGCGTTGGCACTCGGATCTGATACGTCGGCGGAGACCTCGACGTATCTCCCCGGCCTCGACGATCACGACGACGGCGCGGCGTGGCATCTGGGCCTTGTCGAGGTGGCACGCGACCGCTTGTCGATACCGGTCATCGCCAGCCTCAATGGCGCGTCATCGGGCGGATGGGTTCATTACGCTCACTCGCTGGAAAGTGCCGGTGCCCACGCAATTGAGCTGAACATCTACGACGTTGTTGTCGACCCGCACATCAAGTCGTCCGATGTGGAGAAGCGCTATCTCGACCTGATCGAAGACGTGCGGGCCGAGGTCACGGTACCGATCGCCGTGAAGCTCGGGCCTTGGTTCACCTCGCTTCCCCATTTCGCAACTGCACTCGAAGCGGCAGGTGTGGACGGGCTCGTGCTCTTCAACCGCTTCTATCAACCAGACATCGACCTCGACACGCTCGACGTGACACCACGCCTTGAGCTGTCCACCTCTGCCGACGCTCGCCTGCCGCTGCACTGGATCGGCATCTTGCGCGGTCTCGTGTCGTGCTCACTCGCTGGCACAAGTGGTGTCCACGAAGGCGCTGACGCACTGAAGCTGCTACTGGTCGGCGCAGACGTAGCGATGACGACGAGCGCTCTGCTGCGTCACGGTCCGCAACACATTGAGACGATGCTCACGTGGATCCGCGAATGGATGAGAACGCGAGAATACGAAAGCATCGACCAACTCAAAGGCAGCGTCAGCCGGCGCAACATCTCGCATCCGGAATCCTATGAACGGGCCAACTACTACCAGGTGCTGCACAGCTGGCGAGGATGACCGCAGCGCTACAGCCAATCTCGTCTGCGGAACACCACAAACAGTCCCCCGGACACGGCGACCACCAGTAGTGCTGCGAGCCAGACGCCCCAGGTCTCCCCGTATCCCGGGTAGGGGACGTTCATCCCGTACCAGCCGGTGATCAACGTCGGCACGGCGATGATCGCCGCCCAACTCGTCACCTGTTTGGCGATCTGGTTCGTGCGGTAGTCGCGCAAGCTCAGGTTCGTCTCCACGATCGTCGAGATCAGGTCCCGTAGTGCGTCCGTGGATTCGGCCACGCGCAGCACATGGTCGTAGACGTCCTGGTAGTACGGGTACAGATCGTCGGCGACGGTCGAATGTTCGCGGCGCATCAGACCGCTCACGGCTTCGCGCATTGGGACGACCAGCCGATGGAAGCGGATCAACGCCTGACGAGTCTGGAACCAGTGCCTCTGCTCCGACGGCGGGATCGGCTTCTCCGCGAAGATGCCCTCACTGATCCGGTCATAGAACTCGTCGAAGCACTCCACCGCGTCGAAGTAGGTGTCGACGACCGCATCCAGCAATCCGTACAGCAAGAAGCTGACGCCATGCACCGCAAGGTCGGTCGAGCGATCCCAGCGGGCGATCACCGGATCGAGCGGGAAGTGCTCGTCCTTTCGGACCGTGACCAGCCAACGCTCGCTGATGAATGCGTCGATCTCGGTCTCGGCCAGCGTTCCGTCGACGACGTTCAGCTCGACCGCATGGCACGCCAAGAAGTTGTGTGACGCGTAGTGATCGAGCTTCGGTCGCTGATGCGGACTGAGCGCGTCCTCGACTGCCAACTCATGCAGACCGAGCTCCGCAGCGAGCTCGTGCAACTCCTCCTTCGACGGGCCACAGAAATCGACCCAGATCACCGTGTCGGGGCGTTCGAGATGCTCGGACACGTCCGCGACCGGGAAGTCCTCTGCCTCCAAGATCCCCTTGCAGTACACCCGTGTCCGAGCCATTGACCACTTCCTCGAAGATCGTTTGAGCAACCGATAACACGCTACGACTTCAGTAACGCCACGATCGGGAAGATCGTCATGGCTATGCCTGCGATCGAGGTCGCGATGACCGATGCCCAGCCCGAACGGAACTCGCCGAGGACCGCCCGAGAGCGGGCGAGAATGATGATCAGCAGAATCAGCGGCGGCGCTGTGAGACCATTGAAGATCGCAGACAAGTACAAGGCCCGGATCGGGTTCACACCGAACCCGACCAAGGCGAGACCGATCACCATCGAGCCAACGATCACACCGTAGAAACCCCGAGCGTCCTTCATGCGACGACTCAATCCCTCGTTCCAGTGCAGCGCTTCGGCGACTGCATATGCGGTCGACCCAGCGAGCACGGGCACCGCGAGCAGGCCGAGGCCGATGATCCCCACGGCGAAGAGCACCTTTGCGAAGCTCCCGGCCAACGGCTCGAGGGCTTGCGCCGCCTGCTCGGCCGTTCCGATGTTGATCGATCCGTTCGCCCCCAGGGTTACGGCCGCGGTGCACATGATCGCAAACATCGCAACTACCCCGGAGAACATCCCCGTCCAGACGTCGACACGCATAGCGATGCAGTGGCGAAGGTCAACTGGCGTGGGCGAGCGATCTTCGCGCTCTTCGACCTCTTCGGATGCCTGCCAGAAGAACAGGTACGGCGAGATGGTGGTGCCCGCGATCGCGGTCATTGCAATCATGGTCGCGCCGTCGAAGCGAAAGCGAGGGACGAACGTGCGCGCTGCCACCGTGGGCCAATCGACATGGACTACGCCGAGCACGAGCACGTATGCGACCAGCGACAACGCGAACCATCGGAGCACGCGAGAATAGCGGTGGTACGGCACCAGGACCTCCGCCGCTGCCATCGTCACAGCGAACATGACGACGCCGATAGCGATCGGGATCGGTATCAGGAGCCGGAGTGCGGCGCCCATCGAGGCGAGATCGGCGGCGATGTTGAGAGTGTTGGCTGATGCGAGCAGCACTACTGCGCCGACGAGCACCCACCGCGGGAATCGCTCGCGGATCAGGGTGCCGAGCCCCTTGCCAGTGACAAGGCCCAAGCGCGCCGTCGATTCCTGAACACCGACGGCGAGCGGGAGAAGGAACGGCGCCATCCACAACAGCGAAAGCCCATGCGCCGCACCGACCTGCGAGTAGGTTCCGATACCGGACGGGTCGTCGTCGGCAGCGCCGGTGACGATGCCGGGACCTAAGCGTTTGAAGTAACCATGACCCCGCAGCGATGCCCGCCGCGGATGATGCACCGGTTCGGGTTCGTCGACGGACAGCACTAAGACGCCCTGCCGGCGACCCGCAGCGAGCCGCCCGGCGCGACCTCGGTGATCACCCCGTCGGCGACGATGGGCACCGGCTCGCCAGATTCAACGGTGACCGTGGCGCCGGTGGGATCGACCGCGATCGCGATGTCGCCGCCGCGCCGGTGCAGGCAGAAGCGCATCCCCTGCCAGCCGGCCGGGAGCCGCGGCGCGATCCGGACGTGGGTTCCCGAGTCGCGGACACCGGCAAACCCGTGCACCAGGCATGCCCACACCCCGCCGACGTTGGCGATGTGGGCGCCGTCGACGGTGTTGCCGTGGGTGTCGGCGATGTCGAGGTACAACGACTCCCGGAAGTATTGGATCGCCAGGTCGGCGTGCCCGACCTCGGCGGCCATGATCGACTGCACGCAGGCCGACAGTGACGAATCGCCGGTGGTGATCGGGTCGTAGTAGTCGAAGTTGCGGCGTTGCAAGTCGGGCGCGAACTCGTCGCCGCGCAGGAACATCGCCAGTACCACGTCGGCCTGCTTGAGCACCTGGTGGCGGTAGATCACCAGCGGGTGGAAGTTGAGCAGCAGCGGGTACTTGTCGTCGGGCGTGCCCTGCCAATCCCACGCCTCGTGGCCGAGGAACGCGTCGTCCTGGGGGTTGATGCCGAGCTCGGCGTCGTACAGCACGCACATCGAGTCGGCGGCGCGCGTCCACTCGGCGACCTCGTCGTCGGCGAGACCGGTAGCGGTGACGATCGAGCGATGCGCGTCGGGATCCTCGGACCGGAGCCGGGTTACGACGTCGGCCGCGAATCGCAGCGTGAAGCGCGCGGTCACGTTGGTGTAGAGGTTGTCGTCGACGACGGCGGTGTACTCGTCCGGTCCCGTCACCCCGTGGATGTGGAAAACGGGTGGATCAGCCTGGTCGTAGAACCCGAGGTCGGCGAACAGCCGCGCCAGCTCGACGAGCATCTCGGCGCCCTCGCCGTAGAGGAACTCGGTGTCGCCGGTGGCGGTGACGTAGCGGTCGATCGCGTGGGCGACGTCGGCGTCGATGTGGTACTGGGCGGTGCCGGCCGGGTAGTACGCGGAGGCCTCCTCGCCGTTGATCGTCCGCCACGGGTACAACGCCCCTCGCTGCGACATCTCGACCGCCCGTTGGCGTGCTGCGGGAAGGATGCGATGGCGGAAGTGGAGCAGGTCAAGGGCGGCGTCGGGGTTGGTGTACGCGAGGAGCGGGACCATGTAGACCTCGGTGTCCCAGAAGTAGTGACCGTCGTAGCCGGCGGCCGTGACCGCCTTGGCGGCGATGCCCCGTCCGCCGATCTGGGCCGAGGCCTGGGCCATCTGGAACAGGTTCCAGCGGATCGCCTGCTGGGCCGCGTCGTCCCCGTCGACGGCGATGTCGGTGCGTGCCCAGAACCGGTCGAGCCAGGCCTGCTGCTCGGCGAGCGCCCGCTCCCAGCCGGCCGCCTCGGAGGCATCGAGGGTGGTGCGGCAGCGGGCGGCGAGCTCCTCGATCGAGACGTCGCCGGATGCCCCGGGGACCTGGTTGGAGCTGTGGTAGGCGACGAACTTGGTGAGTGTGACCGTGTCGCCCGGTCCGGCGTCGAGGCGCATCGTGGTGGCGGCGCGATCGCCAGCGACCTCGGTGTCGAACGCAACATCGCCGCCGGCTGCGACTGCGTGGCGGTAGGCGGCGGCGATCGTCATTCCGCTCTCGACGCAGCGGTAGCCGAGCGTGACGGTGCCTCCACCCGGCGAGCCGGCGTCGGGGTGGGTCTGGAGCACCGCCTCGAGGACGCGCCGATCGAACGTGCGCGAGCGACGCGGGTCGGCGTGCGCCGGTCCGGTGGCGCGCGAGGCGACGTCCTGGCGGTTGACGAGCTGGGAGGTGATCGTGACCGCCGCCGGCGAGTCGAGCAGTTCGAGCGACAGGCGCAGCACTGCCAGATGTCGGTGCTCGAGGCTGACGAGCCGCTGCGAGACGAGCCGCACCCTTCCGCCGGCGCGGGTGTGCCAGGTCAATTCCGAGCGCAGTACCGCGGTGCGGAAGTCGATCTCACGCCGGAAGTCCGTCACCTGGGACCGCTCGGGGTGGTCCGGCGCCAGGCGCAACACCTCGCCGCCGACCGAGACCTCGATCGATTTGGCCTCGGGCGCGTTGAGCAACGACTGGCCGGTGCGGGCCAACCCGAACGCGTGCTCGGCGTGGACGATCGGGAACGTCTCGTGGAAGCCGTTGACATAGGTGCCCGCCGATTCCGGATCGGGCGCCCAGTCGGCGCGCAGCCCGAGATAGCCGTTGCCGATCGCGAACAGCGTGCCGGTCAGGCCGCCGTCGTCGTCACCGAGGCTGGTTTCCACCAGCCGCCAGGCGTCGACCGGGAACCGCTCGCGGTCGATCGTGATCGTGCTGCTCTCGAGCGTCATGGGAAGGTCTCCTCGAGGTCTTCGACGACGATGTCGGCTCCGGCCGCGACCAGTGCTTCCCGGTTGCCGCCCCGGTCCACGCCGATCACCAGCGCGAAGTCGCCGGCGCGCCCGGAGGCGACGCCCGAGATGGCGTCCTCGACGACGACGGCCTCGCCCGGTGTGACGCCGAGCCGCTCGGCGGCGTACACGAACATCGCGGGCGCGGGCTTTCCTGCGAGATGCTGCTCGACGGCGACAATGCCGTCGACGACGGCAGCGAAGCGCTCGGCGATGCCGGCACGGTCGAGCACCCTGCGGGCGTTCTTCGACGACGAGACGATTGCGCTCGGAATGCCGGCGCGGTTGAGCACATCCATAACCCTCAGCGTTCCCGGGTAGGGCTCGATCCCCTGCCGGGCCAGCACAGCATTGAACATGTCGTCCTTTCGGTTTCCCAGCGCACAGATCGTGTCGTCGCCCGGCGGATCGGAAGGATCCCCCCACGGGAGCTCGACGCCGCGAGAGGCGAGGAACGCCCGTACCCCCTCGTAGCGCGGCCGGCCGTCGACGTAGCTCAGGTAGTCGCTGCCGTCGAAGCCCCACGGCGCGAACAGTTCGGCCCAGGCCCGCTCGTGGATCTCGGCGGTGGGCGTGACGACCCCGTCGAGATCGAACAGCACCGCTCCGAACGACACCCAGTCGACGATCCCACCTGCGCTCACCGGCGCATAGTAAACGTCGCGGGCGGTGGACCCTCGCCGAGGGGTCGAACACGAACGGCCTCTGATCAGAGTTGTCTGATCGTTCCCTTGAATTTGAGCGCTCTCGCGGTCGGCCACTTCCGGCCGGTCGTGATGAGACGGTCGGCCGCGTGCTCGATTGCGGTTGCGATGACCAGTGCGTCGGGTAAACGAAGTGTCCGGTGGGCGGCACATAGCCGCGCACCGATGGTGGCGATCTCGACGTCGAGGGGGATGATCGAAATGGGGAGGCGGTCGACAAGGTTACGAACGGTTTGGATGGCGGGCCCGCCTCGGCGAGCCGGACCGACCAGGCACTCGGCAAGTCCTGATGCTGCGACGGCCAGGTGATCGCCGTTCTGGAGTGCGTCAGCGAGCGCTGCTCGGGCGTGGTGGTGGTGTGCGTCGCCGGCGTCGAGGAACCCGATGATGACTCCGGCGTCGAGGTGGATCAGTCCCACTCGCTTCTCAATTGGTCGGGGTCATTGATCTTGTACGCGCCCGTCATCGCTCCGGCGAATTCGGCGAGGACGTCGTGTTCTCGTTGAAGGACGACCCTTCCCGCCCCGTCAGCATGTGCGACGACGCGGTCGCCGATTTCGAGGCCCGCGGCACGCAATGCGTCTGCTGGGATCGTGATCTGGTGCTTGGAACTGATCCGGGTTGCACCCCGCCGACGGTTCTTTACATCAGTCATGATTGTAAAGGTACCGGAATGAGGCGGGTCGATGCAACCGGCGCGCGACCACGTCACGCCCCCGACGGTGGAAACGCACGGCGCAGCAGTTCGGCACCTCTCCGGCCGACATGTCGGGCTCGGCGAGGCGCCGCGACGCTTCCTCGACGGTGAACAGCCCGCGTTCGAGACAGTCCCGCACGATGACCTCAAGGTCCGAGGCCGCTACGTCGGGCGCCACGTCGATGACGGTTCGCAGCGCGGTCGTGCACCGGATGCCGTCGACCGTGGTGATATCCGTTTCTGGAACATCGTCCCGATGGATGACGACCTCATTCTCACCGAGCCACATCCGCTCGGTGAGCAGCCCGTTGCCGTCCACTCCCAGAGGCTCGACGAGCGTAAGGCTCGCATCAGGCCCATCCTCGTCGAAACGACAACCGCACGACATCAGCTGGCAACCGCACGCCGGGCATCGCTGAAGGTCGCAACCGGGGTGGTGCCAGCCACCGCGAATGACCCCACAGTCACCGCACCGATCGCCGCTCGCACGCCGGTCGGGCTCGTCGCCGAACGGAATCAGGTCGAAGCGACGCCTCTTCCGATGAAAGGCACTGACGGTGCACGAGATGGCCGTCGTCATCTCACCATCGCACCAGCTGCAGACGGCCATCAGGCCACGCCCTGTGGGTCGGGACTGTCGGCCGGCCACAGCGCCGAACAATCGGAACGGTCTTCTGGCAATTGCGGTTGATCGCTGTGCATGCTGCAGTCCCTTGGTCGATCGGTGGATCTGACGGGGACAGCGGTCCCGAGGCGCCGCACGGCGCTTCCGAGACCATATCGGCGCTCCCCTCATGCGACACCCGAAGGTCGGCTGCGAGCAGTGCCAGTCGCCCGATTTCCCGGCCCAGTCAAGAAAGAGTTGCAAGGGACCGATGGCTTCGACTCTCATACCCCGACGATGTCGATCAGGTGCTCGATCCCGACGAGGTCTGCGGCGTTGCGGGTGTAGAGGCGGGCACCGTGGGCGTGCGCTGTCGCTGCGATCAGCAGGTCCATCACCCGCGAGCGCGGTTGGCGGCCGGTGCCGGCAACTGCGGCAGCGAGTTGTCCATAACTGACCGCCACCGCGTCGTCGACCGGGAGTGCGTCGAACTTGCGTTGGAGATCCGACAGCCTTCGAAGTCGTTCGGCTCGGATAGCCCCGTCAGAGGTGACGAGTACGCCGAAATGCAACTCCGCGAGCGAGGCGGCGCTGATCGCAAGTTCCCCTTCCAGCTCGGGCACGTCGGTGGCGAGCAACACACTGGTGTCAAGAATCGCCTTCATCGCCGCGCTCCCACGGATTCGCGACGGACTGATCAATCAGGTCACGGTCGCGGTCCCAGTCCGGGTCGGGTCGGCCGACGAACAGGTCGGCGACGTCGACCCATCTCTGCCATCGCCTCGGAGCCGCAGGAACCATGCGAGCGGCGAGACGGCCAGCGACCGTGATCTCAATCTCCTCTCCGTCCTCGACCCGTCGCACGAGGTCAGACGCGTCCTGACGAAGTTCTCGGAGGCCAACAGTGGTCATCCCGCAGATAATAGCACAAGTGCTACGTCTTTGGCGACGGCCATAAGCTGTGCCGATCGTGGAATCGAAGAACGAAACCACTACATCGACACCGTCGAGCGGTTGGGCGGCGGATCATCGGTCGTGTTGTGCGATGATCGTGGGCGTGGACAGCGTGCACGATCTTGGCGGGATGCATGGGTTCGGCCCGGTGGCCGTCGAGGTTGACGAGCCGCTGTTCCATGCGCCTTGGGAGGGGCGGGTGTGGAGGCTGCTCGCGGCGGTGATGGGAAGTACGACCATCGATCGGTTCCGCTACACCATTGAGCAGATGCCACCGGCTGAGTATCTGGCAGCGAGCTACTACGAGCGCTGGCTGTGGGCGATCGAGCATCTTGCCGCCGAGCAGGGGATCCTCGACGGCACCGACCGACCGGCACGCGTCGCGCGCCCGTCGCCTTCGACCCCGACATGGGCGGGACGTTTTAATAGGGGCGACCGCGTGAGAGTGGGGAATCCGGTTACGTCGGGCCACACACGAGTGCCGCGCTATCTGCGCCGGCACCTCGGCCGCGTCGAACGCATCGCCTTCGCGTGGCCGAACCCGGGTGAGTCGGCGGCCACTGGCATCTATGGCGAAGCCGAGCTGGTGTACACCGTCTCTTTCGCCGCGGCCGACCTGTTCGGTCCGGCCGCCGATCACAGCGTCACAGCGGACCTCGCCGAGAGCGACCTGGAGGAACCATGAGCGACCTGACGCCCGCAGAGCGCGCCGAGATCTTGGAGCGCCACCTCCAGGACCATGGCCATGTCCACCCCGGCGAGGTCGACGCCGCGATTGCCGCCGCCGAAGCTGCATCGGATGACGGCCCGAGCCCGGCGCTCGGCGCCCGCGTCGTCGCCAGGGCATGGGTCGATGCCGACTTCCGCGACCGATTGCTCACTGACCCGGTCGACACGATCAGCGAGTACCAGCCCCAGACCGTGCCGATTGCCGTGCTTGAGGACACCGCTTCCGTGCACAATGTGATCGTCTGTACCCTGTGCTCGTGCTATCCGAGCGGCCTCCTCGGCAACCCGCCAGCTTGGTACAAGAGCTTCGAGTATCGCACTCGCGTGGTGCGCGAACCGCGTGCGGTGCTCGCCGAGTTCGGAGTCGAGATCGACGCAGACGTGGAGTTGCGCGTCCACGACTCCACCGCCGAGCAACGGTACCTGGTGCTTCCTCTGCGTCCCGCCGGAACCGACGACTGGGACGAGCAGCAGCTCGCCAGCCTCGTCACACGCAACGCAATGATCGGCACCGGGTTCCCCCTCCCGCCGTGACCCGGGGTGCTGGTCGACTCGGACACGGTCACCGCAACTGGTGGACTCCGGACAGACGAAGGCGTGGCGTGTTGTTCGTGTGGTGACGTCCGTCAGCGGTCCATGTGGACTCCTGCTCCACATCGGCAGTCACGACCACACCGATCGAACCCCGCCCGAGGCTGACCTCGCGCACTCCTGACGTCGGGTCGTGCCAGAGCGCCACGACACGCGACGGCTTCGTGCCCGGCGGCCGCGAGCGGGCGACCATGCCGTACGAGGTCAGCCGCGGTCAATGCGGTCAGGTGGTGGAGTCATTTCCGATGTTGACCGGCACCGCCTCGGCGGCTCGGCCGCGCTGCACGAGGCGAACGATCGCGAGCACGATGACTCCGGCGCCTGGGATGATCCAGGGCGGAATTATCACGGTGGCGACGACCGCGCCGATCGTCGCACGGTTGCCGATGTGCCGGCGCCAACGCCACGCGGCGACGAGGAGCAGCGCGGCCGCGGCCGCGTACCAGACCGAGGAGTTGGCGAGCGAGTGATCGGCCACGTCGGGA
>JANMRB010000089.1:0-5120 GCA_031370825.1 Ilumatobacteraceae bacterium
GCCGCGCTGGTCCTCGATGGAGATGCCGAGCATGGCTGCGTCGCCGGGCAATGCGCCCGGCCCGAGGCCGAGCATGAATCGGCCGCGCAGGAGTTGGTCGAGGAAGAAGGCGCGGTCAGCCACGAGCAGCGGGTTGTGGTAAGGCAGCGAGAGCACGCCGGTGCCGAGCTTGATGTGACGGGTCTGCGGCGCGGCGTAGGCGATGAAGATCATCGGGTCTGGGATGATTTCGGATCCTGCGGAGTGGTGTTCTCCGATCCACGCCTCTTCGTAGCCGAGACGGTCGAGAAGTTGCACGACCTCCAGGTCACGTTGGACCGCAGAGATCGGGTCCTGCCCCGCCGGCGGGTGGAACGGTGCCATGAAGATGCCGAAACGCATTGTGTCCTCCAGTTGTTTTCGCGGGTTGGTCGGGTTGTCAGACCGGGTAGATGATGGCGTTCGGAATCATTTCACTGTCGTAGATGCACTCGCGCCGTGAGAAACGGAGACAGCCATCGGCTCGCACGATCGTGTCGAACGATCGGCCGACAGTTCGCGGCCGTTGAAGAGGCGGTCGAAGTATTCGAGGATCGTCGGTCCGAGGAACTCCTCGAGTGGCTGGACATCGTGGTCGAACGATGCGAACACGACCCCGCCTCGCCGGGCGACCTTCAGTCGTGTGAGGCCGTGGTCGGCGTTGGCGAAGTCGTCGGGCATTCCGCCGTGGGTCTCGTCGCCGTCCTTCACACCGGCGCGGAACGGGACGCCGCGGAGGTCTCCTTGGAGGTTGTAGCGCCACTGGTGGTACGGGCAGACGAATCCGGTCGTCGTGCCATGTCGCGTCCGGCAGAACTGCATGCCGCGATGGGCGCACACGTTCTCGACGACATTCACTTCACCCGCCTGGTCGCGAATCACGATGACAGAACGCTCGCCGACGACCGTGCGGACATAGTCGCCAGGATTCGGTATCTCGGCCTCGAGGCCCACGTAACACCAATGGCGGCGATAGAAGAACCGATCGAGTTCGACGCGGTGCAGTTCCTCGCTCGTGTACACCCCGAATGGAATCCGCGACGTTCCATCGAATTCCCAATTCAGTTCAGTGGCGGTCATGTTCGCTCCGATCTGGCGGGTCGCTCGATCACGCAGCGTCAGGCATCAGCAATACTGGCTTGATTGTGGCACCGGAATGCATGTCGTGGATCGCGTCGTTGATATCGGCAAGTGGATAGGTGCGGATCAGCTTGTCGAAGGGCATCTTGCCGCTGAGGAAGTGGTCGACGAGAGCTGGAATTACGACTCGCGGCACAGAGCGGCCCTGATTGACGCCGACGATACGCGGGCCCTTGACGATTGCATCCAGGACATCAACGGCGACCTCGCTGCCGAACGGTGGCGCGCCGACGATGGCGACGATCGAGTCGGTGGCCATGGACGTGAGCGCCTGCTTCAGCACGGCAGTGTTGCCTGACGCCTCGATGATCCGATCGGCGCCACGTCCACCTGTGATCTCCTTGATCGCCTCGACCGAGTCGTCTTTCTCGGCGTTGACGATGTGGGTCGCGCCGAGTTCCTTCGCCAAGGCGAGCCGCTCTGGTACGACATCGATCACGATGACCCGATTCGCCGGGGTGAGCATCGCTGCCATCAGCGCCGAGAGGCCGACGCCGCCCGCACCGAAGATCGCTACGGTGTGCCCCAGTTCTGGTGCGAGCACTTGGAGCATCGTGGCTGCACCGGTTTGAAATCCACACACCAGTGGGGCGAGCATCGCCAACGGCGCTTCTTGGGGTACCCGGATCGCGGCGGCAGCGCGGACGACCACGCGGGTCGCAAATGATGACTGCCCGAAGAAATGGGCGTGCAATGGGCCGCCATCTGCAAGATGGATCGGCGACGAACCATCCATCCGGCTTCCGCCCACGAGATTCCTAGGGACCCACGTGTCGCACTGCACCGGACGACCTGTGACGCACTGGGTGCACTCGCCGCAGAAGTTGAACGACACCACGACGTGGTCGCCCTCGCTGAGCGTCTGTACGCCGCGTCCGACCCGCTCGACGACTCCGGCACCCTCGTGGCCGAGGAGCGCGGGGAGCGGGAACGGGATCACCTGGTTCTGGGCGCTGACGTCGGTGTGGCAGATGCCAGACGCGACAATCCGAACGACGATCTCGTCGTCGCGCGGATCACCGACGACGAGATCGCGCAATTCAAACGGCGCGCCCTGTGACGCAGTCACCGCACCCACGGCAGTGGTTTCGGACATGATGATCCCCTCTGATGTAGCGCTCACCTCTGCAAGCGTTGGATGGACGGCCGACAACGCCACGAGCGCGTTGCGTTCCGAGCCTCCTCGTCAATGATGAGTGGAGGTCACCCAGCCAAGCCATTGTTTTCCACATGCCAGAACAAGTCCGGCAGGCCGTCGCGGTAAGACCATCGCGCGACGCGGGCGCCGAACCTGCGGTCCCCACCGGGCACGTACGAGGAGGCCTCGAATGGAGGTCGAACCGAGAAAGCCGTACAAAGGACCGACGGAATGGTTCACCGGTCAGGTGTGGATCGACTCAATCGTAGAGCCAACCGATGAGTCGGACCTCTCCGTGATCTCGGTCCACTTTCATCCTGGAGCACGAACCGCGTAGCACACGCATGGCGGCGGACAGATCCTCTACGTCAGATCCGGGAGGTCGTCACGGAGCTCGAGAACGACGACGGAGTGAAGGTGGTGGTCTTCGAAAGTGCCGTTGACGGCGTCTTTCTGAATCACTCCGACTTCCTCGCGAACTTCGACGATCTCACCAGCATCCCGCAAGGCCCGACCGGCCTCGAGGCGGAGCCGTCGTGGCCGGAGTTGGCACCGCTGCGCTCAATGCTCAGGGGATAGGCGTGCACCTCGGCGTCGATGACTACGCACGTGTCATCTTCGGGTCGGCCGTCGCAGCCGCGTTGTGGGGGGCGATCGGGGTTGGTGTCGGTGCGGTCGTCCGCAGTCAAGTGACGGCACTCGTTGGAATCGTCATGTGGCGTGTCTTCGTCAAAAACCTGCTAGTCGGTGACATCGCCGGCATCGGCGCCGTCGGACGACTCCTCCCCGGTGCAGCCGGCCGGGCAATCAGCGGACAGGACCCGAACATCCTGCTTTCACCGGCGGTCGGTTTCGTCGTCCTGATTCTGTACGCGGCAGCCTCCGCAGTGATCGGTTCGATGGTCACCGAACGCCGCGACTTCGTTTAACGAGTCGAGCGACCTTCCTCGCAGCCCACTCGTTCTACTTCTCGTTTGGTCGGTGATTGAGCGCGTCGAGACGTTGGCGGTAATCGTCGGGTTCGATCTCGCCGCGGGCCATTCGTTCGGCGAGGAGCTCTTGTGGTGTCTGTCTCGCCGGTAGGATCGGCACGCCAGGATTCTGTGGGTGTGGGGTGTGGTTGCCGTGTCGGACGAGTGTGATGCCGACCCAGATGAGTCCTCCCAAGATGGCGAACATCATGATCGACATCCACCACCAGTTTCCGCCATCCATGCCATTCCAGTTTCCGTTGTTCATCATCTGTCTCCTTGTTCGTTCGCTTGTGTTCTGGGTGTCCCCCTGGCCGGCTTCTCGCGCAATCTGGACCGAATGTCAGCTGCGCACGAGCCGCGAGATGGCTTGGACGGCTTCGGTGAGCTTGGCGTCGCGTGCGTTGTCGTCGCCTTCGATGGCAGCCTGGGTTACGCAGTGATGGAGGTGCTCGTCGACGAGTCCGATGGCAACACTCTGCAGGGCCGCGGTGACAGAGGAAACCTGGGTGAGCACGTCGATGCAGTACTCATCGGCTTCGATCATTCGTTGCAGGCCGCGTACTTGGCCCTCGATGCGACGGAGCCGGAGAAGGTAGTCGTCTCGGTTCATGGTGTAGCCCCGCATCTTGTGTTCTCCTGTTCCACTCGGTTCTGTAGGTTCAGCATCGACCTGCGGGCACACCGCGAATAGAGTCCAAAGTCCCTACCCCTAAGGGGTATCCGAGAGCACAGTGCTCCTGCGGCCAAAGGTCGCAGGAGGTAGTCCTCATGAGTGCAGCGCAGATCGTCGTCACCCTGATCGGTGGGCTCACTATCGCGGTGCTGGCCCGATTCTTCTTTCGGTCTCGCGCAGCCGTCGAGGCGGTCGAGCAGGCCGGTGTGCAGGAAGTGCGAGTGGTGGTGCGCGGCGGCTACAGCCCCGATGTGATCCGCGCTCGCACTGGTTTGCCGTTGCGGATCGTGTTCGATCGCCAAGAAGACGGTGATTGCTCGTCGCGGGTCGTGTTCGCCGATCTGTCGTTGAGTCGCTTCCTGGCCCCGTTCACGAAGACGACGGTCGAGTTCACGCCAACCCGCCCCGGGTCGTACGGGTTCGCGTGCGGGATGAACATGATCCACGGCACCGTGTTGGTCGAGGGCGAAGCAACCACATCGTCAGACAGCGGCGCGGTTGGGTATGACGACGAGTTGGTCGCCGCGGATGGCGGCGAGGATGTCGAGGCGGCGGCGCGGCGTGCCGAAGTGGTCGGCCTGTCGCGGCGGCTTCTGGTCGGCGCGACGCTGACGCTCCCGGTGTTGTTCGCGGTGATGGGACGTGAGGTGTTCGGATTCGGGTGGATCCCGATGGTATTGATGAACCATTGGCTGCAGTTCGCTCTGATCACGCCCGTGATGGGCTGGGTGGGTTGGCCGATCCACCGCACCGGTTGGTTGGCGTTGGCGCATCGGGCGGCCGACATGAACAGCCTGATCACCCTTGGCACGGTCTCCGCGTTCGGTTACAGCACGGTCGTCACGATTGCCCCGAGCGTGGTGCCGGCGGACGTGCGTGACGTGTACTTCGAGGCGGTCGGGGTGATCATCACGCTGATCCTGCTCGGCCGTCTCCTCGAAGCACGCGCCAAGGCCGGCACCGGCGAAGCCATCCGACGCCTGATCGGCTTGCAGGCGCGGACCGCCCGGGTCGAGCGCGACGGCTCGACCGTGGAGATTCCCGTGGAGGACGTCGTGGCGGGCGACGTCGTTCTCGTTCGTCCGGGCGAGAAGGTGCCAGTCGACGGCGAGATCCTCGACGGGCGCTCCAGTGTGGACGAGTCGATGGTGACCGGCGAGTCGATGCCGGTGACCAA
>JANMRB010000102.1:0-5986 GCA_031370825.1 Ilumatobacteraceae bacterium
AGCGGCCGGTTGACGAACGCCCTGGCGATCGACACACGTTGCTGTTCGCCACCGCTGAGCTGATGCGGGAAGCGCTCCTGCTTGCCCGACAGACCGACGAGATCGAGCACTGCCGGCACCTGTTGGCGGATGACGTGCTTCGGTCGGCCGATGACTTCCAATGCGAAGGCCACGTTCTCGTGCACCGTGCGAGTTGGCAGGAGCTTGTAGTCCTGGAAGATGTTGCCGATGTTGCGACGAAGGTGCGGCACCTTGCTGTCGGACATCTCGTTGATGTTTCGCCCGGCAACCCAGACCGAGCCCTTCTCCGGGCTCTCTTGGCGGTTCATCATCCGCAGCAACGTGCTCTTGCCGGAGCCCGAGGGACCGACGAGGAAGACGAACTCGGCCTTGGCAACGTCGAAACTGGCATCACGGAGCGCGACGACCTCGGTCGAGTAGCTCTTCGTGACATTTTCGAGTCGGATCATGCGCGCTTCTCCAGGAACTGTCGGTGCAACCGCCGCTCCGCCCGGAACTCGTGGAACATTAACGCCCTCATTGCGCTTCTCGCCGTCGCCATCGCAGATAGCCCTCCATGAACTCGTCGAGATCACCATCGAGAACGGCTGTGACGTTGCTCGATTCAACCTCGGTACGCAGGTCTTTCACCATCTGGTAAGGCTGCACGACGTACGAGCGGATCTGGCTGCCCCACCCGACCTGGGCCTGTTGCCCGGCGATGCTGTCGAGCTCGGCCTCGCGCTCCTCTTCGATCTTGGCGGCGATCATCGTGCGCAGCCGTTTCATCGCCTTCTCACGGTTCTGCAGCTGGCTGCGCTCCTCTTGCGAGGACGCGACGAGACCAGTCGGCTCGTGGATCAGGCGAACGGCCGACGATGTCTTGTTGACGTGCTGGCCGCCAGCTCCGCTGGCCCGGAAGACCTCCATGCGCACGTCGGCGTCGTTGACCTCGAGATCGAGTGCATCCATCACCGGCCACACCTGAACGGCTGCGAAGCTGGTTTGGCGACGGCCCTGATTGTCGAACGGGCTGATCCGCACGAGGCGATGCGTTCCCCGCTCCGCCGTCATCAGGCCGTATGCATATCGCCCCGTCAACGTGAACTCCGCCGACATGATCCCGGCCTCTGCACCTTCGCTGATGCCATCGATCTCGTAGCCGAAGCCGCGTCGTTCTGACCATCGGCCATACATCCGCAACAGGATCTCGGCCCAGTCCTGAGCATCGACGCCACCATCTTTGGCATTGATCTGCACGATGCAGTCAGCCTCGTCGTGCTCGCCGGTGAACAGGCTGCGCAGATCGAGCTGATCGAGTTGCTTGGTGATCGACGCAACTGCGGCATCGAGCTCCGGCTCCTGAGAGGCGTCGTCGACCTCGCGGGCCAACTCGTGCAACACCTCGGCGTCTTCGAGTACGCCCGCGAGTTGATCGAACTGATCGATGTCAGTCTTGACGTTGGCGTACTCGGTGTTGATCCGCTTGGCCTCGTCCTGGTCGTCCCACAGGTCGGGTCGGCCAACCTCTTGCTCCAGCTCGACCAGGCGCGCCCTGTTGGAGTCGATCTTGAGATAGCCGTGTGCCTCGCCGAGACGGCGGCTCAGCTCTTTCAGATCATCCGAGTAATCACGCATGAGGCGGGCGGATCACACGCCCGTGCTTGCGCCATGACACATTTTGAACTTCTTGCCACTGCCGCACGGACACGGGGCGTTGCGGGGGGTCTTCGACCATTCGTCCTTGACGATCGTCTGTTGCTTCGCCGGGGCGGGAGCGGCCTGAGCGGCAACCTCCGGGTCGATCTCGCCTGACGCGGCCGCCGCCTGCGCTGCAGCGGCGAAGCCACCGGGCTGAACGGTCTCGCTCGATGTCTGCTGCACGTTCTGCACCGTGAGCGCAGGCGCATCGTTGCGCACCACCTGGACGTGCATGACGTACTTGACGAAGTCCTGGGCGATGCCCTTCATCAGGCTTCCGAACATCTCGTAGCCCTCGCGCTGCCACTCGACGAGCGGATCTTTCTGACCCACCGCACGGAGGTTGATGCCCTCCTGCAGGTAGTCCATCTCTTCGAGGTGCTCGCGCCACCGCTGGTCGATGATGCGCAGCATGACCTGGCGCTCGACATCGCGCATGACCGGCGGTGTCAGTTCGGTCTCGCGCTTCTCGTAGTACGCCGATGCATCGGACATGACGAGGTCGTACATCTCGTCGGTCTCGTGACAGTCCTCGAGCTGCCGCTCGGTGATGTCGCTCGGCCAGAACGTCTTCAGTTCCAACACCAGGCCGCCGAGATCCCACTCGTCTGTGGCGACGCTGGCGCAATGGGTCTCGATGAGGGAGTTGACCGCTTCGGCCAAGTACTCCATGGCCGCCGTCTTGAGGTCGGCGCCATCCAGGATCTGGTCGCGGCGCCGGTAGATGACCTTGCGCTGCTCGTTCATGACTTCGTCGTACTTCAGCACGTTCTTGCGGATCTCGCCGTTGCGCTGCTCCACGGTGGTCTGGGCCCGCTCGATGGCCTTGGTGACCATCTTGGCCTCGATGGCCTCGTCGTCGGGCAGGGCACGACCCATGACCCACGACAAGGCACCGGTCGCGAAGAGGCGCATCAACTCATCGTCGAGGCTCAGGTAGAAACGGCTTTCACCAGGATCACCCTGACGGCCAGAACGCCCACGCAACTGGTTGTCGATTCGCCTGCTCTCGTGGCGCTCCGTTCCCAAGACGTACAGACCACCGAGGGAACGAACCTTGTCGCCCTCGATCTTGCAATCGTCCTTGAACTTGGCGAGCAGCTGGTCGTACCGGGCAAGGGCAGCAGTTCGCGACTCCTTGAACTCGTCGGGCATCTCGTCGAGCGGCAACGGAAGTGCGAAGTCGTCGACCAACACGTCGGGATCGTGGCCCTCCTTGATCACCTCGTGCCGAGCGAGACCCTCAGGGTTGCCCCCGAGAATGATGTCGACACCGCGGCCGGCCATGTTGGTGGCGACGGTGACGGAGTTGAGGCGGCCAGCCTGGGTCACGATCATGGCCTCACGGGTGTGCTGCTTGGCGTTGAGCACCTCATGGGGCACGCCGCGCTTGTTCAAGAGTTGCGACAGGTACTCGCTCTTCTCGACGCTGATCGTGCCGACCAGCACCGGCTGACCTCGGTCGTACTTCTCCGAGATGTCGTCGACGACCGCGCCGAACTTGGACTGTTCACCCTTGTAGATCAGATCCGCCTGATCGTTTCGAATCACGGTCTGGTCGGTTGGGATCGGCACGACGGCCAGTTGGTACGTGCCCATCAGCTCTGCGGCCTCGGTGGCGGCAGTACCGGTCATGCCCGCCAACTTGTCGTACATGCGGAAGTAGTTCTGCAGGGTGATCGTGGCGAGGGTCTGATTCTCTTCCTTGATCTTCACACCCTCTTTGGCCTCGACGGCCTGGTGGATGCCTTCGCTCCAGCGGCGACCGTCGAGCACCCTGCCGGTGAACTCGTCGACGATCTTCACTTCGCCGCCTTGGATGATGTAGTCCTTGTCGCGCTTGTACAGCTCCTTGGCCTTCAACGCCACAGAGAGCTGGTGCACGAGGTTCTGCTGAACCTCGTCGTAAAGGTTCTCGATGCTGAGTGCCTGCTCGACCTTTTCGATGCCCTCTTCGAGCGGCACGACGACGCGCTTGTCTTCTTCGACCTCGTAGTCGACGTCGCGCTTCAGAGAGCGCACGATCGAGGCGAACCGGTAGTACAGCTTCGCCGCATCGGCGACACGTCCGCTGATGATCAGTGGTGTTCGGGCCTCGTCGATCAGGATGGAGTCGACCTCGTCGACGATGGCGAAGCTGTGGCCACGCTGAACCTTGTCGGCCAGCGTCGTGGCCATGTTGTCGCGGAGATAGTCGAAGCCGAACTCGTTGTTGGTGCCGTACGTGATGTCGCACGCGTAGTTGGCCCGCTTCTCGGCCGGATGCTCTTTGAAGCCCGGGATGATGAGCCCGACATCGAGACCCAACCATTTGTGTATCCGACCCATCCACTCGGCGTGGAAGCGGGCGAGGTAGTCGTTGACGGTGATGAGGTGAACACCCTTGCCGCCGAGACCGTTGAGATACGCCGGCATCGTGCTGACCAGCGTCTTGCCCTCACCTGTCTTCATCTCGGCGACCCAGCCGAAGTGCAGCGCGGCGCCACCCATCAACTGCACGTCGAAGTGGCGCTGCCCGATCACCCGCGACGCGGCCTCGCGCACGACAGCGAACGACTCGATCAGCAGATCATCGAGGGTCTCGCCGCGGTCGATCCGGCCACGGAACTCGTTGGTCTTTGCGCGCAACGCTTCGTCGCTGAGCGCGCTCATCGCCGCTGAGTGTGCGTTGATATCGGGAACCAGGCCCTCAAGGGCCTTCAGCTTCTTGCCTTCACCAGCTCGGAGGATGCGATCGAGGATGCCCATGCGGGTAGACATCCTACCGGCGGGTGCGGCGCCGACCTTGGCAACCCGACCTTGGCAACACGTCACCTTCCACGCCTCGCAGACGGGTGCTGGGTGCTGGCCGCAGCGGCCAACTCGACTCGATCCACACCGGCGGAACGCAGTGCGTCGGCGGCGGTTCGCAGCGTCGCGCCAGTGGTGACGACATCGTCGACCACCAAGACCGCCAGACCGTGCCGGGGCTGACGGGCGCGAAATGCGGGACCGACGAGACGCTCGGAACGGGATTTGCCGGTCTGTGGCGTGCCATGGGCGCGGTACAAGAGCCGGCGGCACGGAACACCGAGTTGGCGGGCAACGGCGCGGGCTATCGCCTCGGCCTGGTCGTAGCCGCGTCGCCGGACCCTGCTGGCACTGGTTGGCGCCCACGTGACGAGATCGATGTCCGCGAACTGCAGCCGACGCACCATGTGAGCGGCCAGCACGCCGGCGGCGGACCGCCGATGCCGAAACTTGAGCGCGACGATCAACTCACGCGGCGTGCCCTCGAACGCGAACGCGGCGCGGATGCCATCCGGGCTGCGCAGCGGATGAACCGACGCGAGCGAGAAACGGCAACGGTGGCACAGGACCTCACCGTCACAGCCGCAGGCGGCACAACGTCTGGAGAGCAACATGGTGCAATCACTACCAGGAGGGTGTTACAGGGCTCTCGGTAGGGTCACGGTCGTGCTGCAGCGTCTGTGTCCCGACCGCCCGGTTCAGCGACTGACTCGCTGCGCGGTGGGGCTGGCCTGCTTCGGTCTCGGCATCAGCATGTTCGTCACAGCGCACCTCGGTCTTGCACCTTGGGACGTCTTTCATCAAGGGGTGTCGCGCCACACCGGTCTGTCGTTGGGATGGGTCATCGGGATCGTCGGGTTCCTGTTGCTGCTGCTGTGGATCCCGCTTCGCCAACGGCCGGGCATCGGAACCATCCTGAACGCGGTCGAGATCGGCCTCGTCGTCAACTTGATCGGTGATCACCTTCCGTCAACGGACCGATTGGTCCCGCGTCTCGCCTACGTCGTCGGGGCCGTCATGGTGATCGCCGTTGGCTCCGGTCTCTACATCGGCGCCGGCCTAGGCACCGGGCCCCGCGACGGGATCATGGTGGGTCTCGCGGCGCGCGGCTACTCCGTGCGTGTCACCAGAACCGTTCTCGAAGCCGTCGTGATGGCGATCGGCATCGCGCTCGGTGGTCACATCGGCGTCGGCACCCTGGCGTTCATGCTCGGCATCGGCCCCATGATCCACGTGCTCATCCCGATGCTCGATCTCCCGAAGCGAGATGCGCCCGAGTTGTCGACCGCTTAGCTAAACGTGGTCGAGGCGGCGAGGGAAGCACCAGCGACGAGCCGCACGGAGGAGCAGTCGAAGCGAAGCGGAGACCAGTCCCGACCACGTAACTAGTAGCGGTAGTGGGCGGGTTTGAAGGGGCCTGACGGTTCGACGCCTAGGTATTCGGCTTGCTCGTCGGTGAGCTTGGTCAACTTCACGCCGAGTGCGTCGAGGTGCA
>JANMRB010000107.1:0-4647 GCA_031370825.1 Ilumatobacteraceae bacterium
CGCCGCCGCAGAGGTCCGACGCCGCCTGGGTCTGTAGTGCTGGTGCCGGTGTGAGTCCGGTGTCGCGGTCACGTGAATATCGGACTCACAGCGGGCGTCGACAGCAGTTTCGTCACTGACGATTCGGAAGGAGCGTGGCCCATTAGTTGACGCCCCATCCACCGTCGACGCGGATGAGTTGCCCGGTGATGTGCTTCGACTCGTCGCTGCACAGGAACAGCGCCGCCTGGGCGTGGTCGTCGGCCGACAGTGGTCCGCCGCCGGACACGGGCATGCGCACCTTGACGATGTCGAGCGTCTCCGGATCCGACGCGGCGCGCTTGGCCATCGGGGTCAGGGTGAGCGCCGGCAGGATCGCGTTGAAGCGGATGCCGGCTTTGCCGTACTGGCACGCTCCGTTGAGCGTGAGCGAGTTGATCCCACCTTTGGCGGCGGCGTAGCCAAGGGTGTTGAAGGCTCCGGCGACGGGATTGGTCGCAGCAACCGACGACACGAAGACGATCGAACCACCGGTGGGTTGCTCGAGCATGATCTTGACCGCTTCGCGGGAACTGAGGAACGCGGTGTTGAGGTTCAACGCGACAGTCGTGTTCCACGATTGCAGCGACGTGGAATGCAACGGCCCGTCGCCGAACGGTCGACCGCTGCCGCCGGCACACGCAAGCAGCGAATCGAGTCGGCCGAAAGCCTCCACGCAGCGGACAAACGCCCGCTCCGTTTCCGCCTCGTCGGTGAGATCGGCAGCCACCCAGGTCAGCTCGGTGCTCGACCCGATGCGATCAGCAAGTGCGCGACAGTCCTCTTCGCGCAATGCAACCACGAAGAGCCGCGCGCCCTCAGCGGCGAAGCGTTCTGCAGCGGCCTCGGCGATGCCGGTCGCGCCAGTGATGGCGCACACCTTGCCCACGAGCCGACCGTTGACTTTCGGGGTCATGTCTTGCACGCCTCCATGGCGATGTCGACGAACTCTCGGACCGGCTTCGAATCGTCGTCCACGCGCCACACGAGGTAGAACTCGTCGAATCGCTCCACGGGTCGCAACGGGCGGATCGCGACACCATCTCGGCTCACGTGCGCAGCTTGCCACGCATTGAGCCAACCGATCCCGGAACCCACCGCGACCATGTCGAGCATTCGTTCGACCTGAGTTGCGGGGTGCATGACCCAGGCCGGACGTACGTCGAGCGCGGCGCAGTAGGCCAGCGTGGCGTCGTGATACGTCGGTGCTTCCTCGCGTTCGACGAGTAGAACCGGTTGCCCATCGAGATCGGTTGCTTCGACAACCGGCTGCTGAGCCAGGGGGTGATTCTGAGGCACGGCAACGTGATCGAACGCAACACGGGCGAGCAACTGCGAGGCCAACTTGTCCGCATAGGGGACGGGTGGGTGGACGAGCCCGACCGTCAGTCGGCCATCGCGCAGATCCTTGAAGATGCGCAACGACGTCAATGCCGAAGGGTGGAGGGCTATCTGTGGATGCTTTTCGTGAAACTTGCGCGCTGCCTCCAACGCAGCGTGCTCGCTGCCGTGGCAGTAAGCGAGTGTCAATGGCTGATTGGTCGAGTCAGCAGCGCGCCGCAACGTGTCGGCGAGCGTCGTCAACCGCTCGGCGGCGCGCAACGTCGTGCGCGCCTCGGGCAGGAGGCGCGACCCTGCGGGCGTCAGGTGCACCTGTCGGGTCGAGCGCTCGAACAACTTCACGCCGAGCTCATCTTCGAGCTCTCGGATTCGCTGCGAGAGCGGGGGAGTCGTCATGTGCAACCGAGCCGCTGCGCGCCCGAAATGCTGCTCCTCGGCGACCGTGACGAAGTAGGTCAACCGTCGCAGATCCATCGATCCGACCGTACCATCCGCGGCCGCCATCATGACCAACCGCGACATGATCCGTGTCTCAGCAGGTCGTGGACTTCATCGGCACCCTTTGTGACAATCGGTTGGGTGAAGATGATGTGGTTCCACTTGATGCCGTATCCGAAGTTGCCGGACGACTTCAACACCAAGCACCGCAGCGTGTGGGTCGACATCGATCCGGCCCTGTTCGATCGCGATGTCATGGCCGAGACGTACGACACCTACATCGATCAACTCGTCTATGCCGAGGACTGCGGCTTCGACGGGATCTGCGTCAACGAACATCACAACAACGGCTACGGGATGATGCCGTCACCGAACTTGATCGCTGCAATTCTCGCCAACCGCACATCGCAAGCTGCCATCACCGTTCTTGGGAATTCGGTCGCCTTGTACAACCCGCCGATCCGCGTCGCCGAAGAGTTCGCGATGCTCGATCTGTTCTCACGCGGCCGGTTGATCGCCGGCTTCCCTGTGGGGACGGCGATGGACACGACCCACTCCTACGGCATGAACCCGGGCACGCTGCGCCCTCGCTACTACGAGGGCATCGAACTGATCATGAAGGCGTGGCAGGCGACGGAGCCGTTTGCCTTCAACGGCCGGTTCAACCAACAGCGTTACGTCAACCCGGTCCCGCGGCCATGGCAACAGCCGCACCCACCCGTGTGGATTCCCGGCGGCGGCTCGGTCGAGACGTGGGACTTCTGCGCCGAGAACGACTTCGTCTACGGAGCTCTGACCTATTACGGGTACAAGATGGTTCGCGAGACCGTCAACGCGTACTGGCGACGCGTCGAAGCGCACGGCAGAGACGACAACCCGCATCGTTTGGCGGTCACGCAGTTCATCGGCGTCGCCGACACCGACGCGGAGGCGTACAAGTTGTACCGCGAGCCAGCCGAGTACTTCTTCAACCGGTCGCTGCACGTCTACCCCGGCTTCACGGATGCGCCCGGCTATGTCACGGAGGCATCGGTGCGTGCCCGGTACAAGTCGCAGATCCGCCAAGTGGCCCGCAACAAACAGGCCAAGCACGATCTCACCTGGGACGAGATGGTCGACAACGGATACGTCGTGATCGGCGGTCCGGACACGGTCCGAGAGCAGCTCGAAGAGGCAGCGCGGGAACTCCGCATCGGGCACCTCTGCGCGATGCTGCAGTTCGGCAACATGAGCGATGAGTTGACTCGTTACAACACGAACATGTTCGGCGAGAAGGTTGCTCCTGGCCTCCGAACGCTGTTCTCCGAATACCCCGATCCGTGGTGGCCACAAAATGCCCGCTGAACGCGTGCCCAAACGGCTTGTGTACCTCTTCGGCATCGCCGGCCACGCAGAGGTCTCACCGGCCATGCGCGCAGTCGAGGAGGCCGGCTGGGAGATCATCGTCCCATCGGTTCCAGGGTTCGACGGCGTGCCCGGCTTCCAGCCCCGAGACGAGTACCTCGACTGGATCACGACGTTTTGGGATTCGATCGATGCCACTGACGCATTGCCGTGCCCGGTCGTCGGCGCTTCCGTAGGCGGGTTGTTCGCCGCAGAGCTCGCAGCGTTGCGGCCGGAGATGGTCACGGGCGTGGCCTTGCTGGCACCGTTCGGCATCGCCGACGCGGCGAACCCCGGTTTCAACATCTACGGCACGCCCGCGGGGGAGCGAATGGCCCACTTGTTCGCCAAGGATGTTCCCGAGGCCTTCGTCAAACGATTCGCCTACCTCGGTCCTGAAGAGGCGCCTGTTGCCAGCTACCTCAGTGATGTCGCAGCGGCCAACATCTTGTGGCCACTCGGCGATCGAGGTACGGCCAAGCGACTCCACCGGATCACCGCGCCGCGACTCACGTTGTGGGGCGACCTCGACGAGATCAACCCGGTCACCAATGCAGCCGCGTGGGGCGGCGCCAACGTGATCGCGGGCGCAGGTCATCTCCTGGAATGGGATGCCCCGGAACCCGTCTCAACAGCCTTGCTCGCCTTCCTCAACACGCTTGCTTGATGATGTCACGAACCGCTTGGACGTATCTCTCGCGTGAGCCGAGGAACGAGTGAATTCCGTGAGGCGCGCCTTCGATCAACCTGATGTCGATCTCGGAGTTGACGGCGTGTTGGCGCGCCGCGTGATCGGGGAAAAGCGCGGGACCCATGCGCGGATCCGCCTGCAGGATGATCATCGGTCTGGTGATGCGTGCGTCGGGGTCGTACCCGCTCAGCGCGCCGCCATGGATAGCGGGCAACCACACATCAGGATCACCGAGCATCAACGAGTCGACGCGACTCTGCATGGAGCGCGCACTCATATGATCGCCGGCTCGTCCCCACGGCATCACGGCATCGCCGACCATCGACTCGTAGAACTCGCGTGGTTTGCTCTCTGCTTGCGCGCTACGCATCGTGGCCTCGAGGATGGGGAACACGCCGGCCATGATGCTCTGCTCGAACAAGCTCTGGTCGCAGAAGTACAACGGCGGGTCCTCGCACAACGCCGACAGCACGAGGTCAGGACGCGTCGCCGTGATGTTGTGTGTGATCACGCCACCGAGCGAATGACCGACGAGCACCACAGGTTTGGTGATCACTTCCTCGATGAAGGCGATCACGTCTTCCGTATAGAACGGAACCGAATATGTACCTGGTGCGTGGTCGCTGCGACCATGCCCGCGAAGATCGAGACGGAATACATCAGCACTGGCTCCGAGGTCGTCCACGACCTCGTCGTAGCCGCTGGAAATTCCCGACAGCCCGTGCAGCAGAAGCACCGCGACTGCACGCGACGAACCGTCGCGCGTCCACGCAAAA
>JANMRB010000109.1:0-4684 GCA_031370825.1 Ilumatobacteraceae bacterium
GACGTCAGCGCCGTTCTCCCACAGAGCGGCGCAGATGTCGTGGGCCGAGTTGTTCGACCCGAGCACGATGCAGTTGCGACCGGCGTAGGTTGCGCTGTCCTGGTGCGTGCTGGAGTGATGGATCTCGCCCATGAACGTCTCAGCGCCGGGGATCTCGGGGACGTTGGGCATGCCTGACATGCCCGTCGCCATCACCAGCTGCTTCGGCTTGAGCACCACCTGCTCGTCGGTGCCGTCGCCGCGGTGGCGCAGCACGTCGACGGTCCATTCTCCCGCATCCTCGTCGTATTGGGCGTGGGTGGCCTCGCTGGCGCCCCAGTAGTTGAGCTCCATTACCTTGGTGTACGCCTCCAACCAGTCGGCGATCTTGTCCTTCGGCGAGAACACGGGCCAGTTCTCGGGGAACTTGACATACGGCAGGTGGTCGTACCACACGGGGTCGTGCAGGCACAGGGCCTTGTAGCGCCGGCGCCACGAGTCACCCGGACGCGAGTTCTTCTCGAGGATGATCGTCGGCACGTCGAGCTGCTTGAGTCGAGCGCCGAGGGCAATACCGCCCTGACCGCCGCCGACGATCACGCAGTACGGCTGGTCGTCGTAGCCGAGCGAGGACTCAGCCGCGTCCTTTCGCTCCAACCACGACCGGCGACCCTTGACGGCGCCATGCTCGACCCCCTTGGGTCGTGCGGTGAGGCGCTTCTCCTCGTAACCCTTGAGCTCGACCATCGTTGTCAGCAGCGTCCAGCACTCGTTCCCTTTGAGCCGGATGTGGCCATGACCGCGGGCGCGTGCGGTCTCGAAGTTGAACCAGCCGTCGGTGATCCCGTCGGCCTCGTTGGCCCCGCCCACCAGGGCGAAGCCGCTCGGCTGCACGTCCTCGAGTTGAGAGCGGAGCATGTCCGCGATCCCCTGCCGGCCATCGAGCGTCTTGATGTTCCAGGTGAACGACACCAGATCGCGCCAGTAGGACTCGTCGGCGAACATCGCCGCCGCGCCCTCGATGTCTCCTCGGTCCAGGGCCGCCTGGAAATCGCTCAGCCAGCCGGAAACGGACTCGGTCGCAGTCGTCATTGGTTCGCCGGTTATCACTGCGGCTACTCGGGCCGTGTGACCGACGGCGCTGGGGGCGCTGGCGGTGGCTGCTGCTCCTCGACAGGCGCTGACACCGGCGCAACAATGTCGGCTCCATCCGATTCGAGCGTGCGCAGCTCACTCACCAGGCGACCGATCTCGTCCTCATCACCAGGCTCGCCGCGCTCGGTGCGTTGCCGATACACGATCCGACCGAGGTCATCGAGCAGATCGTCAACCTTGCGCTTCTCTTTGACGTCCTCGATCTTGTCCTTGGCCTGTCCGGCCAGATGGCCCGCCTTCTCCTTGGCCTTGTCCAGGAATCCCATGGTTGCTCCTTTGGTTTCGCAACGCGTTCCAGTGGCCAGTTCTACCACCGTCACGAGCGGGTGAGGAACTGGCTGAGTCGACGTCGCCGCTACCGAGTGAGCCATCGGCGCGGGAAATCTTCTCGAAATCCTCAACACCTTCACACCTGGCACACAGGGATCCCACAGGAACGGTGGGTGCCTTTCGGCATATCTAGCGAAGCAACAGGAGCGCCATCATGAGCGACTACGGACCGACAAGCCCCCACGAGATCCTCTCCGGTCGCCCCGTTCGGCGATTGCTGGCGAACAGAAGCCGTCGATGGATCGTGGTGTCCGCTGCGCTGGCGTGTGCGGTGATCGGACTCTCTGTCGTCCTCGTCACGCCCCGCTCGACAACGGCAGCAAACCCCGTGCCCGCTGGCGGCGTCGCCGACGGTAGCGGATCCGGCGGCGGGGCATCCAACGCTCGGTCTGGACCGGCCACAGGTGGAGCATCCGGCACGGTCGACAGCGTGTCCACGTCGAGCTTCACGATGACGACATCAGCGGGTCAGACGGTGACCGTTGACGAGGTGTCCTCCACGACATACCAAAACGGGACGAAGTCGACCTCGGCGAATGCCATTACGACAGGACAAAGCATCCTCGTACTGGGAACGACCAACGGAACGACCATCACGGCCACGCAGGTCATCATGACACCGGCTGGCGGCGACGGATCTGCGACTCCGTCGGCCGCACCGGTGATCCCCTTCCAGAGCGGTGCACCGGCCACGTCAAAGCAGGTCGGTCAGATTCCGGCGAACTACAACCAGGGGGCTGGTGGCTGCCCCTTCGGGGGCGACGGCTCGGTCGATGCTCCAGTTTCTTCGGCCTCCTCTTCGAGGTCCCGCACTACCCCTGCGGGAGTGCTCTGCTTCTCGGGATCGGCTTCGTCCGAACTGGCCTGGTGAGGGTGAGATGTCATAGTTGACCTGTACCCGCGACCGGCGCTGGGGAAACTGTCCTGATCGAACGGCGAGCGATACCGCCCGGACCCGCAAAGCCGACCAATCGAGTTCGGCCCGGCTTCCGGCGACAAGGAAAAGGTCGGCGATCGTGAGCGCGCGTGGTCAGTGGGTTGCGCGCTGCCAAACTCGACGGTCGCTATGGATATCGACCCGGAATGATGGAGATCGCTATTCGAACGAGATCAGCTCCTCGACAGCTCTACTCAACTCGCATCCCACTGATAGCTCTTGCGATCACCAGCTGTTGGATCTCACCGGTGCCTTCGAAGATCGTGTGGCTCACCCGACTTCGAGTTTGCGACGTCCCTAACGCGAAGATGGTCTGTAGGGATGCCCTCGTCGTGGTCTCGCCCGCGTCAATCGATCAGAACCTGTAGCAAATCTTCGAGTGCTCCGAAGCCTTGCTGGCGCACGATCGCCGCGACGACATCCGCAGGCGACATCGGCGGTCGCTTCTTGCGCGCCGCCATCGCATGCAATGCGAGGGCCACCACGCTGGGCTCGTCATCGACGAGTTGTCCGACCAGTTGCGGCGGAGTGACGACGGCGATGCCAAGTTGCCGAAGCAACACGCTGTCGAAGTCGCGAACGTTGTAGGTGACGACCGCCGACGCGCCGACCTGGACAGCTGCCGCCGCGACGTGCCGGTCCTTCGCGTGGTTGTCCATCCGGTCGATGAGGTGCTCGTACCCCTCGACCGACGCGGCTGGGAACGCCCGCCGCATGGCGCCGACCAAGCTTGCGTCGAACTTTGCTGGGTCGATGTCGGGGCGGTCGGCGTGCACGTTACGCGTCATCTCGTCAAGGATCGCCTCCGTCCAGCGCGCCTCCAAGGCGTCAAGGGCTGCCAACGTCAGCAGTAGATCGCGAACGACGACTGGGTAGAGGACGCAGGCATCCAGGACGTAGACCGGAGCCACGGTCAGTAGCGCAGCCCGAGTTCCTCATCGGCCTCGGTCAACTCCCCCAGAGCGGCGAGCTTGGCCGTTCGACGCGCGCGGTAGGCCAGCACGTCGCTCGCCAGTAGTCGACGATGAGTGCCGGCCATGTGAGCTCGCAACGAACCCTGGTCGATCAGTCGAACGACGTATGTTCGCGACAGTCCGAGCAGATCGGCCGCCTGCTGCGTCGTCAGTTCCGCGTCGGCCGGGATGACGTGCACCGGTACTCCGGTCGCGAGATCGCGCAGTAGCGACCGCACTGCCCGGTTCGCGTTCTCGGGAAGCACGACCGTCTCGTCTCCCACCCGAACGCTCACCGACGACTGCTCGGAGTCGAGCGATGCGACCAAACGACGATCGCGTTCCTCCAGATCGAACACCTCGGCCTTGGTCGCACTCATGCGTCCATTATCAACCACAAACGACACAAACGCAACCTCTCGAAGAGCTCGCGCTTGGCCCGGTGCCGCAGCATCGCCGACGACCGTTGGGCTTGGCGGGCGTCGCCTCACTGATCGAACCGAGGCCCCATGCCCGACTCGCCGGGACGTCGAGGGGTAAGTATCTAAGCGCGTTCGGGAGGGTGACGGCGATTGTGGGAGCCGGGGCTCATGCGCGCTCGGGGGGCATGCGAACGATCTGGATACGCGTGAGCTGCCCGAGGCGATCGAGCCAGGACATGTCGCCGCGTTCTGCCGCAAGGACGGAACCGGCGACAGCGTCGGCCAGCCAGACGAGCGGATCGGACTTCAAGACCCAGTCGTATCGAACCCGCGCGAGAGTTCTCCGGCATGTCGAGCCTCGATCAGGTGTTGTAGTCGCGGCGGTTCTGCCCGGTGACCGAGATAGCTCGCTCACGGCTCTCGATGACGATAAGAGCGATCGGCAGCATCCGACCAGAGAGGTCGATCTACTCGATACGTAGGCCAGATATGGCCCGAGCGATCACCAGCTGTTGGATCTCAGACGTGCCTTCGAAGATCGTGTGGTTCACGGTCCCGGGTTTCTTGGGTGCCGATCGGTGAGGCTCGATGCCTCTGAGCAGCGGATTCGCAAGCGTCGGTGACGGTTCATGTCGCTCTGTCCGGACAGTTCTAGGGATACTAGGGATTTCGCGGCATGGCGAAGTCGTCCCCGAGAAACCCCTGGTCGACGACGCGCGGTCTGTCATGACGAGTCGGGACTTCAAAGACGAGACCCGGATCTGGCGACTCGCGAGCGACGTCGATTCGAAGATCCAACCAAGATTAACCATCGGTCCGAAAGCGACCACGCAGGTAGGGATGCCCATAGTGGCGTAGGGATGCCCCGGTCACTGGTCGAACGGGTCCTGCCGCTCACCCGTCTGGAT
>JANMRB010000129.1:0-11536 GCA_031370825.1 Ilumatobacteraceae bacterium
GCTGAGGCTGCGCGACGAGTGGCCCGAGTTCATCGATCCGTTGATGCAGTACCGCGAGATGGAGAAGCTGCGCGGCACGTACGGCACTGGACTGATGGCCGAGGTCACGGCTGACGGCCGGATTCACGCCACGTTCAACCAAACCGTGGCCCGCACCGGTCGGCTGAGCAGTGATCAGCCGAACCTCCACAACATCCCTGTGCGCAGTGACGAGGGCCGTCAGTTCCGCAAGGCATTCATCCCCGGGCCGGGCAACGTGCTCCTCGTCGCCGACTACAACCAGATCGAGTTGCGCTGCATTGCCCATCTCGCCGCAGACCCGGGTCTGATCGAGGCGTTCCGCAGCGGTACAGACATCCACAATGCAACAGCGGCGCGGGTCTTCGGCGTTGCACCGGCGGAGGTCACGTTGGAGCAACGGTCCAAGGCCAAGATGGTCAGCTACGGCTTGGCGTATGGAATGGAGTCGTACGGCCTCGGCCAGCGGTTGGGAATTCCCACGGCAGATGCCGCTGTGATCCTCGATGCCTACTTCGAGGCCTTTCCCAATGTGAAGGCCTACATGGATCGCACGGTCATCGAAGCTCGCATGCGTGGATACACCGAGACGCTCTTCGGCCGACGCCGGCCTATTCCGGAACTGTCCAACTCCAACTTCCGGATCCGCCAGGCGGGGGAGCGACAGGCCATGAACGCGGGAATTCAGGGCCTCGCCGCCGACATCTTCAAAGTCGCTCTGGTCCGAATTCATGCTGCGCTGTCGGAATCCAACGTCGAGAGCCGTCTGATCCTCCAGGTGCACGACGAGGTCCTGGTCGAGGTGCCCGACGCCGAGCGCGAAATGGTCGGTCCGATCGTGATCGACATCATGCGCCATGCAGCCGAGCTCGACGTACCCCTGGAAGTCAACGTCTCCTGGGGCCAAAGCTGGGCCAGCGCCAAGGGCTGACATGCAGCCGAACGAAGGCGCGCGGCGACGGAGCGCCAGCGACGAGCCGCAAGGTCCGAAGAGCCAAAGCGAAGCGGAGGCGATTGAGGACCACCAGCATTGGTTTGAGCCCATCGCGGACCATCTCGGATCCGCGTATCTGAGGTATTCGTTCACAAAAGGCACTTCGCAAGAGGTCGATTTCGTCGTCGATGCATTGTCACTGAAACCGGGGGACCGAGTGCTCGATGCCCGTCAACTGCCGTTCAAGGAGGACTTCGATGCGGCGATCTGCCTGTGCGAGGGAGCGTTCGGGTTGATGACGGCAGATGACGAGAACGGTGCCGTGCTGGGGCAGACCTCGACGTCGTCGACATCTGGAGCGTCGAACCCGGCGCATACAAGCGCACACCACCGGCCATCGAGACTCCGGAATTCTTGGTGATCGCCCGGCGTGACTAATGGAGGCCGCAATCGGCGCTGGTAACCTCTACCGGTCCGGAATTCGCCGGGCCATTCTTGCATGTCTCTACGAAAGCGATTGTCCTTTGTCCGATACCTCGACCTTCTCCGTAGCCAGCGGTGCCATGGGCACCTTCGACGAAGAAGGGAACTACCAGCCCCGCCAAGTCACCGAAGACGACCTTGGCATGTCCTTCGCAGATGCCATCGAAGGCACGATGGTCGAAGTTGAAGACGGTCAGCTGGTGTTCGGCTCCGTCGTCAAGATCGACAAGGACGAGGTGCTCCTCGACATCGGCTACAAGAGTGAAGGCGTCATCCTCGCCCGCGAGTTGAGCATTCGTAACGACGTCAACCCGCACGAGATCGTCAAGCTCGGCGAGAAGATCGAAGCACTTGTCCTGCAGAAGGAAGACAAAGAAGGCCGGCTGCTGCTGTCCAAGAAGCGTGCCCAGTACGAGCGGGCATGGGGCACGATCGAAAAGATCAAGGAAGCCGACGGCATGGTCGAGGGTCCGGTGATCGAGGTCGTCAAGGGCGGTCTCATCGTCGACATCGGTCTGCGTGGCTTCCTTCCCGCATCGCTGGTCGAGCTGCGTCGTGTCCGCGATCTTGCTCCGTACATCGGCAAGACCGTGCAGGCCAAGATCATCGAGCTCGACAAGAACCGCAACAACGTCGTCCTCAGCCGCCGTGCCTTCCTGGAAGAGACTCAGAAGGAGTCGCGCGACACCTTCCTGACCAACCTCAAGCCCGGCGAGATCCGCGAGGGTGTCGTTTCCAGCGTTGTCAGCTTCGGTGCGTTCGTCGATCTCGGCGGGATGGATGGTCTCATCCACGTCAGCGAGCTGTCGTGGAAGCACGTCGATCATCCCGGTGCGGTCGTCGCCGTCGGCGATGCGGTCACCGTTCAGGTCCTCGACGTCGATTTCGAGCGCGAGCGCATCAGCTTGTCGCTGAAGGCAACCCAGCAGGATCCGTGGCAGGAGTTCGCCAGCACCCACGAGGTGGGTCAGCTGGTCTACGGCCGTGTCACCAAGCTGGTCCCGTTCGGCGGGTTCGTTCAGGTCGGCGATGGCATCGAGGGTCTCGTGCACATCTCCGAGATGAGCACCCATCACGTCGAGGCGCCCGAGCAGGTCGTCACCCCCGGCGAGGAGCTGTGGGTCAAGATCATCGATCTCGACCTCGCCCGTCGCCGCATCAGCTTGTCGATCAAGCAGGCTGCCGAGGGTGGCGAACTGGCCGAGGAGTACCGCCAGCACTTCGAGATCGACGAGCACGGCAACTGGACCGCCGGTGGCGACGACGCCGAGCGCGAAGCTGCATGGGCCGAGTACTACGAGAACAACCCCGACGCGACACCGGGCGAGGCAGAGGCCGCTGTCGAAGCAGCATCGGTTGCGGCAGCCGCGGCGGCTGCAGCACCGGCACCAGCCGATGCGCCCGCTACAGCCGAGGCTCCGGTGGTCGCCGAGGAAGTCGCAGTTTCTGACGAGGCCGAGGCCTCAGCGGCCGACGCGGCGCCGGCTCAACCAAGCGACGCCTGAGTCAAGGCGCGTTACGTCAGTTTGACGATGCCCATCTTGACAGCCATCAGCACGGCCTGGGTGCGGTCACGGGCGTTCAACTTCTCGTAGATCGACGCAAGGTGGTTCTTGACGGTCTTGCCGCTGATGTAGAGACGCTCGGCGATCTCATTGGTGCCATACCCGTCGGCTACCAACTGCAGAACCTCTTCCTCACGGACAGATATGAGTGCGTCTTCACGACGGGCCTCGTCGAGCATGGCGGCGGCGAGTCGTGGTGACATCGGACGGTCGCCGTTGGCTGCGAGTTGGATGGCGAGGATCACTTCGCTGATCGACGAATCCTTGGTCAGGTAGCCAACGGCACCTGCACGAATGGCTCGATCGATCACGTCGCGGTCAATGTGCATGGTCAGCATGACAACACGTTGCCGGCCATCGGCCTCGACCAACCGGCGAGCGGCCTCGACGCCGTCCATCCCGGGCATCGAGACGTCCATCAGCACGACGTCAGGCTTGTGTTCGAGGGCAAGGCGGATGGCTGTCGCGCCATCACTGGCCTCGGCGACTACCTTGATGCCCTCGCTTTCGAGCGCGCGGCGAATGCCTTGCCGCAGCATGGTGTGGTCATCGACCAGGATTACCGAGAGTCCCAACGTTGCCTCCTGTCGTCAGAGCGAAGATGCACTTGAATCTCCGTGCCACCACGCACCGATGGGCGGATTGAGAGCTCGGCTCCGATTCGGGCCGCACGCTCGCGCATGCCAATGATGCCATAACTGTCCGCCCGACTGGTGTGCACGCCGAGCCCGACTCCATCGTCGCGGACCGAGATCGATGCACTTGTCGTGGTTTCGTTGACCGTCACGGTGAGGTTCTTGGCCTGCGAGTGGCGCTCTACGTTGGTGATTGCTTCGCGGGCGATCTGCCACAGCTCGCGTTCCTGCATCAACGGAAGGCGGCCGGCAATTCGCACTTCGTGGTCAGTGTGTATGCCGGTTCGGTGTTGCACCCTCGTCAAGAAATCGCGGACGATGCTGGCCAGATCGTACGTGTCTGTGACCTCGGTGCGCAGATCGAACAACGTGTCGCGCACATCCGAGACAACCGCGGTCACCTGCCTTCGCAGGTCTTCGAGCACGGGGACGATCTCGCCACCATCCGCTGCGATGGAACTGGCCCGATCCACCTCATAGCCGATCATGGCCAACGAGGAGCCGATGTGGTCGTGGAGATCGCGGGCGATGCGCGATCGCTCTTCGTCGGCTGCGAGCGTGCGGATGCGACCGAACATGCGGGCGTTGTCGATTGCGATGCCGAACGGCTCCGTCAAACCGTGGACGATCTCAGTTTGCTGCTGACCGAACGAGTCCGGTTGGTCGGCCTCGACAGCGATGAGACCGACGAGTGCGCCGCGGGCGCGGAGCGCTCCATAGAGGCCGCTACGCGCCGAGGCCGACACACCGCCACGAAAACTCAGATCGTCGATGCGGACGGTGCGTGGCGAATCCATCGCCGAGCGCAGTCCTTCGGGGAGGCGATCGAGTTGGAACGACGACGGGGGAGTGAAGCC
Source organism: Ilumatobacteraceae bacterium (assembly GCA_031370825.1). Lineage (GTDB taxonomy): Bacteria > Actinomycetota > Acidimicrobiia > Acidimicrobiales > Ilumatobacteraceae > JAENVT01. Next base: position 4,493 of record JANMRB010000129.1, read on the forward strand.
GAGGGCACGGATTGGCTCCACCGCGCGATCGGTTGCGTTGACCAGGAAAACGGAGAGCGCGTCGTGGCGGACCATCGCCTGCATTCGTTGAACGGTCGAGTCCAGGACATCGTCAAGGTCGAGCGATGCGGGCAGCGTCTGGGCGACACGTTGCAGCGAGAACAGCAATGAGTTGGCCTCGGCAAGCCGGCTGACCCGGTCGAGTGCGAGTTGTTGCTGCCGTGCGGCTTCGAGACCGGCGCGATGTGTGAGGCCACTGGTGAAGGCGACCAGGCCGAGCAGGCCGGTCCACAGCAGACCGTCGCGGAGCCCCTCGGGGATGCCGATCTCGTTGGCGTGCTTCGCGGTGACAGCGGCAATCGCGGCCACACCGAGTTGCGCACTGAAAAACCCGCCGGCGGCGAACCCGGCGAGCATTCCCGATGGGATGAGGCACAATGCGAACGGCGATGCCCAGGCGCCGGTCGCCAACACGACGATCGAGTGCAGGGCCTGCTCGGCGATGATGCGGATTCGAACCTTGGCGTCGTCTCGGTACGGCACCGGCCGCAGACATGTCACGATCGCGTACACGCCGACGATCACGCATGCGGCGATCAGCTTCCAGTTGTCCCAAGTGAGATCGGGTCTCGCGCGCGCGAGTGCCCCCGCCAGCGCGGCTAGGCGAAAGGGCCACAGCGGCGCCGCCGTGAGACTGGGAGTCGGAGGGGCGGAAGCCGGTCGTGAGGCGCGGCGCTCGACACCGCCCGGCGGAGAAGCGTGCACCCTTCTGCGCTCGACCAGTGGCCAGCTCAGCGACATCTGATCGCGATGGGGAGGATCGTTGCCGCGTACACGCTGGTCAACTTCTTCTCCCATCTCACGAGATGATACCGAGAGCAGGCCGGTTGAGCCCGTGCGCTGTACATTGCGCGGATGATCCTGGTGGGGCTCACTGGTGGTATCGGTTCGGGAAAGTCGACCGTTAGCGCGATGCTCGCCGCGCGGGGTGCGGAAATCGTTGACGCTGACCTGATCACACGCGAGGTGCAACTACCGGGATCGGTCGTGGTGGAAGAGATCGCGCGGCGCTTCGGTCGAGACGTCGTCGATGACAACGGCGTGTTGCTCCGGGCAAAGTTGGCAGACATCGTGTTCGCAGACGCAGACGCGCTTTCAGACCTCAATGCAATCGTCCATCCTGCTGTTCGTGCCGAAATCGCCCGACGTGTTGATCGCCTCGCGCCCAGCGACCGGATCGTCGTGCTCGACATCCCACTGCTCACCGAGAATCGGCATGACGCGATACAGGCGAAGATCGTCGTGGACGTCCCGGTCGAGAAACAGCTCGACCGTCTGGTGTCATCGCGCGGGTTCACCGAGGGCGACGCGATGGCACGGATCGCACACCAGGCCAGCCGCGAAGAACGCTTGCGAGATGCCGATTTCGTCATCGACAACTCCGGCGACATCGAGGATCTGGGTCCTCAGATCGACAAATTCTGGGAATGGCTCGGGTCGCTTCCGCAACTGCCGAACGACTTCAGGTTCGAGCGCGGGCCTGGCTGACGGCGGACGTGCGCGCTCGCCAGCAGAGCAAAGTGGTCGTCGTCGACCCACGTTCCACGTACAAGCACCGAACTCGGCGACCGACCCTCGAATCGAAATCCGAGCTTTTCGAGCACCCGCCTGGACGCGCGGTTTTCGGGATCGATCGAGGCGACGATCCGGTGCAGGTCCGCTTGGTCGAACAGTGCATCGACGACCGCACCGACAGCCTCGGTGGCGTATCCGTGGCCTTGCGCGTCGGTGGTGATCGAGTATCCGATCATCGCTTGCCTTCCGCCGTCGCGCACCTCAATCGCGACATCCCCGATCGTTGTTCCTCCCAGCTCGACAGCGAGTTGCACCCACGCATCGTTCGTAGGGCCATCGAGCGTTGCCTGTCCGTCGATCAAGCGACTCCCCAACTCGACGGTGAACGGCATGACCCAGTCCTGGAAGCGGGCGACATCTGGTTGATTGCGGTAGTTCACGAGCTGATCGACATCCGGTGCGCGCATCATGCGAATGTGCAGCCTCGGGGTCTTCAGTGGAAGCGAGATCACCAGACGAGAACGTAGACCGCCACAGGGTCGAATAGGTACTGTTCTTGCATGCTGCAAACCAAGCCCTTCGGTCAGACAGGTCATGAGTCCACCCGCGTGATATTCGGCGCGGCGGCCCTCGGATCGATGAGCCAGGAACATGCAAATACGACGCTGGCCGTGCTCGAGTCCTATGCCGTCAACCACATCGACACTGCGCGCAGCTACGGCGACTCCGAGCTGCGGCTCGCGCCGTGGTTGGCGACCAATCGGGACAAGGTGTTCCTTGCCACCAAGACGGGTGAGCGCACCGGTCCGGGGGCGCGCAGAGAATTGGAGGAGTCGCTGTCGAGGCTCGGCACCGACCACGTCGACCTCATTCAGCTGCACAACCTCGTCGAACCAGATGAATGGGAGGTCGCATTCGCACTCGACGGCGCAGTCGAGGCGCTAGCGAAAGCGCGAGACGAGGGGTTGGTCAGGTTCATCGGTGTCACCGGTCATGGTCTGCGCATCCCGTCCATGCACCTGCGCAGCTTGCACGCTTTCGACTTCGACTCAGTGCTGTTCCCGTACAACTTCGTGCTGCTCGAACGCCCCGACTACCGCGCCGACGTCGAGGCGCTCATCGAGTTGTGCGCCCAACGAGACGTCGCTGTGCAAACGATCAAATCGATCGCACGCGGCCGCTGGTCGGGCAGCCGCGAGGGCAAGTTCAGCTGGTACGAGCCACTGACCGATCCCGAGGCGATCGGCCGGGCCGTGCGGTACGTGCTCGGCAACGAGCAGCTGTTCCTCAACACCAGCAGCGATGCGTCTCTGCTGCCGACGATCCTTGAAGCCGCGGCCGCGGCAGCGGCGGGTGACCTCGAATCGCCAACGGCCGCCGAGCTGCGCGCAGACATCGACAACTTCGGCATCACCAGCCTCTTCGACGGCGCCGAACTCGAGCGGATCTAACTCCAGATCCGGTCCGCTGCGTCGACGGTCAGGCGCAACTTGGCCCACTGCACGTCCTCGGTGATGTCGTTGCCGTGCACGGTGCTGCTGAAACCGCACTGCGGACTGAGGCACAGTTGCTCCATCGGCACGTACTTCGCAGCCTCGTCGACGCGTTGCGCGAGCTCGTCGATCGACTCGATCTCGGCCACCTTTGAGCTGATCAGCCCGAGCACCACGGTCTTGTTGCCCGGCACGAATCGCAGTGGGGCAAAGTCACCGGATCGCTCATCGTCGTATTCGAGGAAGTACGCGTCGACGTCCAGATCGCCGAACAAGACTTCGGCCACGGGCTCGTATCCGCCCTCCGCGAACCACGTGCTTCGGAAGTTTCCACGACACAAGTGGATCCCGATCGTCAGGTCGTCCGGACGACCCACGAGTGCATCGTTGATGAGCGCCGCGTACGTGCGGGGGAGCTCGTCGGGGTCGTCACCGCGTTCGACGGCGCCCGCACGCATCTTCGGATCGCACAGATAGGCGAGGTTGGTGTCGTCGAGTTGTATGTACCGGCATCCGGCTGCGTAGAGAGCGGCGATCTCGTCGCGATAGCTCTGCGCGAGGTCGGTGAAGAACACATCGAGATCCGGGTAGGACTCGATGTCGATGGCTGCGCGTCCGCCGCGAAAATGAACCATGGTGGGTGAAGGGATCGAGACCTTCGGGGTCTTGGTGGTGACGCTGGCCAAGTATCGGAAGTCGTCGACCTGGATGTCGCGGACGTGGCGAAGCGGACCTGTCACCGCCAAGCGTGGCGGGGTGAAGTGCACGGTCTCGGCAGCGTTGGAGCTGGCCGCAATGGCGCCGCTGACCTCGACCCCGGCCAGCTGCTCGAGAAAGTCGAGGTGGAACCACGTCCGCCGGAACTCGCCATCGGTGATGCTGCGCATGCCCAACGACTCGACCTTGCGCACCGCACTCGCAATGGCGTCGTCCTCGACTGCGCGCTTCTCAGCGGCGGTCATGGAGCCGGCAGCGAACTGCTCGCGTGCGTCGAGCACGGACTTGGGTCGCAACAGGCTGCCGACGTGGTCGGCTCGGAAAGGCGGATCGGTCGGGCTCATGGGGCGGACTGTAGAGGAGGTCGTGAGTATTGTGCGACGCATGGCACATGACTCTCACCCTCGCTTCAGAGTCCATCACGCGCTCCGGATCAGGGGGTTCGTCAAGGTCGAGAACATTGCAGAGCTAGCAGGGTTGCCGGAGGAAGAGGTGATGTCGCACCTGCAGGAGATGCAGGAGGAAGGCCAGACCAGCTTCCGCGAGGCTCGCGGTCTGTGGCAGCTCACCCAGACCGGCCGCGAGGCGTACATCGTCGCCCTCGAGGAGGACGTCAGCCGGCCAGGTTTCCGCGAGGGCCTGTCCCCGAAGTACCACCGCTTCCTGGAGATGAACGAGCTCTTCAAGGCGCTGTGCGCCGACTGGCAGTTGCGCAACGGCGAGACCAACGACCACTCGGACAAGGCGTATGACGACGCCTGCATCAAGCGGCTCGGCACACTCGATGACGAGGCGCAGCCGATCTGTCATGCGTTCGCCGAGGTTGCCAGACGGTTCGACGGCTACGCGGCGCGCCTGACCGGCAGTCGGACGGCACTCGAAGCCGGGGACGCGCGGATGTTCACCGGCGTGATGTGCGGCTCGTATCACGACGTGTGGATGGAACTCCACGAGGACCTGCTCCTCACGCAGGGCATCGATCGGGTTGCGGAGGGTAGTTTCTAGCGACGGGTCTAGGGGGTTGTTTCGCTCAAGAATCCACCGAGGGCTGCGGTGAACTCCACCTCAAGATCCAGGTTGCTGAGATGAGCAGCGCTCAACTCGACCAGACGGCTGCCGGCTATCTGCTCATGGAGCCAGCGGGCTTGCTCGATCGGCGTCGCCTGGTCGTGCTCACCGCCGATCACGAGTGTGGGGACCGTGATCGAACCGACGACGTCGCGCAGATCAGCGTCGCGAAGGGCGGCGCATACGCCGGCGTAACCGTCCGGGTCCGTCGCCAGCAGCGTCGCCCGGGCTCGCCCGAAACGGTCCGGCTCTCGCTCGGCAAAACCGGGTGAGAACCATCGTGCGATGACGCTGTCGACCAGAGCACTCATGCCCGATGTCTTCGCAGCGTCGATGCGCTCGTTCCACAGCTCCGGCGAACCGATCTTCGCCGCGGTGTTGGACAGCGTCAGTGACAGCAGTCGGTCACCGTGATGAGCGGCGAGGTGTAGTCCCGTGATCCCACCGACCGAGAGCCCGCAGTAGTGGAACTGTTCCCGCTCCGCCGCGTCGGCAACCGCAATCACGCCCGCTGCGAAGTCCGTGACCGTGTAGTCGCCAGTTGGGGCTTCGCTCTCGCCGTGGCCGAGGTTGTCGATCGCGAGGATGTAATACTGATCCTTCAGCGCTTCCACCTGCGGGTCCCACATGTTGTGGTCACTTCCCAACGAGTGCGTGAGGACCAACGAGGGCCGCCAGGGTCTGCCGCTGACGAAGTAGGCGATTTGGGTTCCGTTGGACGTGGTTGCGAACGACGTCATGGCGCAGAGGTTAGGGCGGTGAATGCTCCAGGACTTCGGCGACGAACGCTTCCGCCGCGACGCGGCGGTCGTCGGCCACCACGAGCGCCGAGGGCTCGACCTCGAGCGAGGCGAGTGCAGCACCGATCGCCTCCAATGACGCGGCAGCCGTCTGGAAGATGAGTGGGAGTGCGAACCACTCCGCGTGCCAGCTCCCGAAGCCACGCTCGAGCTCGTGCGCCTTGGCATGCGTGATGACCGTGGCAATCCCCAGGCATGCCTCAGCAGCCGCGGTGGCTCTCATCGCGTCGATGGGGTTGCGCTTACCGGCAGCAGCGGATGATCCACCCGCACGCGTCGTGATCTCGCCGAGCTGCACGAGTTGAGCGATGTCGCCGCCGACCTTGTCGGCCCATCGCGCAAAATCGGAGACGTATGTGACAACTCCGATCATCGGTGCTCGATCGGTGTGCCATGGCAAGCGCGACTCGAGTTTCAGGTTCGCCGCAACAGCGTCCACCACGTCCGCCGTGATGCCCATGCGGTCTCCGATCAACCCACCGAGTTGCACGGGAAGCCTGATCGATCCGATCCGGCTGCGTACCTGGTCGAGTTGGTTCAGCCATCGGGCCGTGCGGAAACCCACGGTCGTCACGTCGGCAGGCTGCAGAAAGGAGCGGGCCTGCGTCGCCACGTCACCGGAGCGATCGATGATCACACGCAGTGACCGAGCGGCCTCCTGCGCCGAATCGCACAGATGATCCAGGGCGTGCTGGGCCAGCACCATGGTCGCCGTGTCGACGATATCCTGCGTCGTCAGACCCCGGTGCAAGTATTGCGAGACACCTTCGGGAAGGCGCGACTCGAGGGCGTTGAGCAGACCGAGGACCGGTGTGCCGACCTGCCACCCTTCGGCCAGGATTTCGACACGGACAGGTTCACGACACGCGACAACGATCGCTTCGGCGGCATCTGTGGGGATGAGCCCGGCTCCACCTTGCGCGGCCGCCACAGCTGCTTCAACTGCAGCCATGGCACCAACACGCGCCGCGAGAGCGAAGATCGCGTCCATGCGCTCCGTCGAGAATCCGGGATACAGGGTTGTCTCAGACATCGAAGAAGACGGTCTCGTCATCGCCCTGGTAACGGATGTCGAACCGGTACGTCGGCACGGAGGTGTCGGTGTCGACGCGCTGGGCGATCAGCGTCGAGCGACGCCCGTCGGGCACTGATCGCAACACCGGATCCGAAGCGTTTGCAGCCGCCTGATCGTCGAAGTACACGCGGGTGAACGTGGGGTTGAGCATGCCCCTGGCCTGGATGGTCAGGCTGACGTGCGGCGCTTGCATCCCGCCTATCGGGTGGGGGACTGGTCCGGGTTTGATGGTCGCGAACGAGTAGGCGCCGGTCTTGAAATCGGTGGCGCACCGCCCGACGCCGATGAAAGCGGGATCCAATGGCGGGTCGGAACG
>JANMRB010000131.1:0-39555 GCA_031370825.1 Ilumatobacteraceae bacterium
GCCGTGCCGGGACTGGTGCTGTCGAGCACCGCGTACCCACAACGGGTCAGCCCGGGATCGATCCCCAACACACGCTGCGCAACGAACACAGGTTCGTACTGTAGTACCCGCACGACTCGCGACGGGTGATCACTGCAGCGAGTTCAACACCTCGACCAGTTCGTTGACGGGTCGATAGGTCAATCCGGCAATCGCCCGATGGGCATAGCGGATGACTCCGTTGCCGTCGACGATGAACACGCTGCGCCGTGGAAAGCCGAGCGGGCCGAGCGTGCCGTACAAGCCGGCGACTGTCTTGTCGGTGTCGGCCAACAGTGGGAACTTCAGACCGTGCTTGCTGGAGAACGTCTCGTGGCTCTCGACGCCTTGCGCGGAGATGCCCAGCACCTGGGCGTTGAGGTTGTCGAACTCTTCCAGATCACGGTTGTACGAGTTCAACTGCTTCGTGCACACCGGCGTGTCGTCGCCGGGGTAGAACACCAGCACGACCGCCTTGCCGACGAAGTCGGACAGGGCAACTGTCGAGCCACCCGTGGCAGGCAGGGCAAAGTCCGGGGCTTTGTCGCCGACTCCCACGCTCATGCGCCGACCGTTTCCATCAGTTCGTCGCTGATGTCGAAGTTGCTGTACACGTCTTGCACGTCGTCGTTGTCCTCGAACGCGTCCATGATCCGCAGGATCTTGCGAGCATCGTCGGTGTCGGTGATCTCGACGGAGAGGCTGGCGACCATCGTGCTCTCTGCGGACTCGATCTCGAATCCGGCAGCGTGCAGCGCATCGCGAACGTCATAGACAGCCGATGGATCACACGTGACGCGGAAGCTGCCACCTTCGATCGAGACATCTTCCGCACCCGCTTCGAGCGCCGCCATCATCACGCCGTCCTCGTCGCCGCCGGTCACCATGACCACACCGCGTCGCGTGAACTGCCAACCGACCGCGCCTGGCTCGGCCAACGATCCGCCCAACTTGGAGAAGATGTTGCGAACCTCGGCCCCTGTGCGGTTGCGATTGTCGGTGAGCACGTCGATGAGGAGAGCGACACCACCTGGCGCATATCCCTCGTACGTGATCGCCTCGTAGGTTCGGCCGTCGTCTTCGCCGGTACCTCTCTTGACGGCTCGATCGATCGCATCGTTGGTCATCTGCCCGGCCTTGGCCTTGAGCATGACCGTGCGCAACGTCGCATTGGAGCTCGGATCACCGCCACCCTCGCGCGCCGCGACTTCCAGTTGCCTGGCCATCTTGTTGAAGAGCTTGCCGCGGGCCTTGTCGACCGCACCCTTCTTGTGCTTGATGGTCGCCCACTTCGAATGGCCAGACATGGCCTATACCTCCTGCAGAAATCTGGCGTGCAGCCGTGCGTCGGCGGTGAGTTCCGGATGGAACGATGCCACCATCACACGACCCTGTCGAGCTACGACCGGGACACCATCGTATTCCGCGAGGACTTCGACATTCGCCCCGATCGATACAACCTTCGGGGCGCGAATGAACACAGCGTGAAAAGGCACCTCAAAGCCGACCACCTCGAGATCGCTCTCGAAGCTGTCCACCTGCCGGCCGTATCCATTGCGTTGCACCGACACGTCGATGGCTCCGAAGCTGATTTGGTCGGGCCGGCCATCGATGACCTCATTGGCCAACAGGATCATTCCGGCACATGTGCCGAAGACAGGCAGTCCATCGCTGACAAGAGCCTTCACGTCGTCGAACAGCCCAGAAGTCGTCAACAGGCGCGACATCGTCGTGCTCTCGCCGCCGGGGATCACAAGTGCATCGATGCCGGCAAGATCATCGGGTTGACGCACCTGGCGGGTCGTTGCTCCAGCCGCCTCGAGGGCGCGCTGATGTGCCACGAATGCGCCCTGTAGTGCCAGCACACCGACGAGCCGACCGGGCCCGCCCACCTGGGCCATGGTTACCAGCCGCGCTCCGCGTATCGCTGATTGATCTCATCCATCGCGATGCCGGTCATAGGGGCGCCGAGGCCTCTGCTGACCTTTGCAAGGATGTCTGCGTCGCGGAAATGAGTCGTGGCTTCGACGATGGCCTTGGCCCGGGGAGCGGGATCATCGCTCTTGAAGATGCCCGACCCGACGAAGACTGCTTCGGCACCGAGCTGCATTGCCAATGCCGCATCTGCGGGAGTGGCGATACCGCCTGCGCAGAACAACGGGACCGGCAGCCAACACGTCTTGGCGATCTCTTGCACCAGAGGCAGAGGTGCCTGCAATTGCTTGGCCCACTGGAAGAGCTCGGCTGAGTCCGCCTGGCCGACCTTGCGGATGTCGCCGATGATGTTGCGCAGGTGACGCACGGCTTCGACGATGTTGCCCGTGCCCGCTTCGCCCTTCGAACGGATCAGGCAGGCGCCCTCGCTGATGCGTCGCAGGGCCTCGCCGAGGTTGGTAGCTCCGCAGACGAACGGCACGGTGAACGCGAACTTGTCGATGTGATGCGTCTCGTCGGCTGGTGTGAGGACCTCGCTCTCGTCGACGTAGTCGACACCGAGAGCCTCGAGGATCTGTGCCTCGACGAAGTGACCGATGCGCGCTTTTGCCATGACCGGAATGGTCACTGCAGCCTTGATCGCCTCGATCATCTCCGGATCGCTCATTCGTGCGACGCCACCGTCGCGGCGGATGTCGGCGGGCACCCGTTCGAGCGCCATTACGGCGCACGCGCCGGCGTCCTCGGCGATCTTGGCCTGCTCAGCGGTGACGACATCCATGATGACGCCACCTTTCAACATCTCGGCGAGGCCGCGCTTGACCGGGTACGTACCAGTAGCGCGCGGCGAGGAGGTGCTCGAAGTCATGCCCCTAGCGTATCGCCGGTCGGAACCGTGACCCAAGGACCAAATGACCCGATACCTGGTGTTCTAACCACCAGGTAGACCTGATCTAGGCGGGTAGCGGCGTCGTCGACTCGACTCGGGCCAGTTCGACCCACGTCCGTCCAGGAGACAGCAGGATCCTGGTTCCGTCGTCGGCGGTCAAGGTGTAGGGCAGCAGACGGTCGGTGCGGGTCCATTTGCCATGTACGACCGTGCCCGCAGTGAAGGCGTACACCTCGCCGGTGCCCGTCGTCTGTGCCTCGGGGCTCTTGGTGTCGACCGAACTGGGATGATAGTCGACGACCAGGACGACGACGTTGGAAGAATCCACCTGGCCGAGAGCGGCATCGTTGTGGGCCTTGCCGGACTGGAAGCGCAGATAGCTGTTCGACTTGGCGCTGTACTTCCAGGTGACGTTGACGCCGTCCATCGACACGTCGACTCCACCCGAGGGGGTGCCCACTGGTGCCGCGCCCGCCTTGAGATACGAGAACTGTTGTGGCGGCGGACCGGCGAATGCCGGTGTGATGGTGAACAACCCGCTGCCCTGGGCATACAGGTTGTGGGGCACGCCCCGATCACGCGAGCGGTACGACTGGCTGGCCTTGCGAGCGTTGCTCTGCACGTTGGCCACTACGAAGTCGGAACCGTTGATGGCAGCGGTGACACCGGGATTTCCACCGCTCCACGCGAATATCGGCTTGTTCAGCGAACCGAGCAGTTCGACATCTTGGGTGCGGCCACTGCGAATCGGGCCAACAGGATCCGGGTCGGTGCTCTGGAACACCGCTGCAAAACGGGTGAGGTGCTCGACGTTCTCCTCGAACACGATGTCGGCCTGGTTCAGGCCACTCTGCGGTCGGGCCTCGGGATGGTTGTCGATCTTGACAACCAGGGCCGGACGGGCAGCCAGAGCCGGGTCTGCGATGGCCAAACCGGTCAACGGCATGACGGGGTCCGCAGGGATCGTCGTCGACGTGGTCGTCGACTCGGCCACGGTGGTCGATGAACTGCTCGTCGACGTCGTCGATTTCGCCACGGTTGTCGGCACCGTCGACGCGGTCGTCACCGTCGTCAACTCCGTCGAGTCACTGTTGCTGCTGCTACTGCACGCAGTGACAGCGAGCGCGGCAATCATGAATGTCGTTGTTGTTCTGGTGTATTTCACAGGTTCTCTCAGCAGTGCAAAGCGCTCTTCGAGCGGGGGTCTGTATCGATCATGTGTAGCAGAGCGTGCCGGCGATGAGTGGTCATGCCGTCCGGCCAGGGCTGTTGTCGCCGGTCAGGCGGGCGAGATTTCCAACTCGTCCGTGCCCGGGAAAGTGCCCTTACCGGTGTTAGCGAGCTCGAACCAGGTTGTACCCGGGCTCAGCAGAACCGGGGAGCCATCGTCGGTGGTGAGGCTGATCGGCTTCAGCCTGTCGGCCCTGGACCAGTTGGCGGGGATCTGCTTTCCACTTGTGAACACGACTGCCTTGCCGCTGCCGATCGTTCCGCCGTCGGGTGAGCGCACGTCGGCCGGGCTGTGCCCGTAATCGATCCACAGCACGACGACATTGTCGAACTTCACGCGTGTGCCGTCGGCGAGCACGTGCGGATGTCCGTCCTGCGAACGCAAGTAGCTGTTCGATGCGGAGTCGAACTGCCACTCGACACGCACCTGTTCGATGTGCAACTTGAAACCTGACGATGCCTGGCCCGTTGCATCGACGCCGGCTTTGCGGTATTGGAACTGCTGCGACGGACCTGCCCGACCAGGATCTGCATTGAGGCGCAACGATGCGGTGTCGTTGAACGTCGCGTGCGGTCGGTGCCGTTTCTTGTCGAGGCGCCATCCCGGGCCCTGGCCTTCGGTCAGCACCAGCAGGTCGGACGAGCGGATGGCAGCGATGGCACCCTTGTTGCCGCCGGAGCAGGCGAACACCGCGCCGTTGAACGAGCCGACCAGGTCCACATCTTGTGTGCGTGCCGAGCGGATCGGTCCCACGTTGGGCGCGTCCTTGCTCTGGAACACCGACGCGAATCGAGTCGGGCCGGCGCCCCATGCCTCGAAGACGACGTCAGCCTTGTCGAGGCCGGATTGGGGTCGTGCTCCGGGGTCGTTCGAGATCTTGACGACCACAGCTACGCGCGCGGCGACCGCAGGATCCGTGATCGGCAGTCCCGTGAGAGGCATCACAGGTTCCGCGGCGATTGTGGTGCTCGTCGACGACGACGACGATGACGATGTCGTCGATTCGTCGGTCGACGCACTGGTCGATGCCGGCGCGGTCGTGGCAGGCGATGTTCCGGCGACTGTCGTCGCGTCCTGGGACGCGCCGCTGCCCGAGCACGCAACGGCGGGTAGGGCGACGGCCAGCAGGGCGAAAAACTTTGTGAACTTCATAGTTCCCTCAACAATGCGATGCGCTCTTCGAGCGGGGGGTGCGTATCGAACATGCGGTTCAGCGATCCGAACTTGCCTTGGTCGCCGACACCCGACATCGGTTGTTCGATCCACAGATGTGCGGTCGCAGTCGTAGCAGAGTGGGTCACGGTTGTGTCGTCGCGCAGCTTCTCGAGTGCCGAGATCAACCCCGGTGGGTACCGCGTCATCTGGACGGCGCTGACATCGGCCAGGGTCTCTCGGCGACGACTGACGGCCGCTTGCATCAACTTGCCGATGATCGGGGCGAAAATCAGCAGCACCAAACCAATCAGCGCCAAAGGGTTCCCGCCGTTTCGGTCACCTTCGCGTCGCACCCGCCCGCCGTTCCACCACATCATTCGCATGCCGATGTTGGTGAGAAGGGCGATCGAGCCGACAAGGGTGACCGCCAACGTCGAAACCAGAATGTCGTAGTTGCGGATGTGCGACAGCTCGTGAGCGATGACGCCTTCCAGCTCGACACGATTCATCTTCTCGAGCAGGCCGGTCGTCACCGCTATGGCTGCGTGCTTCGGGCTACGCCCAGTGGCGAAGGCGTTCGGCGCTGGATCCTCGACGATGTACACACGCGGCTTCGGCAGCCCGGCGGCGATGCAAAGACCCTCGACGATGTTGTGCAGTCGCTGGTACTGCTGTGGATCAGCCGGCTTGGCGCGGCTGACTGCCAGCGCGATCGCGTCTGCCTTCCAATACGAGGCGAAGGCCATGGCTCCGGAGAAGACGAGCGCTAGCCCGGCGCCCCACGGGCCTGCGTTGAAGAGAACTCCGAATGCCGCGCCGACCAGCGACACCAGCACGACGAAACCGAAGATCAACAGCGCGCTGCGCCGCTTGTTGGCCTTGATCAATTCGAACATGAGACGATCTCGATGCGGGGGGAGGACTGGATGGCGATGGAGAGACTAGGGACGAGCGACGCCGCGTCGGCGTCATTGCGCTTCAGAACTCGACCTTGGGCACCTGGCGCGCAGCTTCATCGGTCTCGAAGTACTCGCGGCGCTGGAACTTCAGCGCCTTCGCAAAGAACACCGTCGGGAAGGCCTGCAGCTTGTTGTTGTAGCCGAGCACCGAGTCGTTGTAGAACTGGCGAGAGTACGCAACACGGCCCTCGGTCGCGGTCAGCTCCTCCTGTAACGCCAGGAAGTTCTGGTTGGCCTTGAGATCCGGATAGGCCTCGCTGAGAGCGAACAGTTGGCGCAGCGCCCCCGTGATCTGGTTGTCGGCCTGAGCCTGACCTGCGGGTGTTGCAGGTGCGGCGATGGCCGCGTTGCGGGCCTGCACGACAGCGTCGAGCGTGTCCTTCTCGTGCGCGGCGTATCCCTTGACGGTCTCGACCAGGTTGGGGATCAAGTCGATGCGCCGCTTGAGCTGAACGTCGATCTGTGACCACGCATTTTCGATTTGATTGCGCCGCCGGATCAGCCCGTTGTAGGCGACGATGAGGTAAATGACGATGATGGCGATGATCGCCAAGATGATCCAAAGCATGAGATCTCCAAGAAGGTGATGCGCCAAACCGGCGCGCTAGTCGGCCATCATACGGCGTCGCCAGCCGTCCCAGAAGGACTCCCGAGTCGGCGGACGACCGCGTTTGGGACGATTTGTCGTCAGTCGCACGTAGATCTCGGCGTAGTGCTTGGCCAGAGCCGTCATGGAGAAATCCTCCGCGCGCTGGGCACCGGCCTTTTGCAGACGAGCAGCGAGATCTGCATCGGCGAGCAGGCGGCGGAGGGCTGAAGTCAGCGCATCCACGTCGCCGGGCTCGACCAACAGGGCATCGACGTCATGGGTTGCCACGTTGCGATAGCCGTCGATGCCACTGGCGACGATCGCCGTTTCCGCAGCCATCGCCTCGATCAGCACGACACCGAACGACTCGCCGTACAGCGACGGGGCGCAGAACACGTCCGCACCACGCAGCCTTGCCATCTTGTCCGCATCGGTCACTCGACCCAACCACTCGATTCGCGGATCGCCGGAGAACCGGGCGTGAAGGCGGGCGGTATCCGGCCCGCTGCTGCCCACCCACAGGCGAGCTTCGGGGCCCAGCTGACGAAACGCTTCGAGCAGAACATCGAGGCCTTTGCGCTCCTCGTGCCGGCCGCAGAAGAAGATCGTGGGCCCGTCGGTCGGATGGGCAGGCGCGGATCGGTACGCATCGAGCTCGACGCCGTTGTAGAGGATCTCGTAACTGCCGCCGATGTAGCGCCGCACCAACTCTGCCGCATCCTTCGATACCGCTACCGCGTGCGCGATGTTGTTGGCCGCGGGCTTGATCATCGGTCGCAGGTACTTGTAGCTGGCACTCTCACCGGCGGCATGGAAGGTGGCCAGCACGGGGGCCGGATGCAACAACATGGCCGTCTGCGTGGGGCCGGGGGTGAACGGTTCGTGAAGATGCAGCACGTCGAACTGTTCGTCACCCAATGCCCGCATCGTGCGCAGCGAGCACGATGCATCGGGCGCCAGTGGCGCCATCGAACCGTTGGCGAACGTCGGAAGGCTGTTTCCGAGCGGCGTCACGAACGTGGCCGGCGGTGGCCCATCACAGGGCGCGAGCACGCGCACCTCGATTCCCATCTTTCGCAACTCACGCGCCAGGCCCATTGCCTGCGCTTGCACACCACCCGGCACGGACAGGCTGTACGGGCAGACCATCGCCACGCGCAGCAGCCTGCCATTGCGGTGCAGCCCATCTCCCCAAACTGCAGATTCGGCCACGGCCACGAACGCTACCCGACCTGGTTGTACGGTCCAGAAGATGACTGCGACGCGCGCGATGCCAGCTCTGTCGGTGATCGGAACCCCGACGAAGCGCAACACTATCCTCGAACTGGCCACCGAGGCCGAGCGGCGCGGGTTCGCAGGCCTGGCCAGCCCGGGGATTCACGGCAACCTCGCCATGTGCGGATCGCTGGCGCACGTGACCAGCACGATCCCTTTCTGGACCAGCATCCAGCCGATCTATCACGGTCACCCCGTCGAGGTCGCCGTCACTGCGGGGCACCTGCACGAGGTCAGCGGCGGACGCTTCCGGCTGGGGCTCGGCGTCAGTCACGAGCTGGCGATGAACCGCCTGGGGATCAACACCGGCAAGCCGCTGCACGACATGGGCGAATACGTGGCAGCGATTCGAGCTGCGACGCGGCCCGCGGGCCAACTCCCACCGATCTACTTCGCGACACTGCGCGACAAGATGCTTGACCTCGCACTGTCGCAGGCCGACGGTGCGATCTGGGCCAACGCGTCGCGCCGGTACATGCCGATGCAGCTGGCACGCGTCGAGGCGGCCGGTCGCCAAGGGTTCTTCCTCGCGAACATGGTGCCGACGGTCATCGACGCAGATCTCGATGCCGCGCGTGCGATCCATCGCCGGACCCTCGTCGGGTATGTGACCCTTCCGAACTACCGCAACTATTGGAAGCAGGCAGGCTACGAAGAAGAGATGGGTGCCATCGAGGAGGCGGTCGCGGCGGGAGATCGCGAGCGGATTGCGGATCTGATGACCGATGCGTGGATCGATGACTGCACGATCAGCGGCTCGCCCGAGGCAGTCCGCGACCGGTTTGACGACTGGATCGCGTTGGGCGTACTGCCGATCGCCGTGATGTCGTCCACCACCGGAGGCCAGGCCGTCGCCATTGGCGAACTGTTCGCTGCCTACTCGACCTGACGCGGCCCGTAGTCTGCTCGACAGTGGGTGGGCTCTGGGAGGAGTCGCAATGCGAGTGACAGTCGACGGAAGCAGATGCCACGGTCATCAGATGTGCGCGATCGCGTCGCCGCAAGTCTTCGGCAGTGACGAGTACGGTAACGCCGTGGTGTTGCTCGATCCCGTTCCACCCGACCTGGAGGTGTCGGCGCGCCGTGCTGAAGCAAATTGTCCAGAGCGAGCGATCACGCTGGACGAAGAGAGCTGAACCCCATGGGCATCAATCAATCGCCGACCGACTGGCTCGCCGACTACGACATCTTCGACCCTGATTTCGTCCGCGACCCGTATCCGGCCATGAGCGACATCCGCGAATCATCGTGTCCGATCGCCCATACCGATCGTTGGGGTGGGTCGTGGATGCCTACGCGGTACGACGACATCGTCGCCGCCGCGCAAGAACACGACATCTTCACCTCGCGCAACATCATCGTCGTGCCGCCGCCCACGGGTCAGGTCGAGGGACCGTACGCGGGCGTCGCTGCGCCACCGATCACATCGGATCCGCCGGAGCACCACTGGCATCGCCGAACCATTCTGCCGACGTTCGCTCCCCAAGCCGTCGCCAAGTACGAGGACGGCACCCGCGTACTGTGTCATCAGTTGATCGATTGCTTCATCGAATCCGGACAAGGAGATGCCGCAGCCGGCTACGCGCAGCAGATCCCCGTCCGTGTCATCGCCGCAATGCTCGGCGTGCCGCTGGAGATGGCCGATGAGTTCACGTCGTGGGTGCGCGGGGTTCTCGAGATCGGACTGATGGATCCGAAAGTGAGGCTCCAGAACCGGATGAAGATCCTCGGCTTCTTCCGAGGCCAGCTCGATGACCGCACGGCCACCCCGCGTGAGGACGATCTCATCACAGACCTGCTCAACACGCGTGTGAACGGTGAGCTCGTCTCGGAGGACTACGTGATGGGTGTCTGCAACCTCATGCTGGTCGCAGGCATCGACACGACGTGGTCGGCAATCGGATCTTCGCTGTGGCACCTCGCCCAACATCCCGAGCATCGTCGCCAGCTACGTGAACATCCCGAGGTGTGGCCGACGGCGATCGAGGAACTGCTTCGTGCGTACTCGCCAGTCACGATGGCGCGCATCGTGGATCGTGACACCGAGTTCCAGGGTTGTCCCATGCACGCGGGTGATCGAGTCCTGATGTCCTTCCCCGCGGCCAATCGGGATCCGCGGCAGTTCGAAAATCCGGACGAGGTCATCCTGGACCGCGAGCACAACCGTCACGTCGCCTTCGGTGCAGGCATCCACCGCTGCGCCGGATCCAACCTCGCCCGCCTCGAGCTGCGGGTCGCACTGCAGACGTGGATGGAACGGATCCCAGAGTTCGAGCTTGCCGACCCGGCCGGTGTCACCTGGGCCGGCGGTCAAGTCCGTGGCCCGCGGCGTTGCTTAGTGCGTTTCGCGCAGACGCCTGGTGCGTGACTACGTGATGACGAGGTTGGCCACCATGCCTTTTTCGACGTGGCCGACGATATCGCAATACAGCTGGTAGGTGCCCGGCGCGAGCTGACCGAGATCGATCGTGAAACCCTTACCAGGCTGCATGTCTCCACTGATGGGTCCGCGTCGAACGCCGACGTTGTGAACGATCCCACCCTCGTTGATCGCCGTCAGCCGCACCGCTCCGGCGGGAGCGGTCAGGTTTCCGAGGATGACGTAATCCCCGAGCGTCACGTCAACGATCGATCCGGCGAATGGAGTCGTCGCCGCATCGTTCGAAGCGCTGCTCGCCACCACGACCACGATCACGGTCGCAACCAGCACCACGCTGCCGATCACCGCGAACACGCGGTGCCGCGTACGAACCCTTCGCTCTTCGAAGCGCTGTGCTCGACGCGACAGCTGGATCCTGTCCCGTGAGTCGACTGCTGTTTTCGTGCTGGATCCCACCATCTCTCCTCGCGCTGACGTGACCACTGGCTGGCCCTGTTCGCAGTATTCCGGGAGAAACAGATCCTCGACAGGGCACAAGGTCACAGTCACCGACCGTTTCTTCGTCGCCCATTCGGTGATCCCGGGGATTCACCAGACATCGCAGAACAGGCCTCGCGGCCGCGCTGATTCGACGGACAACTGACCGGCTAGCGGACACCCCGACCGCGAGGCCCGAACTCGGGCCCCGTCCTAGCTCGCGGTCAGGGTGTCGCTGTTGGCAGAACCGTACTCCGCATGTCGACACTGGGTAAATGATTTTTTTCGAGGCCGATGTCACATGTCAACCAAGACAGTGCTTCGCGAATCCCACGTGGGAGTTGAGCGGCTCAGTACCCGGGGTCGCTGGGCCAGTTTGGCTGGAACAGATGCCATTGCTCCGGGGCGCGCCGGATCAGGAACTCGAGCTCTCTCGCCAGTGCTTGGGTCACTCTGCTCACGTCTTCGCGTAGGCCTTCGCCTCGGCGCACCGTTGGCACAGGTGGACGTACCACCGCGTGATGCCCGTTGTACTTGGACGTGAAGTAGCAGCCGACCGGTAGCAGCACTGCGCCGGTGCGAAGCGACAGCGTCGCCGGGCCGGCAGGAAGCGTGGTGCGCTCTCCGAAGAACTCGACATCGATGCCGGACCGCTCGAGATCGCGGTCGCAGAGCAGGCACACGGTCTCGTTGGCCCGTAGCGCCTTGAGCACAGCGGGGCCCGCCTTCGGACCCGTCGGCACGACCGTCATCCCCAAGTCCTTGCGCAGGTCGGCAAACCACTCGAAGAGCTCCGGAGGGTCGAGGGCTTCCACGACGACCGTCATCTTGAAGCCTTGATCGGTCATCCATCGGCCTGCCCATTCCCATCCGCCGAGGTGGGGCAGCGCAAGGATCACACCGTTGCCTGCTTCCAAACCCTCGAGGACTTGCTCCCAGCCCTCGATCGTGAAGGGCCTGGCGACCGCCGCGTTCGACATCGACGGCAACCTGAAGCTTTCGACGTAGTAACGGGCGTAGTAGTCGAAAGCCTGTTGCACGGCCACTCTCAGTCCCGCGCCGCGCAACTTCGGATTGACGCGTTGCAAGTGTCGTTCGACCATCCGACGTCGCGCCGGGTTTGCGAAGCTGGCGCCGAACCCGATCGAAGCCGATGCACCCGCTGCCATGGGGCCGGGCATCAGTCTGGCCGCGAGCGAACCGAGCCGGTAGGTGTTGACGGTGGCAGCGCCCGTCAGGCGTTTGCGGAAGTCGGAGAACTCACTGTCTGCCACGATTCAGATCACAACTGGGTGTCGTCTAGGTCCGACGGCCGGGTCGGGAGATGCGTGTGTGTCGCCGCTCTGTGCGCACGACGCGCCGCGTTTGCCTGCGACTGCGTCGCATCTCGATCCGAGCGGCAGTCACGGGAGCGACCGCCGCCTGCTTCCATACCTTTACGAACCGCTGGACAGCCGTGACGGCCGTCAGCACCAGCATCACCCAGAGCATCGGGATCAAAAGGATCGGGAACAGCAAGCCGATGCAGAGGGCGATGATTCGCTCGGCACGTTCCATCAGCCCTCCCCTGGCATCGAGCCCAAGCGACTCAGCCTTGGCGCGCTGATAGGAGATCACTGAACTGAGCGCCATGACTGCGAACGGGAGCAACGCCATGTGTGCCGAATCATGCGAGGCGAGGTACCAGGCCACACCTCCGAACACGGTCGCATCGGTCACCCGGTCGACAACCGAATCGAAGTAGGCGCCACGTTGGCTCGAAGCGTTCGATGCCTTGGCCAACGCACCATCGAAGAGATCGGGCAGGGCGGCCAATATCACGAGCAACAAGCCGAGCCTGAGCTCGCCGAACCCGATTGCCACCGCGGCACCACCGGCAACCACGAGGCCGATGATGGTCAGGTGGTCGGGTGAGAGCCCAGTCTTACGCAACCCGTTTCCGATCGGCCTCACGGCTCGATCGATGGGCGCACGGAACTTGCCGTCGAACATCGGCGCCCAGCTTACCCGTCGAAACGACACGGCCGAGGCCTGCGTGACACAGGCTCTCGCAGATGCCACGATGTTTGCATGAGCAGCTCATCGCCCCGCGACCTCGCCATCACCATGCGATCCATTCCGCGACGACTTCGCGAGGCACTCGGTGACAGTCCACCGAGCGCGACCGCTGGAATAGTTGCCGAGTTGAACGAGCAGATCGGCATCGCCGCCAAGCTGATGCACTCCGCCGCCGATCCCGAGGCCATCGCCGACGCCATCGAAGCAGTCCCCCCGGACGGATGGGACGATGCGACATTGAACGCTCTGCGCGCAACCGCTCTCGATATCGGCCGTCTGTTGCGGGCAATTGCCGCGGTCGCCGAAGGTGACGACGACGATTAGTCGTCTTGCCAGTCGTCTTCCGGGTTGTCCTCGGTGAGATGTTCGACGACTGTCCCGTCGACGGCGTCGACCAACACGAGAGAGCGTTGCCGAGGCGGGCTCTCGCCGGAGTACACCAACACCCGCCATGTCGGCCTGCTGCGCAAACCCCGCCACACCTGCTGTGCCGAGGCGTGCCCGACGGCGAATCCCACGGCACCTTGGGCGGCCACCAGAGCCTGCTTCTCGTCGACGTGCATCTTCCACCCTGACGTGAACGACAGCAGCCCTACTGCGCTGAGCACGATTGCGGCCCAAACCATGCCGCCGTTGATCAACACCGGATCGTGCCCACGGCGAAGGAGCCAGACGATCACACAGAGCACGGCGATGCCGAAGTAGAGATACGCCGGTCGACGACGTCGGCTGTTGTCGGGGAACTGATACGGCCCAACGTATTCGCCAGCGTTGAGATCGTCAGGCAGTGCGTCGCGAAGGTCTTCGGTGTCGCTCATGCGCTGCCAATCTACCCGGGCCACGCCGCCCGAAGCCTGGCTGCTGTATCCGAAAGCGCCTCGGGCAAGGTTCTGGTGTTTGCGATCGCAGTCATGAAGTTGCCGTCGCCTATCCAACGCGGCACCACGTGCACATGAAGGTGCTCGCTGACGCTGCCACCTGCGGGACGGCCGAGGTTGACGCCCACGTTGACGCCTCCGGGCTGGTACGCGGCCTTGACGGCGCGTACTGCGTCGGTGACCGTCGACCACAGTTCGCTCGCCTCCTCGGGCTCGAGATCCTCGAGGTCGGCGACCTGACGGTACGGCATCACCAATGTGTGACCCGTCGCGTACGGGAACGCGTTCAGGATCGCGAAGACGGTAGGGCCCCGGTGGACGATGTTGCACTCCTCGTCGCTGAGACCCGAGTCGAGAAGCGCTGTGAAGAGGCTGACCTCATCGGTCGAGTGCACCGATGTGGAACCGACGTAGGCGGCCCGCCACCCGTTCCACAAACGCTCATACGTGTCCACGTGGCGAAATTACTCGCGTCCACGGGTTTTGACGCGGCTACCATCATTTGCGTCCGTTCGAGAGAGGCGTCGATGACGCGGAGAGGGGGAAGGTCATGAACACCATTGCCTTCGACCTCCGCGCACCCGCAACCACCTAGGCACCGAACGGATCGGTGCCCAAGAGCACCGAGGAGTTCTCGTGACCACACGAACACGCCGTCGCTTCGACGACGACGATTTGCAGCCGCCCCATCGAGCTGGCCGCCAAGCAGTACCGCGATGCACAGCACCGCATTTTTCATCGCGATGCCGGCTATCTCGAAGGACGACGATTGCGCCGAAGTCGTGAGAACCGCGCCATTGCCACCCGCACTACGTTCGGCCGAGAGCTGATCGCCGGGCAATGGGCGGCCGCGGAGTTCGCTGTGCTCTCGCGTCTGTGGCTAGCCGGCGCCGCGGTCCCCTATCCCGTCCAGCTGTCCGGGACACAGCTGATGATGGAGTTCATCGGAGATGCGCAGGGTGTTGCAGCGCCCCGCCTTGCTCAACTGCGACCCTCCGGCGATGAGGCGGCGGCGTTGTTCATGCAGATGCGCGATGCGCTCGGGCGCCTCGCCGATACTGGCTACACGCACGGCGACTTGTCGCCGTACAACGTGCTGGTCCATGAAGGCAGACTCGTGTTGATCGATCTTCCGCAGGCCATCGATCTCGTCGGCAACCCGCAGGGCTTCACCTTCCTTCGGCGTGACTGCGACAACATCTGCACGTGGTTCGAGGCGCGCGGAGTCCGCTCCGACGCCACGTTGCTCTACGACGATCTGATGCTCTCGGTGCCGCGTGCCTAGACGACCGAAAGCTGGGCGTCAATCTCCGAGTGCAGCCGACCGATGAACTCGTGGACCTGCACACCGCGCTCGACATCGCCACCACGCGGGTTGACGCCGACGGTGCCCGCGGCAACGTCGTCGTCGCCGACGACCAGCACGTAGGGAAGCTTTTCGAGCTTCGCAGAACGAATCCGCTTGCCGAGCTGATCGTTGGCATCGACGATGTCGACGCGGAAGCCCTCGGCGGTCAGCCTCTCTGCGATCTTGGCGGCATGCGCCTGATGGGCCTCGGCAACAGGAAGCACGCGGGCTTGCACGGGAGCCATCCACGTTGGGAATGCTCCCGCGTAATGCTCGAGCAACACGCCGAAGAAGCGTTCGATCGACCCGAACAGAGCGCGATGCAACATGATCGGCCTGTGACGTGTGTTGTCCGCACCGACGTACTCGAGTTGGAACCGATCCGGATGGTTGAAGTCGCATTGGATCGTGCTGAGTTGCCACGTGCGCCCAATCGCGTCCCGTACGTCGATGTCGATCTTCGGGCCGTAGAACGCAGCGTCGCCCTCTTTGACCTGGTAGGGCAGGCCGTACTTGACGAGGGCAGCACGTAGGGCTTCGGTCGTCTTGTCCCAGAGCGCGTCGTCACCCACGTACTTGTTGGGATCCTTCGTCGACAGATTCGCTGTGAACTCCTGGAAGCCGAAAGCTCGCAGAACGCTCATCACGAAGTCGAGCAATGAGGCGATCTCATCTTGGAGCTGGTCCTCAGTGCAGAAGATGTGGCTGTCATCCTGCGTGAACCCGCGGATCCGCATCAGACCATGCAGAGTGCCGGCTCGCTCGTACCGATAGACCGTGCCGAGCTCATACAGCCGCATCGGCAGCTCGCGGTAGCTCCGTTGGCGACTGCGAAAGATCAGGCAGTGCATCGGACAGTTCATCGGCTTCATGTAGTACGTGCCGTTGTCCATCTCCATCGGCGGGTACATGCCGTCTTTGTAGAAGTCGAGGTGTCCCGAGGTGGCAAAGAGGTTGCCGTTCGACAAGTGCGGCGTGAACACGAACTGGTAGCCACCGTCTGCATGGCGCTGTCGGCTGTAGTCCTCCATCAGCTTGCGAACCGTCGCACCTTTGGGATGCCACACGGCCAAGCCGCCGCCCAGCTCGTGAGGAAAGCTCAACAGATCGAGCTCGACCACCAGTTTGCGGTGGTCGCGCTTCTCTGCCTCTTCGAGACGATGCAGGTGCTCGGCGAGCGCGGTCTTGCTCTCCCATGCCGTGCCATAGATGCGCTGCAGCATCGGACCCTTCTCGTCGCCGCGCCAATACGCGCCGGCGACCTTCATCAGCTTGTAGTGGCCGAGCTTGCCGGTCGACGGCACGTGTGGACCCCGGCACAGGTCGACGAAATCATCGGTGTTGCGGTAGATGCTGATCGTCTCGCCGCCGCCGATCTCCCCCGCGTCCTCGCTGTCGGCCGCACCTGTCGACACCCGCTCGATGATCTCGCGCTTGTACGGCTGGTCGGCGAAGAGCTCCAGGGCATCTGCGGGAGTCAACTCATCACGCACGAATGACTGATTCGCCTTGATGATCTCTGCCATCTTGGCTTCGATCGCAACCAGATCGTCGTCGCTGAACGTCTGCCCGCCGGGCAGATCGAAGTCGTAGTAGAAGCCATTTTCGATTGCAGGCCCGATCGAGAACTTTGCGCCGGGGAACAGCTGGATCACGGCCTGTGCCATGACGTGCGCCGTCGAGTGGCGCAGCACGTGCCGGCCCTCCTCGCTGTCGCCGGTGATGATGGCCACGGTTGCACCGTCGGGCAGAGCGCGACCGAGATCCCACTCTTCGCCGTCGACCACGGCAGCGACGGCTGCCTTGGCGAGGCGTGAGCCGATCGATTCAGCCACGGTGGTCGCGGTGGCACCCTGGGGAAGGGAGCGTGGCGAACCGTCGGGCAGTGTGATCGTGATATCGGCCATAGGCGCACGAGTCTACGAGAGCATCAACATTCGTCGCCTGCCATTACCCGGCAGCGCCAGCCGTCGACGCGGCTAGGTGCCGGCGCCGACCAGCTCCTCGCGTTGCTCGGACATGCTTGCGACTTTGGCAACGACCGTCGGCTCGGTTTCTGCAGTCTTGCCGGCGTACACATTGCGGTAGTCCTGCCCGGTCAGCTCGCGTATCTCGAACATCAACTCGTCCGTGATCTGGCGCAACACCAGGTGACGGTCAGTGCGATCGCGGTAGCGCTCGACGTTGATGGGCCGGCCGATCCTGATCGTGCATTCGCCGCGCAACTTCGGAACCTTTGCGTCGGGCGGCTGAATCTCGCGCGTGCCGATCATCCCGACCGGATAGATCGGGCAGCCGACTTCCAACGCGATTCGCGCCGCGCCCGTGCGGCCCTTGTGCAGGATTCCATCGCGACTCCTCGTTCCTTCGGGAAAGATCCCGAACAGCTCACCACGACGTAAAACAGCCTCGGCTGTGTCGAGGGCCGCCCGGCTCTTGTTGCCGCCGCCTCTGTCGATGGGAATCATCCCCATCAAGGGGAAGAGGTACTTGGTCTTCCACGAATCCATGTACTCGGACTTGCCGACGAAGCTGATGTTTCGCGGAGCGTGCAACATCAGGAACGCACTGTCGAGAAAGCTCACATGGTTGGGGCAAAGGATGGCGGGCCCGTCGTCCGGCAGACGGTCGAATCCCTCCAGGTTGAACTTCCATATCCTCTTCGCCACCGGACGAACGACCCGACGCACGCGCTGCTGTGCTTTGCCGGCGCCCTCGATGTTCACGGGGCCATGATAGAACGCTGATCCCAAGGCAGGTTCCCCGACGACGAATTGTCGATGAACTCTGTGTGTCGCCTCGGTCAGATGTCGATACCCAGCAACGCCGCAGCGTCGCCGACACCATGACCAGCGGCGGCAGCGGCATCGATTGCGGCCAACGCATACGGCGTGTCGAGGTCCTCGTCGAGGGCCGCACGCACGTCCTCCAGGGCGGCATCGCCGCTTCCGGCCTCGCACCAGTGCGCCAGGCGCCCGGCACTGCGGGGCATCAGGGTGTCGTCCCATTCCCACTCTCGACGATAGTGATGCTCGATGATCGCCAATCGAATGGCCCGAGGATCCCATTCCTGGCGCAAGGCGTCGACGAAGACCAAGTTGCCCAGGCTCTTCGACATCTTGTGGCCATCCATGTACACCATCGCCACGTGCATCCAGTGACGCACGAACGGTTCGCCCGTTGCCGCCTCGCTCTGTGCCCGTTCGCATTCGTGGTGGGGAAAGATCAGATCTGTTCCTCCCCCGTGGAGATCGATGGTGGTGCCCAGCTCACGAAGCGCCAGCGCTGAACACTCGATGTGCCAGCCCGGTCGGCCAGGTCCCCACATCGTGTCCCAGCTGGGCTCGTCAGCGGCCGACGGGTGCCAGAGCACGAAGTCGAGCGGATGCCGCTTGTGTGGATCGTCGACGTTGCCTCCACGTTCACGGGCGAAGGCGAGCATCTCCTCCATCGAGTAGTTGCTGATCGAACCGAACGAGGGGAACTTGGAGACGTCGAAGTACACGCTTCCGCCGGCCTGATAGGCATGACCGCGGTCTAGCACCATGCCGATGAATCCCCGAATGTCGGGGATGGCGGACGATGCACGCGGCGACGACGAGACGGGAAGAGCGTTCAGCGCCTCCATGTCGCGCTCGAAGCGGGCTTCCTCACCGGCGGCCAGATCGAGGTAGTGAACACCGAGTTGGCGCGCCTTGGCGAACAGCGGATCGTCGACATCAGTCACGTTTCGCACGCACTTCACCGTGTGGCCCTTGTCGATGAGTCTGCGCTGAAGCACGTCGTACACGATGAACGTCGAGGCGTGGCCGAGGTGGGTGGCGTCGTACGGGGTGATGCCGCACGTGTACATCGACACCTGCTCACCGGGCTCGAATGGTACGACTGCGCGCTTAGCGGTGTCGTAGAGGAGCATGGTCACTCCAACGACCTCGGGTCGGAACGAATTCCTGTGAGCTTGGGAGCGACGCGGGTCTTGTATCGCACGTTCAGTTGTAGAAGGACAGCGGTGAACGCCTCGATGGCCGTAGCGTTCGACAACTCGCCGGCATCGAGCGGCCGGCAGCCGGGAATCTTGGTGACGATCTCGCTGATCGTCTCGACCGCCGCGGGATCGTCGCCGCAGATCAACACGTCGCTGTCGATCGGTTGCCCGAGGTTGCCGAGCTCGGTCGCCGGGAGGTGATGGAAGGCGGCGACTACGCGGCAGCCGGGAACTGCGGCTTGAACATGCGCAGCAACGCTGCCGCGAGGGGGGACCAACGGTTGGAACTCGTGACCCACGCGCACGAGTGCGTTGGCCATGCTGACCACCACCTTGCCGGCCAACGCTGCGGCATTTTCCTGCGCTGTGGTGGCTGCCGAATCCCACGGCGTGGCGATGACGACGACGTCACATTCCGCCGCGGCCGGATTGTCGCCGAACGCGAGCAACGATTCGAGGTCAGGCCATTTGGCGACGAGAGTGTCGCGCGTCTCCATCGCCCGGTACTTGGAGCGCGAACCGATGACGACTGGGTAACCGATGGACGCCAGACGGCCGGCCAGGGCACGACCCGCCGGACCGGTGCCACCGATGATGCCAATTCGCATCGGCGCAGCCTTGCACACCCTCAGCCCCATCCCCCAAGGTCAGCGAACCGACGTGACTACGATCACTGACATGGGTCTGCTCGACGGAAAGAACATCGTGATCACCGGCGTCCTCACCGATGCCTCGTTGGCGTTCGGTGTCGCCACGCTCGCTCAAGAAGAAGGCGCCAGCATCGTGCTGACTGGCGCCGGTCGCGCACTCAGCCTCACAGAGCGAGTCGCCCGCAAACTTCCGCAACCGGTCGATGTGTTCGAGCTCGACGTCACGGTGCCCGAGCATCTCGACAGTGTGCGCGACGCCCTCACGACCAAATGGGGCCGAGTCGACGGCGTTCTGCACGCGATCGGTTTCGCACCAGAGGCCTGCCTCGGCGAGGACTTCATGGCACCAACGTGGTCAGATGTCGCCGTCGCTCTGCACATCAGCGCGTACTCCTTGAAAGCACTCGCCGACGCTTTCGCCCCGCTCATGACCAACGGCGGCTCGTTCGTCGGGCTCGACTTCGACAACACCGTTGCCTGGCCCGCGTACAACTGGATGGGCGTCTCGAAATCGGCACTGGAAAGCATCAGCCGTTATCTCGCGGTTGCCCTGGGAAGCCGCAAGATCCGCTCGAACCTGGTCGCTGCCGGCCCGGTCAAGACCATGGCCGCCAAGAGCATCCCGGGTTTCAAGAAGTTCGAGGATGTCTGGGACGACCGAGCGCCGCTTGGTTGGGACGTCACCGATTCTTCCGCGGTCGCCAAGGCGTGCATCGTCCTGCTCAGCGACTGGTTCCCGGCGACGACCGGCGAGATCATCCACGTCGATGGTGGCTACCACGCCACCGGAGCCTGAGCTCAGGCCAACGGCGATCGGGCCAGGCGGCGCAGCACCGCTGCCTCTTCGGACGTCGCCGACGGGCCGAACGCGGCGCTGAACAAGCCCTTGCACCCGTCCAGGTCGCGGACCGCCAGAAGGATGGCCTCGTCGTCGGGGTTGGAGTCGCCTTCGAACCGGACCCTGTGGTCGATCTGGAGCGACAGCGGGTCGTACGTCTTGCCGCACGATCTGCACAGGAGGCGTCCGTCCTCGGTTGCGGAGAGGTCTGCCTTGTAGCCGTCCGCTCGTAGTCGCTGGATCGCCTCCGTGAGCGTCTCTTCGTGAACGCTCGGAGAGCGTGGCGGCTCGGTCGTGGTCGGATCCTCGAACAGGTGGGCGAAGCACGGTGCCTCGCCGCCTTCGTCGATCGCACCGGGCAACTGCCCGCCGTCGGTCGACCCGTTCATCGTGCCCAGGCTATCTGTCGGCCGCAACTCCCGGCTGCCACTGCGGGCAGGACGCAAGCGCCGGTCAGTACTGCATCGTGATGCTTGCCGGGTCGGCTTCGTAGAGGAGCTCGAACTCGGTGTATGGCATCCAGTGCTCGCCGCGGGTGGGGTCGAGGATGTAGACCTGCGTCCCATCGGGCGTGCCGTCACCGTTGATTGAAGAGAGGATCACGTAGTGCCCAGGAATCGTGGTCATCAGCGGTCCCCGACGGAGTAGGTCGGCCCAGCCCTCCGGGAGTCGGCAAGCGGCGGGATCGACCGCCATGCCCTGGCCAAGTGCCAACTGCAAGTCCTCCGCTGGGTCGGTTCCGTCCCCGCCCATATCGGCATAGCGCGCACGCACCTCTAGATCGTCCGCGTAACACACCTGGTCACGCCACCCGAGCATCATCACCGCGGTCGCCGCCCAGCACGACATCCTGTCGCTCTGGTACACCAAGGACACCGCGTTTGACTCGTTCACTGACATGACTCGACACCTCCTTGAGAGGGGTTAATGATGCTCGCTGAGCTCGTGCCCGAACGGGCGATCCTCATGCACGGATGCGCGCTTGAGTTCCTACCCCTAGATGCCCTGACAGGGACGAGGTCTGCCGCTTCGCATCGTTCGTCGCGAAACGCAACCGCGCAGATCGCGCGTACCACTCTCCGGGCGCAGAACGACGCTGGGTGGATCTCGTTCGGTCCGATCAGATCGAAGCTTCGGGGCCTATCGGCGAACGAACTCTCGGGAAGCCGCCTCATCGAAGCCGCGCCGACCCCCGTTGAGGACACCGGAGTAGCCGACCAGATACTCGACCACCGACTCGGGGTCCGACCAATCAACCTCGGCGGTCGCCACGAAGCGCCCGAACTCCTCCATCGGCGGTGGCAGCCCACGGTCGCCGGGTGTCGCAGGAGAGGTACTGATCAGGACCAGCGAGAGCACGCGATCGGCAAAATCCGGCGCGAGCAGCTGTGCGAGGGTCTCAGTTCGTGAACGCGACGGAGATTCCGACTGAGCGCGCGGCTAGGGCGAGATCGGTGTCTCCGGTCGCCAGCACGAGCTCAGTATGCGCTGCGGCCGACGCTGCGGCGAGATGAACGGCGTCGTAGCCATGTAGCCCGTGCGTTTGTGCGAGTTCGCCCGCAGTGTGGGCTAACTCGGCGGTGACCTCGATGTGGTCGACTTCGGCGATGATTGCTTCGAGCTCGGCGATGGCTGCTCTGAGTTGTGGCCTGGTGATGCGGTCCATGCGCCAAGCCTTGGCCAGCGCGGCTCGTGCCTCGAGATAGAGGAGCCGGACGCTGATGCTTCTGTCGGCGTCGTTCCACAGCCGTGTGCAGATCGTCGATGACGGCTCGTCGATGATCAGGGGAACGATGGCCGACGTGTCGAAGTAGGCGATCACTGACGTTGTTCGGCCACGAGATCGCTGACAGTGCCCCTGGACACGATGCGTCGAGCCGTTCGTGGGCGCTTGATCACGAGCGCCGGCGTAACGAGCCCCTCGGCGATGAGGCGATCGAGGGTTCGAGGTTGGTCGAGTGGAACGAGTCTGGCTACCGCCTTGCCGTGGTCCGTGACTGTCACTTCTTGGCCATCGCGGACAGCGTTGAGGTAGTGGCTGAGGTGATCTCGTAGCTCTCGGACTCCGGCTTCCATCAGATGATTATGGCGCTTTCTGATCAGGAAATCTAGCCATTTTCCGTGACGGCTCCGATCGTTGTCCACATTCGATCGTCCCGTGGGAAGAACAGCAGCGCATCACTGGTCGTCACCGGACGGCGCGGACGATCTTGACGGGCCGGTCGGCCATCGAGCCTGTGGAACCCTCAGCGCTGACGAACCCTGCCTCAATCAGCTTCGCTGCCACGGCTGCAGGATCGATCTCGGTGAAGTGACGATCTCGGTGGGCCCTTCGCTTCTGCATGCGCGCAAAGGCGGGGTGCGTTGGCGCGTCGAAGTCCTCGTCCACCAGGAGGAGCCGCCCACCCGGTCGCAGCACCCGCGCCAGTTCGTGGGTCGCCGCATCCAGATCCATCCAGTGGTGCATGGTGTTCACCGTCCACACAGCGTTGACGCTGTGATCGTCGGCGGGAATGGACTCAGCGGAGCCATCAGCCACGCGGATGTCGGTACGGCCGCGCTGACCCAGTCGGCGCAATGCGAGGATGTGGCACATGAACCGCGTCGGGTCCACCGCCAGCACCGAGGCGCCAGTCTTCGCCGCTAGCACGGTGGCCGGGCCCATACCCGCACCCACATCGACGACACACTCACCCGGCCGTGGCGAGATGGCACGAATCACCTCGCGACTGACCGGAGATCTCCACATCTTCGGCAACATCTTCATGTAGCGCACGAAGCCGCGCATCCCACGGTCCTGCTCGTGGCCGTGCCCGACGTGATCATGCGAACTCATCACATCATTCTGGCGCACTCCGCTTTGAAGTGCCCGAGATCGGGCGTGGCCAGCGAGTACCCGCAGCCCACGCGATCTGGCCCCCGCCACCGTCCATCGAGGTCACTCGGTATCGCCGACCTCAGCGGCCAGGCATCAGTTGCTCGGTGCCGGAATACCGCGGTGACGGCCGGCGGTGTCGGCGGAGCACCCTGACATCGTGAGGATCTATGGAATTGACCGCTGATCTGCCGAATGACCGTCGAGTCCGAGTCGAGACGCGGCTCCACACGAATCTCATGGCGTGGCTGACGACCATGAACCCTGCGGGTCGCCCGGATTCGTCGCCAAGTACACCGAGCGCATCGGCGCGATCTTCGGCACGGCAGAGCGATTTGCCGAGGCGTTCTATGAAGCGATCGTGATCACACCGAGCCGCCTTCACGCGTGAGTTCGGCACCCTGATCTACGATCATCGGATGAGCGCAGCGACCCCCACGGTGACGCTCGATGACGGCAAGGTTCGGGTCACGACTTGGACGTTCGGCGCCGATGGTGACGCCACTGGCTTGCATAGGCACGAATACGACTACATCGTCGTGCCAATCACTGGTGGCACGTTCGTGGTGACCGGGATCGACGGGTCGGAGCGCACACTGACCCAGATCGCGGGGGCCGCGTACACCGGTCGATGCGGGACCGAGCACGACGTCACCAATGCGTCGGGCGGTGAGGTCGTCTTCGTCGAGGTCGAACTCAAGGGCTGAGTCGGCTGTGATCGAGCCCGGAACGTACCCCCCAGCTGGCGGGCGCCTCCGCTGGTGAGATCCGGGCACCGGTACCGTTGTCGTATGGCAGCAACGAACCGGCTCGCACAGGAAACCAGCCCCTACCTGCGCCAGCACGCCGCAAACCCGGTGGACTGGTATCCGTGGGGACCGGAGGCGTTCGCGGCCGCCGAGGAGCGCAACGTCCCGATCCTGCTGTCGGTCGGGTACTCGGCCTGCCACTGGTGCCACGTCATGGCCCATGAGTGCTTCGAGGACGACACAGTTGCAGCCGAGATGAATCGTCGTTTCGTCAACATCAAGGTCGACCGGGAGGAACGACCCGACGTCGACTCGATATACATGGATGCGGTACAGGCCATGAGCGGCCGCGGCGGTTGGCCGATGACAGTCTTCCTGACCCCCGAGGGCCACCCGTTCTACGGCGGGACCTACTTCCCGAAGCCGAACTTCTTGAGCTTGATGGCCGCGATCGACGACGTGTGGGTCAATCGCCCCGCCGATGTGCGCCAGAACGTCGAGGCATTGGGGAACGCGATCAGCCGCACAGCGCACATCCAGCCCGCGTCGGATCTTCCCGGCGTGGCAGCGCTCAACCAGGCCTTGCAGCAACTCGCCGGATCATTCGATTCCACCTGCGGCGGCTTCGGCGGCGCCCCGAAGTTTCCATCGACGATGAGCCTGGACCTGGTTCTGCGTGCGTACCAACGGGGCCCCCAGGATGATGCCAAGACGATCGTCACGACAACGCTCGACGCGATGGCCAGCGGCGGGATGTACGACCACATCGGCGGCGGCTTTTCGCGCTACTCGGTCGACCGGGAATGGCTCGTTCCACATTTCGAGAAGATGCTGTACGACCAAGCCCTACTGATCCGTGTGTACCTGCACGCCTACCTCGTGTTGGGCGAGGTTCGTTGGAAGCAGGTCGTCGAAGAGACCATCGAGTACGTGCTGCGCGAGCTTCGGCACGCCGAAGGCGGTTTCTTCTCCGCCGAGGATGCCGACTCCCCCGACGAGCTCGGCCACGGCCACGAGGGCCTGTTCCACACATGGACCACCGACGAGGTGCGTGCGGTGCTCGGCGACGAAGCCGAAGTCGCCTTGGAATGGTACGAGTTCACTGAGGACGGCAACTTCGAAGGACGCACGATCCCAGCGCGGCTCCACCATAGAGGCGATCTGCTGCGTCCACCCGCCGTCGAGGCCGCACGACAACGGATGTTCGAGACCCGAGCGCAGCGCCGGCGACCCGGGCTCGACGACAAGGTGCTCACCGAGTGGAACGGTCTGATGTTGTCGTCGCTGGCGGAAGCCGGTGCGGCACTCGACCGGAAGGACTGGCTTGATGCAGCCGTCGCCAATGGGCGATTCCTGATCGACAACCTTCGCCAGAACGATGATCGCTGGCACCGTTCGTGGCAGGCGGATGGGAGTCCGCAAGCCCGTCACGCTGCGCTTGCCGTCGACCACGCGGCGATGGTTGACGCCTTCACCCGGTTGGCGGAAGCAACCGGTGACGGTACGTGGATCGACCACGCCAGGGCCGCGGCCGATGTAATGCTGGACCACTTCTGGGATGTCGACAATGGCGGGTTGTTCTCCACCGCTGACGATGCCGAGCAACTGGTCGCCCGGCAGAAGGATTTGATGGACAACGCCACCCCGTCTGCCAACTCGATCGCGGCGGTTGCCTTGACTCGACTGGGCGCCTTGACCGGTGAGAGCCGCTACACGAACCATGCCGAGCAGATCCTCCGGCTGCTCGCCCAGGTCATCCCACAGGCACCGAGCGCCTTCTCTCACGCCTTAGGTGCCGTCGACATGATCGTGAACGGCACGACCGAGGTCGCTGTTGTCGGTGATCGACCGGATCTCGTGCGCGCCGTTCAAGCTCAGTGGTTGCCCAACGCCGTACTCGCCTGGGGAACGCCGTACGAGTCGCCCCTCTGGCAACAACGCAATGAGGGATTCGCCTATGTCTGCCAGCACTACGCCTGCCAATCCCCCGCCGACACCGTCGACCTGCTCGAGTCCCAGCTTCAGGCCACCACTCGCAGCTGATCTCCAACATCGGGTCAGGCGGCGGCTTTTTCGAGGATGTGCACACCGCAGGCGGAACCGAGGCCGATCACGTGGGCCAGGCCGACCTTGGCGCCCTCGATCTGGCGGTCGCCGGCCTCACCACGGAGATGGTGACAAACCTCCCAGATGTTGGCGATGCCGGTCGCCGCGATCGGGTGACCTTTCGACTGCAGACCTCCGGACACGTTGACCGGCTTCGAACCGTCCCGCCAGGGCGCGCCCGATTCGAAGAACTCGACAGCACCGCCTGCAGGGCAGAGCATGAGGTTGTCGTAGTGGACCAACTCGGCGGTGGCGAAGCAATCGTGGAGCTCGACGAGATCCAGGTCCTCCGGGCCGATGCCGGCTTTTTCGTAGGCGACGGTCGCCGCGTTGCGGGTGAGTGTGTTGACGTCGGGTAGGACCTGGCAAGCCTCTTGCCACGGGTCTGTTGTCAACACCGATGCCGAGATCTTGATCGCCCGTCGCTGCTGCTCGAGCGACAGCGTCTTCAACTTCGCGTCACTGACCACCACAGCTGCAGCAGCACCGTCGCAGTTGGCCGAGCACATCGGTCTGGTGTTCGGATAGGCGATCATCATGTCGTTCATGATCTCGTCGAGCGTGAACCGCTTCGAGTACGCGGCCAAGGGGTTGAGCGTCGAGTGGGCGTGGTTCTTCTCGCTGATCCTGGCGAACAGTTCGAAGCTCGTTCCGCCGTACTTGTGGCCGTACTCCATGCCGACCTGGGCGAACACTCCGGGCATCGCGTCCGTGCCGATCCGGCCGTCGGTGGTCGCAACCGCGCCGTAGCGGCCCTTCGGTGTCCACGTGGAGCTATCGGATTTGGCCCGGCCACCGCCCCCGAGCAAGCCGGCGCCCGCCAGCTTCTCGACGCCGACAGCCAGGCCCATGTCGCACTCGCCCGATTTGACTGCCATGATCGCGGTTCGCAGCGCCGTCGCACCTGTGGCGCATGCGTTGGCCACGTTGTACACGGGGATGCCTGTCTGGCCGATCTGCTTTTGCAGTTGCTGACCAATGCCTGCGTTGGCCTGCATGAGGCAGCCCGCTGCCAGCACACCCATGTCTTTCATCGTCACCCCGCCGTCGGCGAGCGCGGCGAGGGCAGCCTCCGAGGCGAGGTCGATCGTGTCTTTGTCTGGATGCTTTCCGAACTTGGTCATTCTGATCCCGAGGATCCACACGTCGTCGCTCACGGCTGCTCCGTTCCTACTGAGTTGGTTCGAAACCGAACCCGATTGCTTCCGTGCCTTGATCGTCTACGCCCAGCGAGTAGGTGGCCAACCGGACCTTCATTCCCAAGGTCACGTGGTCGGGGCTTGGTTCGACGTTGATGAGGTTGCCGCGAACGCTGGTGCCATCGCAGTCGACGATCCCCGACACGAATGGCACAGGTACCCCTGGCGCAGCAAAGGTGACGATGGTGAACGAGCGGACCTCGCCGTCGGTCTCGACTTCGGCTTGGCCGAACTCGATCCCGCCGCAATTGGCGCAGGCGTTGCGACGGTCGAAGTAGCGGGCGCCGCACGTCGCGCATTCGTGGGCGACGAGGTGAGGGTTATCGCCGAGGGCCAAGTAGTCGACCAGTGGGACCTGCGTTGCCATCGACGAGACGATAGTTCACCAATGGTTGTAATGGACAACTTCCGAGGCACCGCGCCGCGGACGCGTCGTCGGAGATCCGCTGGGGCGATCGGTGGTGGCACGTTGCCCGATCGCGAGTGCACCCACCGACAGCATGCCTTCCGGTACGCCAAGGTCGGCGAGCAGTGCGTCGGCATTGCGGAAGATGCCGAAGTACAGCGCCCCCAAACGCTGCGCCTCGACCAGCAGCAGAAGGTTCTGTACAGCCATCGCTGTGTCGGTCAACCAAAACGGCACCGACCAGTTGGCGGCGATCTCGAGGCCGTGGCCGGCCTTGTCGGACTCGGAGTAACGCGAGGTGTAGGCCTGCGGATCGGCGATCGGCAGCACGATGAGCGGGGCGAGCAGAACACCGTCCTGTGTTTCGGCGAACCACGCCTCGGCATCGGTGGTTCGCCAGAACGACCCGATCGCATCGCCAGTCAGCACGACGAAGTGGACGCCCTGGCTGTAGCCGGCCGAGGGTGCTCGGCGGGCCGTGTCGATCAGATCCGCGACTAGGTGTCGATCGAGAGGTTCAGTGCTGAACTGCCGGGTCATTCGCCGCCGGCGAACGACCGCCTCGACGACCTCGTAATCGCTCGTCAGCGGGCGCCGAGCTTGATCAGGTCCTCGGCCATCACCCAGCCGTGAGCGACCAGGTAGCCACCCTTCTTGGGGTTGACCGTGGCAAACAGAGCGGTGAGCTCCGGCTTGATCTTTTCCGGCTTCAGCGTCTCATGATCGAGGAAGCCGCTCTGACCGTTGGATTTCACCACGAACGACTGCTCGTCATAGCCGGAATCGACACCGAACCGCTTGGCAAGCCGCCGGCCCCACGCACGCTCTTCGCCCACCGCTCGGTGACCGGGTCGAGGAATCAATTCGGCGACCTGTTTGAACGCCTCAAGCGACCCGACCGTGACGAAGCGCGATCCGATCACCACGTCTTCATCGGGGAACGCCATGAGCGCGCGGTGGAACGCCTCGCCCATCAGGCCTTTCAAAACCTGGTCGCGCTTGCTGGTTCGCTTGACGCTCATCAAACCGACCAACACGCACGGCGTTCCGCCGATGCGCTCGAGGGTCGAGAATGTGCATCCGTGCAGCTTGTCGTCGATCCGCGCCGTTGTACACAGCACCCAATCTTCCTTGGCTTTCGACAACACTCCGATGTCGAATGCTCCGCCCATTGACGCCATTTCGTCGAGATCTGCGTCGGTGAGCGCTGCACAGTCCCTGGTTTCCACCTGGATTGGCATGCTGTAGAGCTCCCCATTTCGTTGTGAGAAGTCTCCATTGTGCCAGAAAATCGGCGATTTCGAAAAGGCGGAGGAGAATTAGAGCATGACGGCGTCGTGACCGAGCAGCATTCGTAGTTCGCCGACCGCCCGATCGAGGTCGACGCAGAACTCATCGGCCAGGCGCAGTACCTTCCCCTGGCCGATGTGCAGGAACACCGGCGAGTCGCCGGGATGGTCCCGAAGGATCTTGCGGATCTGGTGAATCTTCAGCTCATTGAGCGATGTCGATGGTACGCGTAGACGCAACGACGCCGCTGAAGCTGTGTCAAGGCCCTCGATGATGTTGACGTCGAGTGCCATGAAGCCGACGCGGGTCTCATCTTTTTTGTCGACCCGACCTTTGACCGTGACGATCGCGTCGTCGACCAGCTTGTGACCGAGTTCCATCAGAGCCCTGGGAAAGACGGTCACCTCGATCGTGCTGTCGAGATCCTCGAGGATGAACACCGCCATCTGATCACCCTTTTTGGTGAACTTCCGCGCCATGTTGGTGATGACCCCGCCGAGCAAGAGCACGGATCCGTCTTCGCGCTCGGGCGCTTCGGCGATCCCGCAGTCGACCTTGCGCCGCAACGCCGCCTCGACGCCCAGCAACGGGTGGTCGGAGACGTAGAGGCCGAGCATCTCTTTTTCGAATCGCAGGCGATCGCTCTTGTCGAACTCGTGATCGGGGATGGCGACTCGTTCGTCGAAGCCCTCGAGGCTCTCGCCGCCCAGGTCGCCGAACAGGCTCATGACGCCCTGGTCTCGCTCGCGCCGCCGCACGAGCGTTGCATCGATGATCTGCTCGAAGACCATCAGCAACCCGCGGCGCGGATGGCCGAGGGAGTCGAATGCACCTGCTTTGATCAACGACTCGACAGTCCGTTTGTTGAGCACGGGTTCCGGCACGCGCTCGACGAAGTCGTGGAACGTCTGATAAGTGCCGTTGGCATCGCGCTCGCCGAGCAGAAGTTCGACCAGGCCTTCGCCGACGTTGCGAATGGCCGAAAGGCCGAATGTGATTGCACCCGGAGAGCCGGCGGGCAGCGTCACCTCGGCGGCGATCTGTTCCGGCGTGACGGTGGCGAAATCCATCACGGAGCGGTTGACATCCGGAGTCAGCACCTTGATGCCCGCGGATCGGGCGTCGGACAGGTAGACGGCGGCCTTGTCGAGGTTGCTCTTGACGCTCGACAGCAGGCAGGCGAAGTACTCGACGGGATAGTGGGCCTTCAGGTACGCCGTCTGATAGGTGATCAGTCCGTACCCGAACGTGTGACTCTTGTTGAACGCATAATCAGCGAAGCGCTCGATCACGTCGAACAGTTGCTTGCCGAGCACCTGGCCGTATCCGCAGCGTTCGGCGCCGGCCTCGAACGCGGCGCGGGCGTCGGCCATGACCTCGCGCGATTTCTTGCCCATCGCCTTGCGAAGGTTGTCGGCTTCTGCCAGCGAGTAGCCGGCGAACTTCTGGGCGACGCGCATGACGCTCTCTTGATAGATCATCAGGCCGTAGGTGTCACCCAGCACCTCCTCCGCGTCTTCGTGGAAGTAGCTGACGGCCTGCCGACCGTTCTTGCGGTCGGCGTAGTCGTAGTGCATGTTGACACTCATCGGGCCCGGCCGATAGAGCGCAATCACAGCGGAGACGTCGCCGAAGCTGGTGGGCGCCAATGATCGCAGCAGTGCCCGCATCGGCGGTGACTCGAGTTGGAACACGCCCATCGTCTCGCCGCGGCCCATCAGGTCGAACACCATCTGGTCGTCGAGCGGAACGACGTCGATGTCGAAATCGGGGTCCTTGACGAGACGAACCATTGCCATCGTGTCGCTGATGACATCGAGGTTGCGCAGTCCGAGGAAGTCCATCTTCAGCAGACCCAGTTCCTCGACGCCGTGCATCTCGTACTGCGTCACAACCGGCGCGTCCTCTGGCTTGCCGCCTGCTTCCGGCTTGCGTTGGATCGGGAGATACGAGGTCAGCGGCTCCTTGGTGATGACGACCGCTGCGGCGTGGATGCCGTCGCTGCGCTTGAGCCCCTCGAGGCCCTTGGCGACGTCGACCACGCGCTTCACGTCAGGGTCCGCGTCGCACATCGCCCGTAGTTCGTTGGCCGCCTTGTATCCGTCGAGGTACTTCGGGTTCTGTTCGAAGCAGTACTTCAACGGCGTGTCCCGGCCCATCACCAGCGGCGGCATCGCCTTGGCGATCTTGTCGCCGACGCCGTACGGATACCCGAGCACGCGTGCTGCATCGCGCACTGCGTTGCGTGCCTTGATCGTGCCGAAGGTGATGATCTGGGCGACATGGTCGCGGCCGTACTTCTCGGCGGCGTAACGGATCATCTCGTCGCGATACCTGGAGTCGAAGTCCATGTCGATGTCGGGCATCGAGATGCGGCTCGGATTCAAGAAGCGCTCGAACAGCAGGTCGTAGCGAATCGGATCGAGATCGGTGATCCGCAGGCAGTAGGCCACGGCGCACCCCGCGGCAGAACCGCGCCCGGGCCCGACGCGGATCTTGGCGTCCTTGGCGTGTCTGATGAGATCCCACACGATCAGGAAGTACGACGCGAAGCCCATGTTCTTGATGACCTGCAACTCGTACAACAACCGCTCGACGACCGATGGCGACAGATCCTCGCCCCAACGCTGGCGAGCGCCTTTCCAGGTCAGATCGTCGAGGTAGCCCGCTGCGTCTGCGAAGCCTTCCGGGATCGGAAAGTCGGGCAGCTGCGGCTTGCCGAACTCGATGTTGACGTCGGCACGCTCGGCGATCCACAGCGTGTTGTCGCACGCCTCGGGCAGATCGCGGAAGAGATATCGCATCTCTGCCGACGTCTTGAGGTAGTGCTCTTGACCTTCGAACTTGAACCGCTTCGGATCACTGAGCGTCGCCCCGGTCTGCACGCACAACAACGCGTCGTGTGCCTCGTGATCCTCGCGGTGCACGTAGTGCGAGTCGTTGGTCGCCAACAACGGTGCGCCGATCTTGCGGGCGATCTCGACGAGCTTCGGATTGGTGTCACGCTGGGCCTGCAGCCCGTGGTCCTGCAGTTCGACGAAGAGGTTGTCCTTGCCGAAGATGTCTTGGAGTCGACCGGCCTTGTCGAGCGCGCCCTTGTCGTCGCCCTGCAGCAGAGATTGCAGCACGTGGCCGCCTAAGCATCCCGTCGTCGCGATCAGACCCTCGTGATGACGAGCGAGCAACTCCCAATCCATCCGAGGCTTGTAGTAGTAGCCCTCCATGAACGCCAGGCTGGCCAACTGGATGAGGTTGCGATAGCCCTGATCGTTCTCGGCGAGCAAGGTGAGGTGGTAGTAGAGCTTCTTGCCACCCTCGGTATCTCCACCGGAGTCGTCGACCCGGCCTCGCCGCGGCGGGCGTTCACTGCGAGACTCGTAGGCCATGTAGGCCTCGGTGCCGATGATCGGCTTGACGCCCTGGGCCCG
Source organism: Ilumatobacteraceae bacterium (assembly GCA_031370825.1). Taxonomy (GTDB): domain Bacteria; phylum Actinomycetota; class Acidimicrobiia; order Acidimicrobiales; family Ilumatobacteraceae; genus JAENVT01. The sequence continues at coordinate 32,719 of JANMRB010000131.1, forward strand.
GCATTCCTTGAAGAACTCGAGCACCCCGTACATGTTGCCGTGATCGGTGATGCCGAGCGCCGGCTGGCCATCGGCCACGGCCTTGGCGACGAGGTCGTCCAGTCGCGCCGCACCGTCCAACATCGAGAACTCGGTGTGGACGTGGAGGTGGGTGAACGACTCCCCCACTGGCGCATGACCTCCCTAACGGCGACGACTTACACGGATGTTATTCGTCTGCACCCTAGTCGTTTTCCTACAGGTAGGTGCCAGGCCGATCCGCCACATCGATGGCTCCAGGCGGGATCTGACCGCCTCCAGGGCCGCCCGCCAGCGACCCAGCCGGCAGTTGGCGCATCTGCTCGAGTTGCTGGCGAGCAGCGATCTGTTGGGCGAACAGCGTGGCCTGGATACCGTGGAACAAGCCCTCCAGCCAGCCCACCAGCTGTGCCTTGGCGACGCGCAACTCGCCGTCCGAGGGGATCTCGCCGTCCTTGAACGGCAGGGCCAGGTTGCGTAGTTCGTCCTGCAGATCGGGTGACAGCGCCTCGGACAACTCGACGATCGAGCGCTCGTAGATCTCGGCGAGCCGCTCCCGGCTGGCCTCGTCCAGCAAACCTGTGCGCACTTCCTCCAGCAGTTGCTTCACCATCGACCCGATCCGCATCACCTTGGCCGGCGCGGTCACCGTCTCGGTCACCTCATCTTGGGGCGCCTGGTCCGGTGCGACGACCACTGCAGCCGTCTCACCTTGTGGTTCTACGTTCGACATCAGGTGCTCCTTGGTGTGGTGGGCTTCAGGATGTACCGGCCAACAACGGCACCAGCATCTCAGCAGATGTGAGTGACCCGTGTCGACACACCAATGGATACGGTCCGCTGTCAGCGGGATCGAGAAAACTGATCGCCGTTCTGGGCATCAGGGCCACATCGCCGAAGCGCGCGGCAATTGGAGGACTGACCACGGGTCCGAACCAGCCCCCTTCGATCAACTCCTGACGGCTCATCACCCAGGCAACGTCGCTGTGTGCAGCGCGCGCCGCCTGCAGCAGGTCCTCGCTCGCTCCGGGACGGGCGTGCAGCCATCGAAAGCGACCCTCCCCCGAGAGGTATCGAGTCAACTTCAGGACGTCGTCGGAAGGGGGGCGTTCGTTCGTACCGACATCGACCTGACCGTGGTCGGCGGTGACGAGCAAGGCGGAGTTGTCGATCAACTGCGCACGAATCTGTTCGACGATGTCGTCGGCGGAACGAAGCTCGGCTTCGTAGTACGGCCCGAAGCCGCGTTCGTGGGCGATCTTGTCGATGCCGTCGTAGTACGCGTAGATCAGGGGCTCGCCGGCTCGTAGGAGCTCACCGATCGTGATGGCCAAGCTCGACGCTGCTCGCCACCCGACCAACCGTCCCCCGCGTAGGTGCGCCTCGGTGAACCCTGTGCGTTCGAAGTCGGCCTTGGTGACGACCGGGACCGGTTGGCCCATGAACGGGGCAAAGGGTTGAACCCGACTTGGTTCATGCTTGCGGCGCGCATCACCGGCGGACGTTGCCCAACGCAGCACGTTCAAGATCTCGCCGCCGATGTCCATGCGATAGCCGACCAAGCCGTGCTCGCCCGGCGTGAGACCGGTGGTGATCGACGTCAGGGCCGTCGCTGTTGTCGATGGTGCGACCGTGGTGATCGCACCGCCTTCGAATCCCCCGAGCGCCGGCATTTCCTGGCGATGCTCGACGAACTGCTCCCACCCGAGCCCGTCGAGCACGAGGACGACGACCTGAGCGGCCTCACGCACCGGCGCAGGCATCCAATCGCGTCCACTGGCACGGTTCGGAGCCAGCAGCGTCGGGACGATGGCGCGCACGTTCGCGCCTGAGTAGTCGGGGAAGATGGGCTGGTCATTCACGGGGAACGTCAGTCCATCACCTGGCGGTCGCTGTGCGCCAGCCGGGATTGCCTCCATGGCCGACAGAACGCCGTAGATTGGTGGTGTGCGCGTTTCCAGCAAAGGTGACTATGCCTGTCGGGCCCTGCTTTCTCTTGCGCTGCACATGGATGGCACCGGGCCCACATCGGTGCGAGACATAGCTGAACGAACCGCCATTCCTCAGCCGTATCTGGAGCAGATCCTGCTGGCGTTGAAAGGCGCTGGCTTGGTGAAGTCCAAGCGCGGCGTGGGCGGCGGCTACGTACTGGCCAGAACACCGTCCGAGATCAGGATCGGTGAGATCCTGTCGGCGGTCGACGGCCCGATCAGCCTCGGCGATTTCGGCGAACCACATCAAGACGGGGCGTGCGATCACGAAGGACAGTGCGTGCTGCTGGCCATCTGGAAATCCGCGGGCGAACAGATGAAACGGCTCCTCGAGGGCTTCACGTTGCAGTCCGTGGCCGATGCGGCGCGAGGCGTCGCCCCGTGGCCAGAGGCGCGCATAGAGGACGGCTTCGCTACGTTGTGAGCTGTGCCTCGACGGCAACGAGATCTTCGGGCAGTGGTGAGATGAACTCCAGCGGCTTGCTGGTGGTGGGATGGATGAACGTGAGTTCGGCGGCGTGAAGGAACGGTCTGGGTGACGTGATCGCGTGCCGGATGCCGCCGTACGTGCCATCGCCGACCACGGGGTGGCCGATGGCTGCCAGATGAACTCGGATCTGATGCGTGCGGCCGGACTCCAACCGGCACTCGAGCGAACTGGCTTCGGCGGGGCTGTTGTATGCGGTGAGGACTTGGTACTGGGTGCGCGCCGACTTGCCATCGACCACCACGGCCATGCGCATCGGGTCCCTGTGGTCGCGCCCGATCGGCGCGTCGATGACACCCGTCGGATTGACAGGGTGCCCCCAGACGACGGTTCGGTAGACGCGTCCCACGTCGCGTTGGGCGATCGCATAGACCAACGAGTGGTAGGCCCGAGCCGTGCGGGCGACGACCATCAGCCCGGAGGTTCCGACATCCAGACGGTGGACGATTCCCGGCCGATGCGACTCGCCGATCGCGGCTAGTTCCGGGTACCTCGCCAAGAGCCCGTTGACGAGCGTTCCGCTGGGATTGCCTGCGCCGGGGTGAACGACCAAGCCGGCAGGTTTGTCGACCACGATCACATGCTCGTCATCGAACACAACTGTGAAGCTGATCGATGGATCGGCCTGCGGCAGCGCGACCGTCGGCAACTTCGATTCATCGACGGCGATGCGCTGACCGAGTTGTAGCCGTTGCTTGCCCGAATACGTCAGCACTCCGTCGACCTCGACACCTCCGGCGGCCACAAGCGCGGCGGCATCGCTGCGGCTGGCGTCGGTGACCAGAGCGACGATCCGGTCGAGCCGTTCCCCTGCCAGCGCCGGCGGGATCTCTTCATGGATCATGCCCGGCGCGTCCGCCGATGGCCGAAGACGGTCCAGAGGACGAACAGTGCACCGCCGATGTCGATCGCCATGTCGGCGACATTGAAGATGGGGAACCACTGGAAGTCGATGAAGTCGATCACCGCACCGTGCAGGAACCGATCGCCGCGGAACATCCGGTCGGCGAGGTTGCCGAGCGCGCCGCCCGCAATCAGACCTGCGGCAACTCCGGTCAGCCGGCTTGTCAGCGAACGACTTGTCCACGCCAGCCAGGCAACGACGAGCAGCGCGGCGATCCCGATCAACGGTCCGATCCCCTGTGCCTGCGAGAAAGCCATCCCACTGTTACGAGTCAGGTTCCATTGCAACGTCCAGATCACGTGTCGCGGCGCGCGCCCGGTCAGCTCCGACACCGCCCAGCGCTTGGTGAGCTGATCCAGCCCCAGCACCACGACCATGATCACCGCAGTGAGCGCAGGGGCACGCGATCGCTGCCGATCTGGCGACTCCTCTTGGCTTGGGTCTGCCGGCGTCGTCGAGAGCACCTCGGCCGACGCGTCGTCGGTCATCGACGGCCGATCCCGCCGACCTTCTCCTCGACCAGCATCGTTGCCCACGGGATGGCTTCGAGACGTTCGCGCGGGATCGGTCGTCCGGACTCTGTCGAGTATCCGTAGCGACCTGTCGTCAGTCGGCCGAGAGCGGTATCGATGTCGGCAATCGTCTGGCGTGCCTGCGCCGAGAGAGTCAGGTCGCGCTCGCGTTCGACGACCATCGTGTCGCCTTCGCCACCCTCGTCGTCGAACTGCACGTCGCCCATCTCTTGCTCTTCGATCAAGGAGTTGGCTTCGTCTTCGAGGCGCGTGGCTTGCCCGAGGAGCGCAGCTTTCTCTTCCAACAACAACGCGCGCTGAGCCGTGAGGAACTTGACATCGAAGTCTTTGGTGTAAGCGACGCCGTCCTTCGTGACACCTTTGACTGCGGGGATTTCGATGACGACCGGGCCGGAAGCTGCCTTCTTGGCGAGACCCTTCTTCGCCGGTGCCGGTGCCGCCTTGTTGGCGGGTGCCGGTTGCGCCTTCTTCGCAGGCGCTGCAACCTTCTTGGCCGGGGTCGCTGCAACCTTCTTGGCAGGCGCTGAATGAGTCTTCTTCACAGGCGCTGCCGACTTCTTGGCCGCGGTCGGTGCAGCCTTTTTCGCTTGCGCTGCCGCTGACTTCTTGACGGGTGCGGTGGGAGCCTTCTTGGCCGGGGCGGAGGACTTCTTGGCCGGCGCTGGCGACTTCTTGCCAGCAGGAACCTTGGCCGCCGACTTTGCCGGTGCTGCCGACTTCTTCGCTGGGGTGGCGGCTTTTGCCGGGGCCTTCTTCGGCGAGCTCGATCGAGCCGGCACCTTCTTAGCGGGAGCCTTCGTGGCGGGAGCCTTCTTGGCAGTGGCCATCTGTGGTGAACCTCCGTCGACCCAGGTGAGGCTGCGGATGCTACCGCCGAAGCGACCCGATGTTGTCGGAGCCTAGACTTTGGCGACACCGATGAAGACCGGTTGGCCATCCAGCTCAGTGTTCGGTTCGCCGTCCTCGAAGCTCAACGACACGGCCAGTGTCGGCTCGGTGATCAACGACGAGAACGGCTTCACCTGAGCGACCAGTGGTGCCGGAAGGCCGAGCCGAAGATCGATTCGATCGCTGACGTGCAAACCTCCGTCGCGTCGAGCCTGCTGCACCAGCCTCACGAGATCGCGGGCAATACCTTCGGCTTCGAGGTCCGGCGTCAGATCGATGTCGAGCACGACGACGCCCGTGTTGGCGGGAAGCGTCGAGGCGCGCGTCGGATCAGCAGCGACAAGTCGCAGCGAGTATTCGCCCTCGCGAAGCTCGACCCCGCCGGCAGTGACCAACCCGGTGCTCGCGTCCTGCGTCCAATCGCCCCGCTTCACAGCGGCTATCACCTTCTGCACGTCCTTGCCCACGCGCGGACCGAGGACGCTGGGGACCACCGTCAGCTCGAACGCACCGACCGCGTCGAGGTCGTTCGACAGGATCACGTCTTTGACGTTGATCTCGTCGGCGATTATGCCTCGGAACGGTTCGAGCGTGTCGGCGTCGGGCGCTGCGATCGTGAGGCTGGCGAGCGGCTGGCGCACGCGCCTACCCGTTGCCTTGCGAACCGCCGATGAGGCGCTGCAAACGTCGCGGACACGATCCATTGCCACGACGAGTTGCCGCGACTCGACCAGATCCGTGGTTGCCGGCCAGTCGGTCAGATGCACGCTGGTGTCCTCGCCGACCAACCCCCGGTACACGGCTTCGACGGTCAGTGGCAGCAGCGGCGCCGCGACCTGACACATCGTCGTGAGCACGGTCCACAGCACGTCGAGGGCTTCGGGATCCCCTGCCCAGAAGCGCTCGCGCGAACGGCGCACGTACCAATTGGTCAGGGCGTCGAGGAACGTACGGAGCGTGCCGCACGCGGCGAAGAGATCGTATGCATCCATCGAGACCGTGACGTCGTTGACGAGTGCATGCAGCTTTCCGAGGATGTACTGGTCGAGTGGGTCGCTCGACTCGGTGCGGCGACTCGCTGTGTAGCCGGCCGCGTTGGCGTACATGGTGAAGAACGAGTAGGTGTTCCAGATCGGCAGCACGACGTGACGGACGCTCTCGCGCATCCCGCTTTCGGTCACAGCGAAATCACCGCCACGCAGGATCGTCGACGACAGCAGATGCCATCGCATCGCGTCGGCACCATACGTGTCGAAGACCATCATCGGGTCCGGATAGTTGTTGAGGCTCTTCGACATCTTCTGCCCGTCGTCGCCGAGGACGATTCCGTGGCTGACGCACGTGCGGAACGCCGGCCGATCGAACAGGGCAGTGGCCAACACGTGAAGCGTGTAGAACCAGCCCCGAGTCTGGGCCATGTACTCGACGATGAAGTCGCCCGGATAGTGGCTTTCGAACCAGTCAGCGTTCTCGAACGGGTAGTGCACCTGGGCGAAGGGCATCGAGCCCGATTCGAACCAGCAGTCGAGCACTTCGGCGACGCGTCGCATCTTCGAACGACCGGTCGGATCATCGGGGTTCGGACGCACGAGATCGTCGATGAAGGGCCGGTGCAGATCGCTGATCTCCACGCCGAAATCGCGTTCGAGGTCGGCGATCGACCCATACACATCGATCCGTGGGAAGTTGGGATCGTCACTGCGCCAGACCGGAATCGGTGAGCCCCAAAAGCGGTTGCGGCTGATGCTCCAGTCGCGGGCGTTGGCGAGCCATTTGCCGAAGCTCCCGTCGCGGACGTGCTCGGGCACCCACTGGATCTGCTGGTTGAGCTCCCCCATCCGATCCCTGAAGGCCGAAACCTGGACGAACCAGCTACTGATCGCCCGATAGACGAGTGGTTCGGCACATCGCCAGCAGTGCGGGTAGGAGTGTTGGTAGCTGTCGTGGCGTACCACGACGCCACGCGCTTTCAGTTCCTTGACGATCTCGGCATTGGCGTCGAAGACATGCACCCCC
>JANMRB010000148.1:0-7260 GCA_031370825.1 Ilumatobacteraceae bacterium
CCCCGCCTCCACGCGCCTTCCGTCGCGCCCTCCGATTTGCCTGTGCAGCGTTGGTCGGCGTCGCCGTCGGTGGCACGGTTCTGGCGTCTCAGGTCGACGCGGCCGACAACACCTTGGTCTCGTCGTCACCCTCGGCGGGCACAACCGTCGAAACCTCGCCGCAAACACTGTTGCTCACGTTCGCCAGCGCGCTCGGTGCGACCAACACCGTCGAGGTCGTTTGCAACGGGGCGCCGATTGCCGTCGGCACACCGCAGGTTGGTGCCGACGGCCTCTCGCTGAGTGTGTCAATCCCCAATGCGCTTCCGAAGGGCGAGTGCGCAGTCTCGTGGCTGGTCACACAGCAGGATGGACAGAGCGGTGGAAGCTCGACCTTCCTCTTCACGATCGCCAACGACACGGTTCCCACCTCGGCCCCAGTCGGCACGACTCTGGTCGTCGGATCGACACCGGCAAGCGGATCGACGGTCGCTCCGGTCGTTCCAGCGACGGCGGCTGACACACCAACACCTGAAACGGGTTCGGGTGGGCCACTCGGTCTTTCGCGACTGCTGATCTCGCTCGGTGTCGCGGTGTTGTTCGGGTCGTTCGTGTTGATCGCCACGGCTTGGCCTGAAGGCGTTGAATACATCCTGACGGTGCGATTCCTGCGTTCGGCGTGGCTGCTGACACTGGCCTTCGCGATCTTCAACGCGGCGTGCGTCGCTGCGCGCATCAGCGGGAAGGGCATTGGCAGTTCGCTCTCGCCGACCTCTTGGAACGACCTCACCGACACGACGCCTGGCATCGCCGCGCTCGCACGAGTGATCTTCGTGTTCCTCACCGGTTGGGTCGTGATGCGGCCAGAACGCGTCATCGATCCGGCGACGCAGTTGCCAGCGCTCGCGCTACCCGGTCTCGCCGTTGCAACACTCGGATTCAGTCGCAGCGGTGGCCAGCTCGCGTTCCTCGGCTACGCCGCCGGCATCGCCCATGCGTTGGCGATGGCGGTCTGGCTCGGTGGGTTGATCCTCTTGGCGCGAGTCGTGTTGGCGGGCCCGGGGGAAGAGGACCTCGTCCATGCCGTTCGAGGTTTTGCCCGGATCTCCACGCCTGCTCTGGCTGTCACGATCTTCACCGGGTTCATCCAGATGTACCGCCTGGACTGGGGTGAGATCTTCACCAGCAGCCATGGCCGAGTCCTGTTCCTGAAATCGATCGCGGTCGGGGCGATGGTGTTCCTCGGGGTGGCCGCACGCCAGTTCATCAAAGAGCGCGTCGCCAGGGTGGATGCAATGACCGGCCAGCTAGCCGTCCGGCTGCGGCGCGCGGTCGGCATCGAGGCTGTGTGCGGCATCGTCGTGCTCGCCCTCACCGCGTGGATGTTGTCGCTCTCCCCACCGAAGGTCGCAGCGACCACCAGCACCACCAAAGGTCTGGGCGCAAGCCTGCAGATCACGAATGACGCAGCGGATGTGACCGTGAAGTTCAGCGCGGTCGTCGGTCCCAACGCCGTACGTGTCGAGGTCGACAAACCGAAGACAGGCATCGCCGGGCTTGCGATCGATTTCAGCCCGCCCGTGGGAACCACCGTCGCGGGCGTCACGCTCAACGTTCCGTTGACGATTGCAGGAGTTGCCGTGCTACCCGTCGAGCAGGGCGTGCCGCTCGAGTCGCCGGGCGTTTGGACCGTCACCGTGCGATTCGGAAACGAGCCCATCGGATCCAAGACCGTGCTGATCACTGACGGCACTGGCGCGTCGACAGGCGGCTCGTTGCCCCTCGTTACGACGGCTCCGTAGCGCCGCGCCCGACAACCGACGCGAACGCGACCGGGCTGGCCACGTCCAGCTGGTCGTACCGGCATGATTCGGGCAGTCGATCGGGGCGCCATCGCAGAAACTGCGAGCCGTGCCGGAACCGTCCTTCTTGCAGCTGACCGAACGTCACCTCGGCGACACGTTCGATGCGTAGCGGAACCCAGCTGAGGTCTTTGCCGGCGTTCCAGCGGCTGCCACCGCCCGGCATTCGAGTCCCCGATTCCTCTGCGCGAGTCATCCATTCCGCCCAATCGCGCCACGGATGGTTCTCCAACGCATTGTGTGTGAGCGGCTCGAGCTCCGCCAGCAACTCCGCGCGGCGTTTGACACTGAACGAGGCGACCACGCCCACATGGTTCAGATCGCCCTTGTCGTCGTACAAGCCGAGGAGCAACGAGCCGACCCCGCTGCCGTCTTTGTGGATCCGATATCCGGCGATCACGCAGTCGGCGGTCCGCTGATGCTTGACCTTGATCAGCGTGCGTTTGTCGGGCGTGTACGGATCGGTCAGCCGTTTGGCCACGACGCCGTCGAGACCGGCGCCTTCGAACTCGGCGAACCATCGTTCGGCGACCGCAGAGTCGTTGGTGGATGGGCACAGGTAGACAGGCGGCTCGGCGTTGGCCAGTTGCCGGGACAGCGCCTCGTGGCGTTCGGCCAATGGTCGGTCCAGGAGCGACTCGTCATCGAGTGCGAGAAGATCGAACGCGACGAACGACGCCGGGGTCTCCGCGGCCAACCTACGAACACGTGACTCCGCCGGGTGGATGCGCTGCAGCAAGGCATCGAAGTCGAGACCGCGATCGTCCGTTGATGGCACGACGATCTCACCGTCGACGACGCAGCGCCGCGGCAACGACTCCAGAAGCGGCGCGAGGAGCTCGGGAAAGTAACGGGTGAACGGTCGCTCGTTGCGGCTGGCCAGTTCGATGTCATCACCGTCACGAAAGACGATGCAGCGAAACCCGTCCCACTTCGGTTCATACAGCCAGCCGTCACCGGTTGGGATGTCGGTCGCCAATTTGGCGAGCATCGGCGACAGGGGCGGCGTGATCGGCAGCGTCATCGACCCAAGCTTGCCAGGGAACCAGATGCACGGCACGACCGTCCAACGACGAGAGCTGCCAGTCACCCCCACAGAAAGGATCCCAGATGAGCACACGTTGGATAGGTCCAGTTGTCGGAGGTGCAGTCGTCGGCATGTTGGCCGTTGGTGCGGCCGGTTGGATCGGGCGACATGATCCGAAAGCATCGGTTGCCTCACCAAAGCCGGTACCAGCCGCTGGATCGATCGTCAGCTCGATCACCGTGAACGGGGAGGGCAAGATGAAGGTCAAGCCCGACACTGCATCGCTGAGCCTCGGCGTGCAGGCGGTTGCCCCGACGGCGAGCGAGGCCCTCAGCCAAGCCAATTCCAGCGCGGCGGCGCTGATCGCTGCGTTGAAAGCCGCTGGTATCAGCGACAACGACATTGCTACTTCGGGCCTGTCGATCTATCCGCAGTACGGCTCGTCGGTCAACGTCATCACCAGTTACCAGGCTTCGAACAGCGTCACCGTGACCGTGCGCGATATCACCCAAACCGGTCCGGTGATCGATGCCGCCGCCGCTGCGGCCGGCGACCACATCACGATCGGCGGTGTGTCGTTCTACGTCGACGACACCGAGGCGCTGATCGGCGCCGCTCGTGCCGATGCCATCAACAACGCCAAGAAGCGGGCAGGCGAGTACGCCGCTGCAGCGGGTGTCTCCGTTGGCACCGTCATCCAGATCAGCGAGGTGGCGATCAACAACCCGGTGCCGCAGTTCTACGCAGCGTCGGCCGCCGCTGATTCCGGCGCGACAGCGCCGACACCGATCGAGACCGGTACACAGGATCTCACCGTTTCCGTGACGGTCGTCTATCAGCTCACATAACACCCGCCCCGGCGGTCGAAGTAGCGTGGGCGTCGATGAGCAATCCGATGGACGCCAAGCTCGAAGATCTCCGACAGCGCCGTGAGCAGGCCTACCATGCCGGTTCACCCCGATCGGTCGAACGCCAGCACGAGAAGGGCAAGATGCTGGCTCGCGAGCGACTCGACGTCTTCCTCGACCCCGGCAGCTTCCATGAGCTCGATCTCCTCGCCCGCCATCGGGCTCATGCCGCAGGGCTCGAGGAGCGGCCGTACACCGACGGTGTGATCACGGGGTGGGGCACCGTCGAAGGTCGCAAGGTGTTCGTCTTCAGCCAGGACTTCACCGTCTTCGGTGGTGCTCTGGGCGAGGTCTTCGCCGAAAAGATCCACAAGATGATGGACCTTGCCCTCAAGGTCGGCGCTCCGGTCGTCGGGCTCAACGATGGCGCTGGTGCACGCATTCAAGAAGGTGTCGTCTCGTTGGCGAGCTACGGCGGAATCTTCTACCGCAACGTTCTTGCGAGTGGGGTTGTGCCGCAGATCTCGGTGATCCTTGGACCGTGCGCAGGTGGCGCGGTCTACAGCCCGGCGATGACCGACTTCATCTTCATGGTCCGTGAGTCCAGCCACATGTTCATCACCGGGCCCGACGTGGTCAAGACGGTCACCGGTGAAGAGGTGACCTTGGAGGAACTGGGCGGGGCGATGAGCCACGCCTCGAAAAGCGGCGTGGCGACGTTCGTGTCGCCGGACGAGAAGTCGTGTCTCGAGGACGTGCGCTTCCTGCTCAGCTTCCTGCCTTCCAACAACCTCGAGGAGCCACCGCATGTCGAGACCGGCGATGATCCCGAACGGTTGTGCCCCGCGCTGAACGACCTGTTGCCGGCCAGCGCGAACCAGCCCTATGACATGAAGGCTGTGATCCGTGAAGTCGTCGACGACGGCGAGTTCTTCGAATACTTCCCTCACTGGGCGAAGAGCATCGTCTGCGGCTTCAGCCGCGTCGATGGACACCCCGTCGGCATCGTCGGCAACCAGCCGCTGATGTTGGCCGGCGTCCTCGACATCGAGAGCTCCGAGAAGGCGGCACGCTTCGTTCGCACATGCGACGCGTTCAACATCCCACTGTTGACGTTCGTCGACGTGCCCGGCTTCCTGCCCGGTGTCGACCAGGAGTACGGCGGCATCATTCGCCACGGTGCCAAGTTGTTGTACGCGTACTGCGAGGCCACCGTGCCGCGCATCCAGATCATCACTCGCAAGGCGTACGGCGGTGCATACGTCGTGATGAACTCGAAGTCGATCGGAGCCGATCTCGCATATGCCTGGCCGACCGCTGAGCTTGCCGTGATGGGCCCGCAGGGCGCGGTTGAGATCGTCTATCGCAGAGAGCTGCAACAGGCTGCTGACCCGGCGGCACGCCGTGCCGAGCTCGTCGCCGAGTACACCGAGAAGTACGCCAATCCCTACAACGCTGCCGAACGCGGCTACGTCGACGACGTGATCGATCCCGCCGAGACCCGCCAGAAGATCGTTGCCGGATTGCGGATGCTTCGCACCAAGCGCGAAGAGTTGCCGCGGCGCAAGCACGGCAACATGCCTCTATGAATGTGCTCGTTCACCTCCGCTCCTTCGTCGCTTTGGCTCCTCGCACTGTGTCGGCGGCTCCCTGGCGGTCGCTCGCCGACTGCCGCGACCATCTCCTCATCGCAACTCTCGCTGTCTCGTGAACGTCTCGATTTCGCCTTCGGCTACTGATCAGGAGGTTGCCGCGATCGTGGCTGCTCTTGAGGCGATGTGGCCTCGGCCCGTCATCCTCGGTTCATCTTCTGTCGTGCGGAAGCCGACCTGGCGGTTCAGCGGGCGTTGGTGGGTCACCCCGCTGCCGACTCGCCGCGAGCGGCCGCGCCGCGCGGTGTAGCGGTACCCTCGACAACGTGGACATCACCACTGTCGCCGATGATCTGATCGTGGCCCACCAAGTCACGCCGGCAGCGGCAGCCGTTCGTCTCACCGGTCTGGAGCCGAACACCGTCCACCACGTCGGCAGTCACGAGGTTCGAACCCTTCCTCGTCCTGATGGGCAGTTGCTGTGTCGGGTCGGGACCGTCAACGATCTGCACCTCGGCGAGGTCGAGTGCGGAAGGATCGACGACGATCCTCGTGGTCCGATCCAGCGGGTCGCGCCAGGCGAGCCTCCGCACGCGGAGACGATGAACCTTGCCGCGGTCTCGGAGATGACCGCCGCGGGTCTCGCCGCGGTCGTGGTCAAGGGTGATCTCACCTCCGACGGTAACGACGACGAGTTCGCCTCGTTCGAGACGCTCTACCGCCAGGCGTTCGGTGATCGATTGCACGTGGTTCGCGGCAACCACGATGCGTATCGCGGCCAGCAGGCCTACACCGGCGATGAGTGGATCGAGCTTCCCGGCGTGGCGATCGCACTGCTCGACACGGTGCTATCCGAACGCACCACGGGCTCCATCAGTGCGGACCAACTGCAATGGCTCGACGACATGGCGTCGAACGCGGATCGGCCGGTGCTGGTGATGGGTCACCATCAGCAGTGGATGACGGGCAAGCGTCACAACGAATACTTCGGTCTCAACCCCGACAGCAGCGACGGTCTCGCGGATGTTGCTGCGCGTCGTACGAGAATCGTTGCCTACACGGCCGGGCATACCCATCGACACCGGGTTCGCGTAATGGCCTGTGGTGTGCCGTCGATCGAAGTTGGCTGCGTGAAGGACTTCCCCGGCACCTGGGCCGAGTACCGCGTGTACGAGGGCGGCATCACACAGGTTGTGCACCGGATGTCTTCGCCGGAAGCCTTGAACTGGAGCGATCGCTGCCGTCATCTGTTGGCGGACTTCGGCATCGACTACGAGAAGTACGCGCTCGGCGACTTGGAGGATCGGTGCTTCAACATCCCGCTGCGGTGAGGGCAGCGTTCGAGGATGGCACGGCCCAACTGCTGGCCACGATCGAGCGCGTCGAGCCCCACCAATGGGAGCTTCCTGCGCTTGGCGTGTGGTCCGTACGCGAGTTGACAGCCCACACGCTGCGCGCCTTCACGACCATCGAGCGATACCTCGCCGCAGAGCCGACCGTAGATCGGTTGATCGCCGATGCAGCCGAGTACTACCGCATCGGTCTCTCTGATCCGAATGTCCACACCGCTGTGGCTCAACGTGGCCGAGACGCCGGGGCCCACCTGACCGATCCACTAGGCGAGAGCGAGGCGACCGCGCAACGCGTCTTGGCACTCGTGGCATCCACTGCCGACGACGATGTCGTCGAGACGACGGCGGGGAAGATGATGTTCATCGAGTACCTGGCAACTCGTGCGGCCGAAGTTGCCGTGCACACCCTCGATCTACAACGGGCAACGGGGCAGCCGCTGGCTCTTCACCCGGCGACCTCATCGATGGTTGTCGGATTGATGGCCGAGCTGGCCGAGCCGCTGACGCTGCTGTCGGCACTCACCGGACGGGGTTCTTTGCCTACCGACTACAGCGTGCTGCGATAACGATCGACATGACGCCATCGGGTCCTTTGCACGG
>JANMRB010000165.1:0-3325 GCA_031370825.1 Ilumatobacteraceae bacterium
CCGAGCTTCAAGACCTCCCCATCACGACGGACCTCGACCGGGCCCAGTACATGAAAGTCAAGCGCCACACGGACCTCCCCGGGCTCGACAGACCTTACAGCGACTTGACATCCGGCGACAGAAAAACCGACCATCAATCGCTGGTATTGCCAGCGCCAGATGCGGCTGTTCTGAGCGCGGCGATCCGTCGAAAGTGAAGGCAAGTACTGCGCTGTTGTTATGCATCACCGAGAGGCGCGTCGGAGATAACCCTTTCGAGGAAGGTCGATCGCATGGGGGATCGAGTCGGTGGTGCGACACGGAGTCAGTCCCCTCTCCTGCGGGTGTGGCTGCGGATCGGCACGGCGGCCTAGCCGCGACGAGAACTCACCGTCGCCGCAGGCGTGACGTGGAGCTCTCGATCGGCGGCTCGCCGACGAGACGCAGGAACTCCCAGCTGATCATCTGCCGCACGTTCTCGCAGAGGGTGCCCATGCCCTCGGAGATGTCGATGAGTGTGAGCCATCGCGCGTCCGGATGCCACATCGACGTCGCCAGCGCGAGGTTCGGCTCGAATTCGTCCCACGGTGGCTGGCCCTTGAAGTCGAACATCACGACGAAGTCGCCGGAGTTGATCGGGCTGAGCCGCCACCGGACCTCCGGCTGTGGCGCGCCCTCCGGCGCGCCCCACCACCCCGGCTCCTCGCGATTGATCGAGCACACCGAGGCGATCAGCAGGTTGTGCTTGTCGAAGTTGTTCAGCTTCCGGAGCAGCGCGAGCGCCTCGTCGCGCGGGTCGCGGTCGTACTTTGCTGCTCGCACGAACGGCTGCACGTCGTGGAGCATCTGCGCGATCGCCGGGTCGGTGATGCCCGGCTTGATCGTCACGGTGCCGACCGGCTTGATGTGGATCGGAAACGACGTGTCGCTCGTCGGCTCTCGGTTCTCACGGAGGACGAGCTGCCACGCCAGGTGATCGAGCGCGCTGCGCAGGTTGCACAACACGTCGCCGACGATCGCGCCGACCTCGGTGGGAACGGCCGGCACGTCGGTCACGCGGTAGAGCAGCTTCGTCGGGTCGCCGTCCTCCTCGCGGACGATGGACGCCGTGGCAGTCGCGGTGATCGGTGCGACCAGCGCGTGCAGTTCCTCGACGTGCTTGTCGGCTCGATCGAGCTTGGCTCGTACGCCGTCGAGGTCCATCAGGCTCCCGCCATCGACGTCGGGCGCATCGACCCGTCGCGGCGATCACGCCGGCGCACCATGTCGGCGTATGGCTCGGACAGCGTCGCGCCCCTGCCGCCCGCCCGGATCCCGAGCTCGCCGCAGAGCTCCAACACCTCGCGTTGAGTGACGCCGAGCTCGCTGGCGAGTTCGCGCACCTTCCTCGCGCCGCGGGGCCAGTCGCGGTTAATCTCGACCACTCCGCTGCGGTCGCGTGGTGGCGTTTCGAGGACCGGCTCGCGGAGTGGGCGGACCGGATCGGGCATCGGATCAGTCGACCGGATGCGACGGGGTTCGCCGGGTGCCAGCAGCGTGAGGTCGAGCGTGACGACGAGCTTCGCCACGAACTGCGCAGCCAGCTCATCCGAGCACCAGTCCCGGTCCCCGGGCCGATCAGTCTCGTGGGCGTACTTCATGCTGTGGAGGTCCTCGATACCGAAGCGCTCCGGCTCCAGCACGTCGATCAGGTCGTGGTGATTCGGGCACAGCAGGAGCAGGTTCGGGAAGTCGTTGCACTCCTCGACGCTCATCGCCGGGTCATGGCGTGCCGAGCCGACGTTCAGCCCGGCGATGTGGCAGATCTTCGCGAGCACCCGCGACCATTCCGGTTTGGAGAGCACCTCCTCGCACCGAGGGAACGCGCACGAGTTTCGCGACAGCGCGAACAGCTTCTTGAGCGCGGCCTCGCGGTAGTACCGGCGGTTGCTGCTCGCGGCCATGTCGCCCCCGATTGTAGAAGCCACGCACCGCGCGCTCAGCGACCCCCGGACCGTAGGGGGATGGGGGCCTAGAGGGCTCGTAGAGCCGAGCTGCCGACCGCGGAATCATTGATCGCGGCAGGGCTCGGCAGGGGCGCAAAGAGCGCTATAGCCGGAGGCCGTGTGGGGGCGTGTTCACGTCGGCCTTCCGACGGCAACGCCCCTCACCACGGTACACGCGCGCGGAAGGCCCGCTGCTCGCACCACGGCACGACCGTGGCCGGGCGCACCTAGCGAAAGAGTGAGCGTCCGAGTCACTCACCAGCTATTAGCGCAGAACTCTCGAGGCAGCGTGCACAGAACGTACTGCGCGCCTTCGAGAACCGCACGCAGACCCAGGCGTTCTGATGGCCTTGGGGGCCCGGTTGCATGGCGATAGGAGCGATCGATATCAACTCTTGGTCGGCATCAGCAACGACGCCACGGCCTTGGCCAACGCGCGATCGGTCTCGGCCACCCTTCCGCTGTAGTGCTTCGCGGCGACTGTCGGATCGTGGCCGGCGCGCATTGCTACCTGTGCAACGGAGTAGCCCATCTCTTGGCCGTAGGTCTCCATGAACTTGCGCAGATAGTGGAAGTCGAGATGCTCCAACTCGATCCGGGCCCGCAGCCGTGCGAAGTACCTCGAGACCGCATCTGGCTTCCACGGCTCCGAACCATCGGCCGCGTCGGTGAAGACATACGGGTCCGCGACCAATTCGACTCCGGCAGCGCGCGCCCGCTCCTCGACCATCTGGATCTGCGCTCGCAGGACTGAGGCGGTGAGATCATCGACGGCGAGCATCCGCACCCGCCGGTTCTTTGTCGGGATCTCGCCGAGCGGGCGCCCCGGCAGCAAGACCACCGACGTCGACACACGCATCAGGCCACGCTCCAAGTCCAAGTCCCGCCAGCGCCGCAATCCACACAACTCGGCCCGCCGCAATCCGGTCGTCGCAGCCACCAAGATCGCCCGCGCATACTCCGGTCGCCTCGACTGCTCGGCGGCGTCGATCAGGGCGCGCACTTCCTCGGGAGTGGGCACCACTGGCGTGATGTTCGGGATCGACGGTGGCTCGGCCCACTGCGCCGGATTCGAGTCGCGCCATCCCCACCGGCACGCCTGGGTGAACATCGACGACAGACAGCCGTGAATGTGATGCACGCTGCGCGCCGACAGCCCGCGCCGCTGGTGCTCGCCGTACAGATCAGTGAGCGTCTTCGTCGTCACCTTCGTCACCGCCATGCGACCGAGCGTCGGCTTGATGTTGTGGTTGTAGATCTTCTCGTAGCCATGAACGGTGTTAGGCGACCGGCCCTTGCGCTTCAGCTCGACGATCCAATCGTCGAACAGGTCGTTCATCGTCGCCTTAGTGCCGGTGTGC
>JANMRB010000188.1:0-3561 GCA_031370825.1 Ilumatobacteraceae bacterium
AGACGGGACAGCCTCACTTCAGGAAGCCCTCGTAGTTGCGCAGCATCAATTGGCTGTCGATCTGACGCATGAGCTCGAGTGCGACGCCAACGGCGATCAACACGGTGGTACCGGCGAACGGGAAGTTCTGCACGTCGAACAACCACAGGATGATGTACGGCGTGATAGCAATAACGGCCACGAACAGCGCGCCCGGCAATGTGATGCGGTTGACCGCCTTCGAGAGATAGCGCTCAGTCTGTGGGCCCGGTCGCACACCAGGGATGAACCCGCCTTGGCGACGGATCTGATCAGCCTGGCGAATGGGATCGAACGCGATCGAGTTGTAGAAGTACGCGAACGCGACGATCATCGCCGAGAACAAGAAGATGTAGACCAGGTTGCGGCTGTTGACCAGATTTGCATCGACCCATTTCTGGATCGTGACCCGCCACCCGCCTGTGGCACTGCTACCGCCGAGGAAGTTGGTGATGAGAACCGGCAGCAGCAGAACCGAGCTTGCGAAGATGATCGGTACGACACCGCTCTGGTTGACCTTCAACGGGATGTAGGTGTTCTGGCCGCCGTACATCCGCCTGCCGACCACGCGCTTGGCAAACTGCACAGGGATTCGACGCTGAGCGAGCTCGACACGCACGACCGCCACGACGATGAGCAGGCTGACGACGACGAGCAGACCGAAGGCGAACCACTTCTGCTCCTGGAGGATCGCGTAGTAACCGAAAGGCAAACGGCTGACGACCGACGCGAAGATGACCATGCTCATGCCGTTACCGATGCCGCGCTGACTGATCAGTTCGCCGATCCACATCAAAACAGCGGTGCCGGCGACCAGCGAGAGGATCACCAGATAGCCGCGTGGCCACATGCCATCAGGCAGCAGCTTGACGTTCTTGGGCAATCGTTGAGCCGCACCGAAGAACGCGTTGCCGTTGCCGTTACCGAAGATGAAGGTCAGAGCCGTTGCCTGCATGGTCGAGATGCCAATGGCCAGATAACGGGTGTACTGGGTGATCTTGCGCTGGCCGACCGCCCCCTCTTGCTGCAGCTTCTCGAGTTTGGGTATGACCACGCCGAGGACCTGCATGATGATGCTCGCGGTGATGTACGGCATGATGCCGAGCGCGAAGATCGAGAAGCTGCCGAACGCTCCGCCGGAGAAGAGGTCGAGGAAGCCGAGGGCGCCCTGCGACTCGACCCCTTTCTTGAACTGCTTGACGGCGTCGGGGTCGATGCCTGGGACACGGATGGCGACGCCCAGTCGATACAGGGCGATCATCACCATGACGAACAGGATCTTGTTCCGCAGATCGGTGACCTTGAAGACGTTCTTCAGGTTCGACAGCACAGCGACTCCCTTGTCAGCTCAGCGGTAGTGGTGTGAATCAGCGGTTGGTGAATTGGTTGCCCTTGACCGGCGGGCGACCCTGCTTGAACGGCAGCGGCAACAGCGTGACGCTACCGCCTGCTGCGACAATGGCCGCCTCGGCCGCCTTCGACACGCCGTGTGCGGTGACGTCGACTTTCGAGGTGATTTCGCCGCGTGCCAGGACCTTGACGAAGTCGCCCTTGCGAACGAGGCGCTTGGCGACGAGAACGTCGGGATCGACCGTCGACTCCCCGCATGCAGCGAGTTGATCGAGGTTGACGGGGCTGTATTCGACGCGGAACGGGTTGTTGAAACCCTTCAACTTCGGGACGCGTTGCTTCAGTGGCATCTGCCCGCCTTCGAAGCCGCGGGCAACCTTGCCGCGACCGCGAGACTGTTGGCCCTTGGTACCGCGGCCCGCGGTCTTGCCGCCCTTGCCACCGATGCCGCGGCCGACGCGGGCCTTGGCCTTGTTGGATCCGGGTGATGGGGCTAGTTGGTCGACACGCATGTCAGTTCTCCGTGACCGTGATGAGGTGACCGACCCGGGCGATCATGCCGCGGATCTCTTTGCGATCGGGGAGCGTGTTCGTCTGGCCGATTCCGCGCAGGCCGAGGGCTCGCATGGTGCCGCGGGTCTTCGGCTTGGTGGCGATCGTCGACCGAATCTGCGTGACCGTGATGGTCTTATCGGTCGTCGCTTCCTTCTTGGCAGCCATCAGTGCGAATCTCCTGCTGCGATTTGCTTCTTGCGATCGTTGTAGGCGTTGAGCATGCCCTTCGGCACAAACTCTTCGGCATCGAGGCCACGACGGCGAGCAACTTCCTCGGGGCGCTGTAGCGCCTGCAAGCCCTGGATCGTTGCCCGGGCGACGTTGATCGCGTTGGAGGAGCCCAGTGACTTGCACAGCACATCGTGCACACCCGCCTCTTCGAGGATGATGCGTGCCGCGCCGCCCGCGATCACACCGGTACCAGCTGCGGCGGGCTTCATCATGACCCGACCAGCGCCAGTGACGCCGATGATCGGGTGCGTGATGGTGCTGCCGGCCAGCGGCACATCGAACAGGTTCTTCTTGGCCTCTTCCGTGCCCTTCTGGATGGCGAGCGGCACTTCCTTGGCCTTGCCGTAACCAAGGCCGACGCGGCCATTGCCATCGCCCACCACGACGAGCGCGGTGAAGGAAAAGCGGCGGCCACCCTTGACGACCTTCGCGACGCGGTTGATGTGGATGACGCGCGACTCGCGCAGCCCACCGGAATCGACGGGATTGTGGCTCGAAGGGTTGTTTGCGTAATTCGTTGGCCCTGCCATCAGAACTCCAGACCTGCTTCGCGTGCTGCAGCGGCAACCGCTGCGACACGGCCGTGATAGAGGAATCCACCACGGTCGAACACCACTTGGCTCACTCCTGCAGCCTTGGCTCGCTCGGCGAGCAACTGGCCGAGACGGGTCGCAGCTGCGACCGTCGCGCCACTGCCGTCGGCGCGCATCGCGGCTTCGGCTGTCGAGGCAGACGCGACAGTGCGACCGGCGTCGTCGTCAATCAACTGCAGCGACAAGTGCTTGTTGGAACGGAACACGGCCAGGCGCGGACGTGAAGCGGTTCCCTGGATCTTCTTGCGCACCCGCCGGTGGCGGATGATTCGGCCTTGCCGACGCTTCTCTGCGGTCTTGCTCATCGTTTGCTCACTTCTTGCCGGTCTTGCCGGCCTTGCGGAGGACCTTCTCGCCGAGGTACCGCACGCCCTTGCCCTTGTAGGGCTCCGGCTTGCGGATCGAGCGGATGTTGGCAGCCACTTGGCCGACGACTTCCTTGTCGATTCCTCGGATGATCACGCGTGTTTGAACTGGCACCTCGAAGGTGATGCCTTCAGGGGCATCGACGATCACCGGATGGCTGAACCCGAGGGCCATGCGCAGCTTGTTGGGTCCGACGGCCTCGGCGCGGTAGCCGACGCCGATGATCTCGAGCTCCTTGCTGAAGCCGTCGGTGACACCGACGACCATGTTGTTGACTAACGTCCGGGTCAGCCCGTGCAGCTGCTTATGGGTCTTCTGTTCAGTCGGCCGGGTGACAACGAGGGTTGCCTCCTGGCGGCTGACGGTGATGTCGGGGTGGAGCGCACGGTTCAGGCTGCCCCGTGGCCCCCTGACCGTCACGTTCCGCCCGTCGATCGTCACGTCGACG
>JANMRB010000276.1:0-2488 GCA_031370825.1 Ilumatobacteraceae bacterium
CGGCGACGAAGCGAAAGCCGGCAAGTACACAGGTGGCAAGGGCGGCGACTACGAGATCGTCGGCAACGAAGCCACTGGCGCCAACGAAGAGGGTGGCCAGAAGGGCATGGAGAACCTGCTCGCCAAGAACAAGGACATCAACGTCATCTACACGATCAACGAGCCCACTGCCAGCGGCGCATACGCGGCGCTGACGGCTGCGGGTAAGACCACCGCAGACTTCATCCTCGTCTCGGTCGACGGCGGCAAGGCCGGCGTGCAGGAAGTCGCTGATGGGCACATCGCGGCGACGTCGCAGCAGTACCCGCTGAAGATGGCCGACCTCGGTGTTCAGGCGATCGCCGACTTCGTGAACAGTGGCAAGAAGCCGAGCGTCAGCCCCGGTCTCGACTTCTTCAACACCGGTGTCACGTTGATCGCCAAGGAGCCTGTGGCCGGTGTCGACAGCAAGGATCCCGCCTACGGGCTGGCCAACGCCTGGGGCTGAGTCCTAGGCACCGGGTCAGAAAACCCGAACTTTTGATGCTCAGCGGTAGGGCAGCACTCTTGTTGCGGCCCTACCGCTGTTCTAGTTTGTGTTTGGGGGCGAGCTTCGGCACGCCGACATACGATGAAAGGTGGGCTTCGTGAGTGATGCCATCGCCAGCTACGACGCGGCGGAGGAGTTCCTCGACCGGCAGTCGCCGATCAAGCGTGTCCAAGGAGTTCTGCACGGCTACCCGTGGCTCAGCCCTGCGGTCGTGCTGGCGATCACCGTCGTCATCTTCAGGCTTGCCTCCTCCAAGTTCGCGACACCCACCGACCTCGGGGTGATCGCGCAGCAGACAGCGGTCGTCGGCACCCTGGCGATCGGTCAGACGCTGATCATCCTGACAGCGGGCATCGATCTCTCGTGCGGCGCGATCATGGTGTTCTCGTCCATGGTGATGGCCAAGACGGCGTTCGACCAAGGCGTTCCGGGGCTCCCGGCCCTCCTCATCGGCCTTGTTGTCGGCGGCCTCGCCGGAGCGTTCAACGGTTTCCTGATAACCCGGGTCAAGCTGCCCCCGTTCATCGTGACGCTCGGGTCACTCGGGATCTTCACGTCACTCACGCTCCTATACGCGACCGGCCGGACGGTGCGCAACACCGAACTGGCGCCCGAGTTGAAATGGCTCGGCCGTGCGATCGATTTCGGTGGCTTCCGAATCACAACCGGTGTCATCGTCATGCTGGTGCTCTACGCCGTGCTCGCTTACGTGTTGCGATACACGGCCTGGGGAACTCACGTCTACGCGGTTGGCGACGACCCCGACGCAGCCCGGCTGGCGGGCATCCAGAACAACCGGGTGATCGTCAGCGTCTATGTGGTCGCCGGTTTGATCTTCGCGATCGCGGGGTGGGTTCTGATCGGCAGAGTCAACGCGGCGAGCCCGAACTCCGGGATCGACGCAAACCTCGACTCGATCACGGCTGTCGTGATCGGCGGTACCAGCCTGTTCGGAGGTCGTGGCCGGGTGATCGGGTCCCTGATCGGCGCCCTCATCGTCACATCGGTCGACCATGGTCTCTCCGTGGCCGGCCTCGATCAGAACTACAAGCAACTCTCCATCGGCGGCTTGATCATCGTCGCTGTCACCGCCGACCAGTGGATTCGTCGGGCCCGGGCATGAGCGAGACCACTACCACACCAACCGCCGCGACCACGAAGATCACGCCGATGCTGGAGAGCGAGGGACTGGTCAAGACCTACGGACGCGTGGTCGCTCTCGACGGCGTCGATTTCGCGCTCTACCCCGGCGAAGTGCTTGCCGTCATCGGCGACAACGGCGCCGGAAAGTCGACGCTGATCAAATGTCTGTCGGGTGCGGAGATACCGGACGAGGGCATGATGCGTCTTGACGGCGAGGTGATCCACTTCCGCAAACCCATCGAGGCTCGGGTCGCCGGGATCGAGACGGTGTATCAAACGTTGGCGGTGGCTCCCGCGCTCGACATCGCCACCAACCTGTTTCTCGGTCGCGAGATCCGCAAGCCGGGACCGCTCGGGTCGGTATTCCGGATGTTGGAGGGCGGCGGCATGCGCAAGAGAGCCAAGCAAGAGATGATGGCGCTGGGCATCGGCACCCTGCAGAACATGGGCCAGGCTGTCGAAACGTTGTCGGGTGGCCAACGCCAGGCCGTCGCCGTGGCGCGGGCCGCTGCGTTTGGCAGCAAGGTGATCATCCTCGACGAGCCGACCGCCGCATTGGGTGTGCGCGAATCGGCTCAGGTGCTGAGGTTGATCGAGAGCTTGCGCGAGCGGGGCATGCCGGTGATCCTCATCTCCCACAACATGCCCCAGGTGTTCGAGGTCGCCGACCGCATCCACGTGCAACGCCTCGGCAGGCGCGCAGCAGTCATCACTCCGCAAAGCGTCAGCATCACCGACGTGGTCGCCATCATGACTGGTGCCCTGCGGGTCGATCCCGATGACCAGGCGCTGGGCCCGGTGCGCTAACTGCAGAGG
>JANMRB010000278.1:0-18737 GCA_031370825.1 Ilumatobacteraceae bacterium
TGCTCGCCGAACAGGCATGAACGTCACGGGGTGGGCGTCACCGGCGAGGAAGTGGAGGATGATGTGGGCTGTTTCGTCAGGACGCTCGATCGGTAAGGCGTGCGAGGCGCCAGGCACGACCGCCAGCTGTCCAGCGGGCAGTGCTTCGTACAGCGCACAGGTGTGACTCAGCGTGATCACATCGTCGTCGCCCACCATCACCAGTGTGGGCATTGTGATCCGTGCAACGTCATCGACTGTCAGAGTCGGTTCGGTGCTGGCCATCGTCATGAACTTCCCGGCCACGACGCCGAAGTGGTCGGCGCCATCGGGGGAGCGCTCGGCATAGTTCTGCGCCATCATGGTGATGACGGGGGAGTCCGGAGCGAAATCGAGCGGGAGAATGCCATCGTGGTGGAAGTTGGCACCGATGGCGACGAGCCGGCCCACCAGGTCGGGGCGGCGCAAGGCGACCAGCAGTGCGACGATCCCCCCGTCGCTCCATCCGACCAGATGAGCCTGTCCTCCAACGACCTGCTCGAGCACGGCGATGGTCTCCGTGGCCATGTCGTCGTAGTGGAACGGCGCTTCGGTGTCGGCGGTGTACCCGTGACCTCGGCGATCGAATGCGACGACCCGGTAACGCTGCCCCAAAGCTGCACTCAACGGACCGATCAGGGTGTCGCTGTCGGAGAGACCACCATGGAGCAACACAACTGTCTTGGAACCCTCGCCGCGTTGGTCGACCCAGGTCGGATGCCCGTCGATCAGGATTCGATCGCCCATGTTCTCTCCCATCGAGTTCGACTGTCGACCGTAGTCCACTGGTTGTCGTCGACGGCACCGTGGACGACGACATCGAACTGCTGTCGGGCGAACTCGGGGTAACCATCGCCTTCGACGTCGGCGCGCAGCGTCAGCTCTTGGCCGGCCCGGGTCAAAGCGAAGGTGGTGCGGAAACAGGCGCCGCTGTGCGCAGCGAACGTGATGCCGTCGTCTTCCTGCAGCGTCGAAACGTAGGTGCCATCGTTCGCAGGTACGAACACATGAAGCTCGATGCTCGCCGGATGAAAGCCCGCCGTAGACGGCGGAGCTTCCGGCCACATCGGGATGACGGACCCGCCGCGTGCGAACATGGGAATGCGATCCATGGTGACGTCAGCCCGGATGTAACACGGGCCGGCGATGACATCGTCCGTGTGCCAGTCGTACCAGGTGCCGCGAGGCAGGTAGACCTGCCTCGCAGTGGCCCCGGCGCTGAGCACCGGGGCAACGAGCAGATCGGGCCCGAACAGGTACTCGTCGTCGAGATCGCGAACAGCCGGGTCGTCCTGGTGGTCGAAGATCAGCGGTCGTTGCACGGGTGCGCCGGTTTCGGACGCGCCTACGAACGACGAGTAGATGTATGGCAGCAAGCGATAGCGGAGCCGGATCGCCTCACGAACCAAATCCTCGACGACTTCACCCCACGACCAGGCGTACTGCTCTACCCATGCGATTGCCGAGTGGTTTCGACAGAACGGCGTCAGCGTGCCGTACTGCATCCATCGCAGGAAGAGCTCGGCGTTGGTGTCGCCCTCGAACCCACCGATGTCGGCACCGACGAAGGACTGGCCGGAGATCCCGAGACCGGTGGCCATCGGCAGGCTGACCCAGAGATGCTCCCAGTTCGCCAGGTTGTCGCCCATCCAGTTCGCGGCATACCGCTGTATGCCGGCAAACCCGGCGCGCGACAGCACGAAGGTCCGCTTGCCTGGGATCGCGTCGAGCAGACCGGCCGTGGTGCCCATCGCCATCAGCAGCGCGTACTGGTTGTGGAAGCGCTCGTGTGAATAGCGGCCACCGCCGAACCGCATCGCGTCGGGTGAGATCTCGCCGGTGGCCGGCTCGTTCATGTCGTTCCAGATCCCGGCCAGACCGGACTGCACATGGGCGGCGTTCAGTCGGCCCCACCAAGACCGTGCCTCTTCGGTGACGAAGTCGGGGAAGACGGTGTTGCCCGGCCACACCTGGCCGATGTAGACGTCGCCGCCCTCGGTCTTGCACACCACGTCCTGCTGGATGGCCTCGTCGAACACCCAGTAGCCGGGGTCGTGCTTCACGCCGGGATCGATGATCGTGATCACTCCGAAGCCTTGCGCTGCCAACCTCGCCAGCATGCCGGGCGCATCGGGGAAGGCTTCGGTGTTCCAGGTGAAGACGCGGTACCCGTCCATGTATTCGATGTCCAGCCACAACGTGTCGCACGGGATGGCACGATCGCGATGCTTGGCAGCAAGTTGTTCGACCGAATCTTGCGTGTACTTGGCCCAGCGGCACTGGTGATAACCCAATGACCACATCGGTGGGATTGCTGTGCGTCCGGTCAGGTGCGTGTAATCCCTGAGGATGTCGGGCATTTCAGGTCCGGCGAAGATGTACTCGGTGTACTGACCACCCGCGAAGTGGATCCGGTACTCGGTCGGTGCAGTGAAGTCGTAGTGGCCGCGGTACCCGTTGTCGACGAAGGATCCGATCATCGATCCGGTCGCGCGGCACTGGTGATAGAAGAACGGGATCGAGACGTAGTACGGATCGAACTCGATGCTGGTCCGCTCCGAGCGGGGGTCGTCGCTCGGCCACGCCGCGGTGAACTCTCTCGTCCGCACCGGGTCGAGCACGTCGATGTTCCACAGTGTGAAGTCGCGACCCCGCCGGTTCTGGTGCCCGGTCTTCTCACCGAGCCCGTAGATCGCATCCTCTTGGCGGCAGCGGCGACGAAGCGTGAACGCGTCGTTCAACGTGGCGTACGTCCAGTAGAGACCATTCGCGTCAGCAGCAGATTCGACCACCGCACTGCCATCGGTTCGATGCACATCGAGACGGAACGGGTCGAGCCACAACGACACGACCATCCGTGCCGTGACCAGCCGAACTGCGGCATCGGATCGTTCGACGCGGAACTCGACGTGTGTCGCCAGCGGATCGGCGCACACAGCGAACGTGGGAGCTTCGTCGAAGACGCCACCGCGACTGATCTTGACGCGCACGATGTCGTCGGCTATCAGGTCGGCGCGCAAGTGCTCGCCGTGCAGTCGAGCAGTGAGCCCGTGGTCGGTGGTCTCCACCGAGTCCACTCGCTCGAATCGAACGAAGTTGCCGGTGTCGATCATCCTGTTCGTTTAGCAGGCCTAAGCCCGCTGCGGCTTACTTGTTGGGCTGAGCGAGCACTCGCAGGTACGGCTTGACGGTCTTCCAGCCCTGCGGGAACAGCTTCTCCGCCTCCTCGTTCGTCACGGCCGAGCCGATGATGACGTCGTTGCCGTCGGTCCAGTTGGCGGGTGTTGCCACCTTGTACTTGGCAGTCAGCTGCAGGCTGTCGATGACGCGCAGGATCTCGTCGAAGTTGCGGCCCGTCGACGCCGGGTAGGTGATCGTCAGCTTGACCTTCTTGTCCGGCCCGATCACGAACACCGAGCGAACCGTCATTGTGTCGCTGGCGTTGGGGTGAATCATGTCGTAGAGGTCGGCGACGGCACGATCGGGGTCGCCGATCATCGGGAAGTTCACGGGCGTGCCCTGGGTCTCGGCGATGTCTTCTTCCCACCTGACGTGGCTGTCGACCGGGTCGACCGACAGGCCGATGACCTTGACGTTGCGCTTGTCGAACTCCGGCTTGATCTTGGCGACGTAGCCGAGCTCGGTCGTGCACACCGGTGTGAAGTCCTTCGGATGGCTGAACAGCACACCCCATGAATCGCCGAGCCAGTCGTGGAAGTGAAGCTCGCCCTGGGTCGTATCGGCGGTGAAGTCGGGCGCGGTGTCTCCGAGGCGAACGGTCATTTCGGTTCCTTTGGTCGTGTTGGCTGGGTGCCCAGGCTGGGCGTGCTGGACAACGCTAACGAATACCTGACCATTCCGGTCAAGATTCAACTCATCGAGAAGGAAACCCGGTTGACATGTGACCAATCAGTCACATATTGTGGACAGTGTGGACAGTGTGGACGGAGTGTTCAAGGCCCTTGCGGATCCGACCAGACGGTCGATCCTCGACGCGTTGTTCGAACACGACGGCCAGAAAGTGCAGGCCTTGTGCGACCGCTTTCCGGAGATGACCAGGTTCGGCGTGATGAAGCACCTGACCGTTCTCGAGGCCGCCAACCTGGTGACCACCAAGCGGGCCGGTCGCACCAAGCAGCACTACCTCAACCCGATCCCGATCGGCGAGATCGCCGACCGTTGGGTCAGCAAGTACGCCCAACCGTTCACCCGCGCGATGGTTGGCCTTCGTCACGACCTCGAGCGCGGCACGTCATAGGAGCCCTGGAATGGCCATCACCAAGCACGTGTACCAGATCTACATCAAGGCCACGCCGGAACAGGTGTGGGAAGCGATCGTCGAACCGTCATGGACGCGTCGCTACTTCCATGGGACCGCCTTCGACAGCCCTCCGGTCAAGGGTCAGCCGTACCGCACAACCATCGCCGACGGGCGGCCCGCGGTAGATGGCGTGATCGAGGAGCTCGACCCGCCGAACCGGTTGGTCATGACGTGGCACGTGCTGTACGACGCAGCGATGTCGGAGGAACCGGCCAGCCGCGTCGAGTGGATCGTCGAGCCGGTGGGCGAAGGTCTGACCCAGCTGCGGCTCGAGCACGGCGACCTTGCCGGCAGCCCGCTGACTTGGGCCAGTGTGAAGGAGGGCTGGTTCTACGTGCTCGACGGGCTGAAGACCTTGATCGAGACCGGCGAGCCACTTCCACCTCTGGCTATCACCATCACGCCGGTCGATGATGCGGCGGGCGAGTGGCACCGCGCCCAGGGGGTCGAATGCAACAACTCGACGTGGGAAATGATCGAGGCCGAGCGAACTCCGGAGAACGACGAGGAAATGTTACGACGGGCGTACTCATCGACATATCACTGGGCCCGCGCGGTCCGTCGTGTGCCGGCCAACGAAGCTCGCGGAGCGTGGTTGCTGGCCAAGGTGCAGTTGCTCGTCGGCCAACCGGAGCTGTCGCTGCGGTACGCCGACCGATGCATGACCATTTGCCAAGAGCACGGCCTGGCCGATTTCGACCTCGCCTATGCGTACGAGGCCCGTGCCCGTGCGTTGAAGGCCCTCGGCGACGACGAAGCCGCAGGTCAAGCATGGGAGATGGCAAAGTCAGTGCCGATTGCCGATGCGGAGGATCGGGCGATCCTCGACGCAGACCTCGCGGTTTCGCTGTAGCCACCTGAACCCCAGGGGCCACCTCGATCGCGACCAACCCTGTGTGGGCGAACGGAACTTCCCGCTCTAGTCCAGCCTTGCTGTTGCCGATACTGTTGCGGCGGGCGAGCGGCTGTCACGTCAACTCACGGAAGTTCGTACATGTTCTCCACCCTGATTCGTCATCGTATTGTCACGGTCCTCACCGCGGCAGCGCTGACAGTCGGAGCGGGCACGGTGGCGCTCGGCGATGCGCACGCGGCAACGATCGGGCCGCCTCGTCTGGAGCTGGCGGCGACGGCGTTGAAGCCTGCGGTCCGGTTGAGCCAATCCGGGGTGATCATGTTCCCGATGAACCCGCTGCCGAAGTGTGCGCTCAGCAAGACGAGCTTCGGGCAGCCTCGGTCGGGCGGGCGGACCCACGAGGGCATCGACCTCATGTCGTCGCTCGGCCAAGAGATCTACGCGGTCGACAATGGTGTCCTCTCGAAACAGACGATCGGTGGGCTGTTGTCAGGCAATGCCTGGTATCTGAAGCTGCCCAATGGCACCTACTACTTCTACGCCCACCTGTCTGCATTCGCGGCCGGTTTGGCTGTCGGCTCTGCGGTGACTCGCGGGCAGCTGATCGGCTATGTCGGCGACACCGGCGACCCCGGGCCAGGGAACTATCACCTGCACTTCGAGGTGCACCCGCTGGCCGGTGCGGCGGTCGATCCCTATCCCCTGCTGACCATCCCCAAGTCATGCACGGTCGTCGCCTGAGCCGTTCATCGGCGAGGTAATCTGGCGGCGTGAGCATCGCGGTCGCACTCGAAGAACTCGCCGACAAGCTCTCCGAGTATCCCTGGTGTTACCTGGTCACCAGCGGTGAGGAACGTCCTCACCTCATTGCCGTCAAACCGTCCGTGGTGAAGACAGGGCTGCGTTGCGAGACGGGTCATTCGAGCCGCGCCAACGTCGTGCGCAATCCGTTGGTGGTGTTGATGTTCCCGCCGCAGCAGCCGGACGGCCTGTCGCTGATCGTCGATGGCGAGGCCGAGGTCAACGGCGATGGTGTCGTCGTCAACCCGACCTGGGCGGTCCTGCATCGCTCGGCTATGTGAGTTCCGGTTCACGTGTGGGCGATATCGAGCCCGAACGCGGACTCGAACGCGTCGTAGTAGCCGGCGTCGTCGGCGTGGGCGCCGAGCGCCACCCATTCCTCGTCCGACATCGATTGACGCCCGGCGACGATCTCGGGGCCTGCCCAGCTGACGGAGTAACGCAGTTGCGGGGTGTCGGTGGTGATGGCGTGATCGATCAGCCGGGCGACCTCGAACGGGTCGGTCGCATGTGCGTATCCGGTCGCGTAGAACTGGAACATGCGACGGTAGTGGGCGTCGTACGCACCACTTTGATTGGGAGCGTCGATGTTCTTGGCGAAGATCGCGCTCTTGGTGACGCCGGGCTCGATGATCGCAACGCGTATTCCGAACGGTGCGAGCTCTTGGGCCAGTCCCTCGCTCAGCCCTTCGAACGCCCATTTCGAGGCGACGTACGGCGACTGAGCGAGGGAGGCGATGCGTCCGGCAATCGAGGTGATGTTGACGATTGTCCCGGCGCCTGTGGCGCGCATTCCTGGCAGCACTTGCTGCAGGCAACGGACGGCTCCGCACAGATTGACGTTCATCACCTCGAGGTAGGTGGACGTCGGGCACTCTTCGGTGACCGCGTTGCTACCGACACCCGCGTTGTTGACGAGCGCGTCGACGCGTCCGTCGGTCTCGTCGAGGATCCGCGCAAAGCCGGCTCGCACTGATTCATCGTCGGCGACATCGAGCTCGACGAGCTTGATCTCGACTCCAGCGTCGGCCGACATCGATTGCAACTTGGCCGCCTTCTCGATGCTGCGCACCGTGCCGTACACGGTGTGCCCCTGCTGAGCGAGGTGGATGGCGGTGGCACGGCCGATGCCGCTGTTGGCGCCAGTGACGACGGAGATGGTCATCGCGACATGGTAAGGCGCCGCGACTAGGCGGCCTCCATGGGGGCGAACTCGTCGAACCACACGGCATCACGATCGCACGCGATGGCCAGGCTCTGAACACGCTCGTGATCGACGATCAGGATGTCGAGCAGTAGCAGGCCCTGCAGCATGTGAATCCGGCGAAGCTCGAAGTAGCCGATGCGATCCTGATCGGACGGCGGGGACCCGGCCACGTGACTGGCAACGCAGATCATCATGGTTTGCGAGAACGGCACCTCCAGGCCGGGCCCATCGCACCAGCCGACGAAGAGACCGAGCTCGGTTGGGGGATCAGCGAACATCGCGGTGACTCGACGGCGCTCGTCCAGGAGCACCATCACTTCCTTTTCGACCGGCATGTCGAGCACGCCGGTTGCCAGGCTCGCGGCGTCGGCGAAATCGGTGACGACCAGCGGTTCGTCCGGGCTGGGGAGCCAGACATAGCAAGTGTGGTCACCGAAGCGAAGGTCGATGATCTGCCTGCGACTACGCAGGCGTGGGCGGCGAAACGACATGGTTTCCTCCCGAACGAAGGATTGGGTTGTGGTTCGGGGGAAGCCGCTGAAGCGGACCCTATCGCCGACCCCAGCGCGTTGCGACACGACTTCCGAGCTCGAGCAGAGGCCACGAGATGACGATGAACGCTGCCGCCAGCCCGTACGCCCAGGCCGCCGTCCGCGGGAGTTCGAACAGGTTTCGACCCCACGGCGTGACAAACGCCAGGGCGAAGAGCGCAACCATCGTCACGACCAGCGCCGTCCGCAGTCGGTTCATCGGCCGGGCGACTCGGTAGAGGTTCATGAGGGCCACGGAACCGGCCACCAGCACCGCGACGGTACGGGCGTGATCGGCGTCGATCGATGTATCGAGCTGGACGATCGCGAACACGCTCATCGTGACGATCGCGATGACGACTCCGGCGGGCACGGCCGCGCCGAGCACTCGGCGCAGGAAGCCTTGTGTGACCTTCTGGTCGTTTGGCTCGAGCGCCAAGAAGAACGCCGGCAATCCGATGGTGAACCAGCTGAGGATCGACAGGTGGATCGGCCGCAACGGATATGAAATCGCGACCACCCCGGTCAGCACCGACAGCACCACCGAGTAGACGGTCTTCGCGAGGAACAGGCTGGCGACGCGCTCGATGTTGTTGATGACGCGGCGACCCTCGGCCACCACGGACGGCATTGCAGAGAAGTTCGAGTCCATCAGCACCAGTTGGGCGACACCGCGCGTGGCCTCACTGCCCGAAGCCATTGCCACGCCACAGTCGGCATCCTTGAGCGCGAGCACGTCGTTGACGCCGTCCCCGGTCATCGCCACGATGTGACCACGCGACTGCAGTGCGCCCACCATCGACCGTTTCTGGTGAGGTGTCACGCGGCCGAAGACAGTGCTGCCCAAGACGGCGTCGGCAAACTCCTCACTTCCCACTTCAGGCATCGTTGTGGCATCGATGTTCTGCTCCCAGCCTGCCAATCCAGCGCGGCGGGCGACCGCGCCAACGGTGACGTTGTTGTCGCCGCTGATCACCTTCATGGTCACGCCTTGGTCTGCGAAGTACCTCAGCGTCTCCGCCGCATCGGAGCGCACAACGTCTTCCAGCAACACCAGCGCCATCGCTGTCACATCGGGGAGCGTTGCATCTGCGCCATCCGCGAACGTGACTTCGGCGGTGGCCAAGAGCAACACACGCTGACCCGTCGCGGCGTGCGTTTCGACGGTGTCGCGGATGTCTCCCTGATAGGCCGAGGTGAGCACGTTCTCGGGTGCACCAAGAACCCAACTCCCCTTGTCGCCGAAGCTCATAGCGCTCCACTTGCGAGCCGAGGAGAACGGGACCCGACCGGTGACCGTCCACGTGCACGGCTCGGTGTACGCCTTCTCCAGTGCGCGTGCAGTGGCGTTCGGGTCCGGGTCGAGCTGGGCGAGCGCGGCAAGCGCGGCGTCGATCGATGCACGATCGGCGTTGTCGATCGGTTGCACGTCGGCGAGCTCGAGAGTGCCGGCCGTCAGGGTGCCGGTCTTGTCGACGCAGAGCACGTCCACGCGGGCGAGAACTTCGATTGCCGGCAGTTCCTGCACGAGGCAGCGTCTGCGTGCGAGGCGAACGACACCGACTGCGAAGGCGACGCTGGTGAGCAGCACCAATCCTTCCGGCACCATGCCGACCAGACCTGCGACCGTGCTGATGATCGACTTGCGCCAGCCCTCGTCGCGGCGCAGGAACTGACTGCTTGCCAAGAGCAGTCCAACCGGGATGATCAGGTAGCCGACCCACTTGACGATGCGGTTCACGTCGTTGCGGAGAGGTGAATTGACCAACGTGAATCGGCGCGCCTCCTCGGCGAGCTTCACCGCGTAGTTCTCGGCACCAACCTTCGTCACGACCACTCGACCTGTTCCAGCGACGACGGCACTCCCACTGAGCACTTCATCTCCGTCGTCTTTGACCACGGGATCGGCTTCGCCGGTGAGCAACGACTCGTCGATCTCCAGGTTCTCGTGCGTCAGCACCACGCCGTCGGCCACGACCTGGGCGCCCGTGCGTAACTCGACGACGTCGTCGAGCACCAGCTCGTGGGTCTGCAACTCGACCACCGTGCCGTCGCGCACGGCTTGGGCCTTCGGCGCGTTCACGACCCGCAACTTGTCGAGGACCTTCTTTGCCCGCAGCTCCTGCACGACGCCGATGACGCTGTTGGCGATGATGACACCGCCGAACAGCGCGTCCTTCGCTGATCCGGCCGCGATCACCAGTGCCGCCAAGATCGCGACGATGAGGTTGATGGGCGAGAACACGTTGCCGCGCACGATCTGGCCGATGCTGCGCGTGGGCGCGTTCGGAATGGCATTCGTCTGGCCTCGAGCGACTCGCTCCGCGACCTGTGCGCTGGTCAGTCCTGTGGCTGGGTCGGTACGGGGCTCGGTCACGCAGCGACGCTATCCGCAGAGCCGTCATCGACTGCTCGGGTATCGTTCGGAGGTGGCGATCACCGACGAGAAGTACGTGTTGTTGACCACATTCCGCAGGAACGGCGACGCAGTGCCGACGCCGGTGTGGATCGCTGGTCTCCCGGACGGATCCGGAGGGCTCGTCACTGAGATCGATTCCGGCAAGGTGAAGCGCATTCGCAACAACCCGGCGGTCACGTTGCAGCCGTGCTCGATGCGCGGCAAGGTCCCGGCGGGCTCTCCCATCTTCTCGGCAACCGCCGAAGTGCTGGTGGGCGCCGATGCTCGTCCGGTGAGCAATGCGGTGGGCCGCAAGTACCGAGTTGCGACGTCGCTGCTGGCTGTCGGCGACCTGGTCCGCAGGGTGTTTCGCCGACCGAAGCCTGTCGAGTGTGCGATCAGATTGCGGTTCGACTGACCCACCTTGTGACCAAGGCCCCGCGAACCGGAAATGACGGTCGCGAGTCCGATGTCGTGACAGAAGCCTCTAGTAGCAAGCCGGAGCAAATCGGCACAGTTATCGCATGGGTTTGCTGGGTGCATTTGAGACGGATTGCCGACAGCAACCCTTGTCGCCACGGGTCCTCGTCGGATTCGACGGGTCCCGCGGCACATGGGTCGCCATGGACTGGGCGCGACGGGAGGCCGTCGCTCGCGGCGTGCGGCTACGTGTGACCAAATGCTCCGGCATGCCTGCGCTCCTCGAGAGAGCCGCTGCTGCTGACCTGTTGGTGCTCGGATCCGACGAAGGATCGGGCCGAAGTCACCTAAGGCGTTCAGTAGGAGGCGCATCGGCGCGCCGAAGCCCATGTCCAGTCGTTGTCGTGCGAGGTTCGCGGACGGGTGCTGTGCAACGGATAGTCGTCGGTGTCGACGGTTCGAGCGCGGCCGGGGCAGCTGTGGATTGGGCGTGCGAAGAGGCGACGATCCACCGGGCGGAACTGTGCGTAGTGCACGCCGTCGATCGCGACGCTGGTTGGTCCGTGGCGCAGTGCCTGCTCGATCGGGCCATGGCCGAGTGCCGTGATCGGACCGATGCGGCCGTCAGCGGACTGCTCGTCGAAGGGCCGGCCGGGTCCGCACTGATCGAACTCAGCCGGGACGCCGACCTCGTCGCCATCGGATCGCGTGGTCGTAGCGGCTTCAAAACCGCTCTGTTCGGCTCTGTCGCATTGACCGTCGCGGAACATGCCGACTGCCCGGTTGCTGTCACTCATCCGAGACTCCGTACGACTGGACAGGGGTGATCCACCGTGGGCGCAACACCGTTTGAAGTACCCGAGCGTGAAAGCATCGAGTTGCTGCAACACGAGACCGTCGGGCGGTTGTGCGTGATCGAGTATGGCTACCCGCTGGCTTTCCCAGTCAACTATCGACTGATGGAGACTGGCGGCTCGCTGCGAATCGTCGTGCGCACGACCCCGCGTGCGGCCATTGCCCGGTACGAGGGACCTGCATCGTTCGAGGTCGACCACACCGACCCCGATCGCCTCAACGCATGGAGCGTGATCGTGCGGGGAGAGCTCAAGCGCAGCGTCGGACTCGAAGAGTTCCCGAACACCTACCCACTGCTGACCGAGGGTCGATTCCAGTGGATAGTCCTCGATGTCATTGCGATCAGCGGTCGCCGCTTCACCAGCGCGCACGATGATGCCGGGTTCTACGCCGACTGGGAGCCGGCGACTACCTGATTTCGTGGTCGACTATGCTGTCGAACCGAAACGGGGCGCAATGACAGAAGAGGAAGCATTCAAGCAACTTGCGGTGGAGTCACTGGCCGGCTTCGGGTTCACCACCATCACGGTCGACGACATCCCTGACATCTTTGCCATCGGCACTGTGATCCAAAGGATCGCAACGTGGTGGAACGGACTCGACGATTTCACCCGCGGTCTCATCGGCGACACCGACCTTAGCGACGCGTTGTGGAACGCCGGCTGGATGTACGAATGGCCGGCGCTCTACACGCTGATGTCGGGCAACCCGCTCGGTCACTTCGCTTCGACTCTCGACGACATCCGGCTGAGTCTCACGAATGCTCGCGATCGAGCCCCCGACTACGCAGCCCAACACGCTGTCGGACGATTGGAAGACGACCCGGTGCTGCAGGGTGAGCAGGGCACCTAGCCTCCGAGCCCGGCGAGAACCTCCTGGAACGACCTCAGTCCTGCGGCGAGTGCTTTGGCGAGCTCGGCCAGTTGAGTCCCACTCACATCGACGCTGATCGGGACGTCGAGCTTCACCGGGACGTTCGCGTCGATTGGGATCGTTTCGTGGATGGGCACGGTGACCCGGAGATCGATGGGAACGTTGATGTCGACCGGCACTGTCACGTCGAGGGGGATGTCGATCCCGAACGGGCCGGCGACCTTGATCGTCGTGTCGAACGACTCCTTGATCGGCAGGGTCGTCTTGATCGGCACCTCGATGTCGCGGTCGATCACGACGTCTGTCCCGAACTGGATGTTCTCGTCGATCGGAACGTTGAACTCGACCGTTGAGGTGCCGAACGACTCGAGCCCGGTGATCGCCTCGTCCAGACCGGCCGACACGTTCGGAGCGAGGTCGCTGAGCTTGGTCTGGAAGCCCTGAACCTGGGCGGCGAAGATCGCCGCACCGGCCTCGACCCGGTTCAGGTCCTGTCGCGTCTCGTGTACCTGCGACATGAGGATGGCAATCCATACGAAGGCGCCGATGAGCAGAAGTGCGAAGGCACCAAGCACGAGGCCGAGATGGCGGTTCAACCATGAATGCATGGCTACTCCTGTCTGTTCGATCGGGCGTTCCGGAGACGGTTGGTCCGTTGCTACATCAGTTGCTTCGGGCTCCACGTCGGGCCCGCCAGGCTGTCGGCGCATGGCCAGTGCCGCGCCCAGGCCGACCACGGTCACTGCGGCTGTGGCGAGGAAGGTCTCGGCAATGGCTTTCGACGTCAGCTTCTCGGAGGCATCGCGAAGGGCAGACTCGAAGCCGGGATCCGTGAGCGGGGGTAGATCGATGTCGCCGCGCAAGCTGTTGAAACGCGCCAGCCCCCACGCGGTGAGAGCGGAGAGCCCGACGCTGAAGCCGAGCAGCCGCGTGACCATCACCAGGCCGGCGGCGGCTCCGCGCTGATCAGGAGCGGCACCGGCGATGACCGCTGCGTTGGTCGGTGCCACCGTGAGCCCGAACCCCGCGCCGAGCACCGCCAGTTGCACCGCGATGAGCAGGTAGGAGGTGTCACCGTTCCATGTGAAGCCCATCGCCGCGTATGCCACCGTGGCTGCGACCAAACCGGCGACAACCGGTGGCCCGTACCACGTTCGTTGGGTCAGGCGGCCACCGACGTAGGCCGTCACGGCCATCGACGCCGTCAACACCGAGAGCACCCAGCCCGAGACGAGCGCCGCTCGTTCGAGATCGACCTCCACCGCGTTGACGAAGATCGGCACGTCGACCATCGCGATCACCAGCGCCGCGCCGACGACGAAGTTGGTGAACAAGGCGAGCCGCAGGTTGCGGCCGCCGAACAGGCGCGAGTCGATCAGCGGGTCGCTGGCCCGACGCAGGTGCCACGCGAACGCGGCCGCAGAGACGACGGCGATCGCATACAGCCATCGAAGATCTGGCCCTGATCCGCCCGTGAGCTCGTCGAGCCCGGTGACGCTCTGGATCTCCGCGTTGCCGAGCAGCGCGACGTTCAGCGACACCAGGAAGGCCGTGACCAGCAGACCGCCGATCCAGTCGATGCGCGTCGAGCGCTGTGGATGGTCGTGCCCCTCGAGCACCCGCCACGTGACGGCCACCCCGACGACAGCGAGGGGGATGTTGAGCCAGAACTGCCACTGCCACGAAAGGAATCGAACGAGCATCGCGCCGTACAGCGGACCCCACACCCAGCCGAGCGTCTCGATCGCACCGAGCACGCCGAGGGCCCGTGCCCGCGTTCGTTCCGGATACACGTCTCCGACGACGGCGAGCGCCACGGGCACCATCGCACCGCCACCGATGGCGGTGAGCACGCGGCCGAACAGGAACGGACCGAGCGACGACGACGTCGGGATGATGATCGACCCGACGATGAACAGCGAATAGGCCGCGACGAACGTGCGCCGCCGGCCGACGATGTCGCTGACTCGGCCAGCGATCGGCATGACCGCGACGAACGCGATGAGGTAGGCGTTGACGATCCAGGCGGCGTCATCGAGGCCGTCGGGTAATCCGAGCCCGAGGTCGCCGATGATCGGGCGCAGCATCGTGGCGACAACGGTGAGGTCGTCGGCGGCAACGAAGACCGAGAAACCGACAGCTGCCAGGACGGCGCGAGGGGAGGCCTGGCGACGTCCAAATAGCGGATCGGCGCCGTCACCCATCGACTTCGGGCGTCTTGATCTCGAAGTCGTAGCCGTAGTCACTGAGCTCGATCACCCAGTCGGTGGTCTTGCCCTCGAACACCGTTGAGAACTTGGCAGCGGTAACGAGGGCAGTGTCGCGCTTCAGCCAGAAGTCGATCGTGACGTCCTGATCGCGCACGAGACCCGCCGTGACGATCTCCATCTGTGGCGCGAGCCCGACCCCGCGCACGTGATAGCGCTTCCCGCCGCGGTCCTCGACGCCGACCAGAACGACGTCGGTCAACGTGCGCATCAGCGGGCCCCAACCACGCTGCGGATCGAAGAACGTCGTCGGGTCGATGTCATAGCCGGTGTCGAGCACCTCGAACTTCCCGGTGACTGGATTGGAAAGCCACACCTGTCCACCGAGCGCCACCGCGCCGAGCTCCGTCTTCAGCGATCCGTCGACGGTGACGCTGAGCACTGCGTCGGCGCTGCTGGGCGCCGAGAACCGGCCCTTGATCTTGTCGAGAGCGAGCGACCCGAACTGGTCGATGTACACGTCGGCACCCGCTCGCCTGAGGTCGAAGCGAACGCTTGTCACTGCTCCCATCGCCGCTGACGACGCGTCGAGGATGGTGGTCGCCTCGGCCGGCAGCGGATCACCTTCCGGTTCCGCGTCGCCACCGCATGCTGCGCCGAGGATGCCGCAGGCCAGAACGAACAACCACGTTCCCGTGCGGCCCATCCCTCCTCCGATCTCGCCTCGGCCCCCGAGATTATCTATCGAGTCGGCGGTGCGCCGCCGAAGGAGGCGTTTGAAGCAGGTCTCCTGGACGTCTGGCGTTCTGACACGCCTGTATCGGTAGCCTGTGCGGCGCCGCACGCAGGTATGAAGCGGCTTCGCTCCCGTAGCTCAGGGGATAGAGCATCGGTTTCCTAAATCGCAGGTCGGAGGTTCGAATCCTCCCGGGGGCGCAAGACAAGTTCGCTTCACCAGGTAGTTCAAGCCGTGGACAACAGATCGGTAAGTGAACCGACGCGCCAAGAGACGGTCGTGTCTTGGCGTGATTGGGAACGCTGTGGGATGGTGGTCGTCTGCAAAGGATCTGGATTCATGGCTTTGTGATCGCGTGAGATAGGTGCAGGCTGGCGGGCAGAAACGCCACGGGTCTGGTGGAGGCTTTGAAACGAAACCCAGGGCGTTTCAGTCAGATGGTGATGGCGAGCTTGCCGTGCACTTTGCCGGCCACGAGTTGCCGCATCGCATCGGCTGCTTGCTCAAGTGGGTACTCGCGGTCGACACTGGGTGTCACCGCGCCGACTTCGATGAACTTGGCCAGCTGTTCCAAGTCCGAGTAATTCTCTTTGGGGACGAGCATGGTGAGCCGTTGCGATACGAACGGCGAGAGCATCAGGGCTCTGACTTGCCGGCCCATTCCGGTCAGCTTGCCGCCTTCCTCGCCGCCGACGATGACAAGGGTGCCCTTCGGGGTCAAGGCGCGGCGCAGCCGGGACAGCGGCGAACTCCCTCCGATGTCGAGGACCAAGTCGTAGAGGTGGGTGCCGTCGGCGAAGTCGTCCTGGGTGTAGTCGATTACTCGATCGGCGCCGAGCGTGCGCACCATGTCGATCTTGGCAGTGCTGCACACTCCGGTGACGTTGGCCCCGAATGCCTTGGCGAGTTGAACTGCATAGGATCCGACGCCACCGGACGCACCGACGATCAGCACGCCCTGACCTTTCTGCAGGCGCCCGGCATCGCGCAGGGCGTGTATGGCGGTGAGCCCTGATATTGGTACGACGGCGGCCTGCGCGGTCGTCAGGTTCGCGGGGGTGCGGGCGAGCTTGTCCTCGCGTGCGGCGGCGTACTCACTCAAAGAGCCGCTGCCGACGCCGAACACGGCGTCGCCTACCGCGAACCTGGTCACCAATGAACCGACGGCCACGACCGTGCCGGCAAGGTCGCGCCCAGGCACCGGGTTCTTCGGTTTGCGAATCCCAAAGGCGAGGCGGCCGAGGTAGGGGAGGCCCGTCATGAGGTGCCACGTGCCTCGGTCGAGGCCGGCTGCCGCGATCTTGACGAGGACTTCCTTGTCGGTGATTTCCGGTACGGCGATCTCTCCGGCGCGCCACTCGTCGGCGCTGCCGTATGAGTCCTGCAAGATAGCCCGCATCGTGTCGGGTGCTGCTGTTGTCATGTCCTGAACCCTTCTGTTGGCTTCGGATAGTTCTCGGTGGCGGTCGGCCCCCAGTTTGGTAGCGCGGATCTGGATGCGCCATGTCGGTTTCTTTCGGCTCGAGCCGCCGAATTCGATGTCACGACGGCTGAGTTCGGCTCCTGTACTGCCGACTTTGATGGTGTGGGCTGTTGGCCGACTGTCGTGACCCTGTCGCAGCATCGAGAGTGTGTTGCAGGTCAGGTCGGGGACGAGCGCCGACGACATCATTCGACCCTGCCCGAACTGCTCGGGAGCGACGCAGCACCGCGTCGTCGACGGGGGCGGTGCCTGTGTCGCCTGTCGACGATGATGTCGTGGCGAACTGGTCGACTTTCTGTGGTGGTGCAGTCAAGATGGAGATGTGGTCGTCGTTAGTCAGGACATCCTCATCGAAGAACCTACCGAGTCGGTCTGGTTGGTCATTTCCGACGTGGAACGAACCGGCGATTGGAGCCCCGAGTGTCGGCGCTGTCGATGGCTCGACGGCGCCGATCGTCCAGTCGTCGGAGGCCGATACCGTGGATCGAGTCGAAACGGATGGCGGCGATGGTCGACCACGTCGACCATCACAACTGTCATTCCCGGCGTCGAACTCCAGTGGGACGTCACCTATTTCCGTCGCCCGGTTGCCCGGTGGCGATTCCACCTCACGGCGTTGAGCGGTGGGGGGACACGGCTGGAGGAGACGGTCGAGGATCGTCGCGAGTGGTGGCTGCGGATTGTCTCGCCGTGGGTGACCGGTTCGCGTCATCGCGATGTGCGGAACGCCTCGACGATCGGGACGAGCCTGACCCGGATCAAGGCGATCGCCGAGTCGCGACGTGATCCGTCAAGCGCAGGCTGAAGGCGGAAGTCAGAACGTGTCAGCGGCGTCCAGGTTGAAAGGGAACCGGCGGGGTCTCCGGATGCCAAACTCGGCCAGCTCTTCTCGTTCGATCTAGTCGGCTGCAAGACGCTCCCGGGTGGCGCTCGGTTTCGAGCCCGTCGAGCATGTCCGGGCGAACGCTCGCAAGGTGTCGAGCAGGCGGTACCGGGAGCCCGTCAAGTTGTTTGTGTAAGCGGGCGTGGTCATGGTGTTCAGATGTGTGGGTTGATGCGGTCGGGATAGACGAGGGCGAGTTGCTCGAGGGCTTGTTTCCAGTTCGTGGTGATCTGGCCTTCGACGAGCCGGCCGGGTGCTTTGCGTTGGTTGCTGCGTAGTCCGCGTTCTTTGGCGCGTTGGCGTGCTCGTTTGTCTTCGATGTCGCAGATCGCCAGCCACAGCAGCTTGATCACGGCCATGTCGTTGGGGAAGTGGCCGCGGTTCTTGGTCACCTTGCGCAACTGGTAGTTCAGCGACTCGATCGAGTTCGTCGTGTAGATCACCCGTCGCAGCGCCGGCGGGAACGCCAAGAACGGTGTGAACCGTTCCCAAGCGTCACGGAACGCTTTGATCGTCGAGGGATATTTCTTGCCGAGCGGGGTCGCTTCGAATGCCTCGAGCTCGATCAGGGCCCCGTCGGCGTTGGCGGCCGTGTAGATCGGCTTCAACGCCGCAGCGACCGCTTTGCGGTCGGCGTAGTTCACGAACCGCGTCGCGGCTCGGATCAGGTGCACGACACAGGTCTGCACGGTCGCTTCGGGCCAGGTCGCGGCGATCGCTTCGGGGAACCCGGTGAGCCCGTCGCAACAGACGATGAGCACGTCACGGACCCCACGGTTGGCGAGCTCGGCGCTCCAGCGACGCTTTCAACATTCCCTTCAGCAAGCCGGCGTGACCGGTCAGTGATTCGCCAGCATCGATCCGGGCGAAGATCTCATCGAGCGCACCTGACGCTTTCAACGAGTCCGCGATCTCTTTCTGTTGCCGGCGACGCTCCTCGCGCTCCGGATCTACTTTGGCCATAGCCACAGTGTGTTCTCCCTTCAGGGAACAGACCCGGACCACTTACACAAACCATCTGACACCCCCTCATCAGGTCCAAGCCGATGATGGTGTCGCCAAACTCCAACGCCAGCAGCGTGCGGTGCGGCTACGGGCGTGGGTCGACAAACAATCGGGGATGACCCGGCTATCGGGCGAGTTCGACCC
>JANMRB010000312.1:0-26654 GCA_031370825.1 Ilumatobacteraceae bacterium
GGTCTTCTTTCAAGTCAATGTGCGCACGGCGATGAGCGTCGGTCAGGCCAGCGGCCTGGCCCTTGCCGAAGCATCGGCGTTCGGTTGCCAAGTCGTGCAGTACACACCGAATCAGGTCAAGAACTCCGTCGCCGGTTGGGGCGGCGCCGACAAGGCGCAGGTGCAGAAGATGGTGCAGGTCCGGCTCGGCTTCTCCGCGCCGCCCAAGCCGGCCGATGCTGCCGACGCGGCCGCTCTCGCTCTCTGCCATCTCGCCTCGGCCCCGTTGCGCCGCCACATCGACGCCATCACAACAGCGGCGGGCACATGATCGGCTCGCTGCGGGGTTCGGTGCTCGAGCGCCTCGACGATGGTCGGGTACTGGTCGAGGTGGGCGGTGTGGGTTATCTGGTCACGGTCACGCCGCGCACCCTGGCCGAGCTCGAACCGACCTCACCGGTCTTTCTGTACATCCACCACCACATTCGCGAAGACGCGCAGACGCTGTTCGGCTTCTTGCGCCGCGACGAGCGCGCTGCATTCGACGTATTGATCGCAACTCATGGCATCGGTCCCGCGCTTGCTGTCGCCATTCTCGGAACACATTCGCCAACCGCGCTGGTCGACATCGTGGCCGGTAGCGATCTCGGCGCGCTGACGCTGGTGCCCGGTGTCGGCAAGAAGACCGCCGAGCGACTGTTGGTCGAGTTGCGCAACCGGCTCAACCTGCCCATGCTCGATCCGATGACGACCAGTTCCGGTAGCACGACGATCGGCAACGTCCGCGAGGCGTTGGCTGGTCTCGGGTATGCATCCGAAGAGATCCGTGACGCGATGCGCGACCTGCCGGATTCGGGCTCGGCCGAAGACCTGCTGCGCGATGCACTGCGCCTGCTGGGAGTCCGGCGTGCGTGAAGAATTCCTCGATCCCGCCCCAACCGACGACGTCGAAGAAGCCGACGAGGCAGGGCTTCGACCTCGACGGTTGAGCGAGTTCGTCGGCCAGGGCGAGCTGAAAGAACATCTCTCGATCGTGCTCGAAGCCGCCAAGATGCGCGGGCAGCCCGCCGATCATCTGCTGTTGGCCGGCCCGCCCGGCCTCGGCAAGACCAGCCTCGCCGGGATCGTGGCGGTCGAGATGGGTGTGCACATGCACATCACGTCGGGTCCGGCGTTGGAACGGGCCGGCGATCTGGCGGCAATTCTCACCAAGCTCGGCGACGGTGATGTGCTGTTCATCGACGAGATCCATCGGCTTTCACGAGTCGTCGAAGAGATCCTCTATCCGGCGATGGAGGATTTCCAGCTCGACATCGTGGTCGGTAAGGGTCCGGCTGCTTCATCGATCCGGCTCACGCTCCCACCCTTCACCCTGGTCGGGGCCACCACGCGTACCGGGATGATCACCGGTCCGTTGCGCGACCGGTTCGGTCTGGTCGCCAGGCTCGACTACTACGCCGACGACGAGTTGGAGACGATCGTGCGACGCGCCGCTGGCATCTTGCGTGTCAGCATCACGCCCGAGGCTGCCTGGGAGATCGCCCGTCGGTCGCGAGGCACGCCACGAATTGCCAACCGATTGCTGCGCCGGGTACGCGACTACGCCGAAGTGCGCGGCGACGGCACCATCTCAGTCACCACCGCGCAGGACGGCCTGAAGCTGTTCGGGGTCGACGGGCGCGGGCTCGACAAGGTCGACCGGGCCATCCTCTCCGCGATCTGCAAGCAGTTCCATGGCGGTCCGGTCGGGCTCAGCACGTTGGCCATCAGCGTCGGCGAGCAGCCCGAGACCGTCGAGGACATGTACGAGCCGTTCCTGATTCAACAGGGCATGCTGGCCCGCACTCCGCGCGGCCGGGTAGCCATGGCGGCCGCCTACGAACACATTGGCCTGACACCACCTGCAGGCGGAACGGCAGGCACGTCTTCCCTGTTCGACTAGGGGTCCGACCTAGCCGAGTTGGGCGTCCATCCAGGCGGTGACGACTGCGAGCACCTCTGCGTTGTTGCGCTCGAACATCGAGCCGTGGCTGTTCCCGTGCACACCACGCTCGGCCAGTTCGATGTGTTCGGCGTTGCAGCCGGCCTGCTTCAAGAACTCGACCAATGGCCCATTGGTGAAGCGGAAGACCGAAGCCTCACCCGACACCACCGCGATCGGCACCTCGGCGAGATTGGTCAACTGCCGGGCCGGCTCCGCTTGGAGGGTCAACGCCGGTGCGCCGGGTGCCGGGGGCTCACTCTCGATCAGACTCAGATCGCCCGGCGAGGACGCGGGCGGATCGAAGGTCATCGGCACTGCAGCGACACCCCATTGCAAGGTGTCGGGCCCGAACATCGTCGCGAAGGCCGGCCCGATCGGTTCGAGCTGAACCAGTCCGACGACAAGGTCAGGGCGGGCGTCGGCAACGAGGAAGCCGGCAGGGCCGCCGAGCGAGTTGCTGACGACGAAAGCGGGGCCGATCTTTTCGAGCAGCTCGACGAGCCGCTTCTGCTCGAGCGCCTGACGATCGGCGGCGTCGGCAGCGAA
This sequence comes from Ilumatobacteraceae bacterium, assembly GCA_031370825.1. Classification (GTDB taxonomy): domain Bacteria; phylum Actinomycetota; class Acidimicrobiia; order Acidimicrobiales; family Ilumatobacteraceae; genus JAENVT01. The sequence goes on from JANMRB010000312.1 coordinate 2,510, forward strand.
CGGACCGACCGATGCCAGGAACTGCAGCCATGCCGGATCCTCGGGATCGGCGCGATCGCCCGGCCATTGTGTGTGCAGATCAGCGAACGGCATGGCACCAGGCCCATCGACAGGCGGCACGAAGATGCCTCTCAGAACCTCGATCGGCAACGCCGGACCCATCGGACCCAGCGCGTCGGGAACGTATGCCGAGCGCCCGTGGCCGGGCCTGTCGACCACGTACACGACCCAACCCTGCTGGACGAGCAACGTTGCCCATCCCGCCCGGCCGTCTGGCGTGCTCAGATAATCGAGTCCCTGCCCGGCACCGCCGTGGACCAGCACGATCGGATACGGCTTGGTGACCTCGACCGGCGCTTCCCAATAGACGTACATCGGGCCACGCGCTTCGCCGGTGGCAGCGTGGGGCTCTGCGCCAACCCAGAAGTGTCCGCGGCGCGATGTGACCGGATCTGATTCCATCGGCGGCCTCGCCGGTGAGGCGTTCGTGAAGCGAGCCATCATTCTCCTTGTCCATTTCAGTGATTGGTTGGTCAATGGTTGGTTTGGGAGCGCAGACGCACGCTGAGGCATGTCACGCATCCTTCGAGCTTCTGGAACTCACCGATGTCGACCTCCAGCGGCTGGTACCCCATCGAGCGGTACATCTCTGCTGACAGCGGGCAGTCCGACGCGATCAGGAGACGGTCATCGCCGAGCAGCACGACGTGGGCACCGGACTCCTCCGGCGTTGCCATGAACTTTGGAAACAGACCCGCGTCGTCGACCACCTCAGGCCACCCGACGATCGTGCCATCCGGCAAGGCAGTGACAGCGGATTTCAGATGCAGGACTTTGCTGATCGGGACTATTGCAACAGTTGCGCCCTGAGGCTCGAGATGCGCTGCGAGCTGTTCGATGCCGGCGGCGTTCGTGCGCCCACCCAAGCCGACGTAGACGGTGTCGCCGACCTTCAGAACGTCGCCACCGTCCAGGGTTCCGGGTGGTTCGATTCGGACGGTGCGATAGCCAAGACTTCCGATGACGTCGGCAACCGCCCGAGTCTCGGGCTGTCGTGAAGCAGCGCCGGGGAGCGAGATGACGGCGAGATCGCCGTACATGACGATTGTGTCTTCGATGAACGCGGCATCGGGGCAGTCGTCGGCAGTGGGAACCTCGATGGTCTCCCAGCCATTGAGTGCCATCGTGTCGACGTACCCCTGCCACTGCCGGGTCGCCAGATCGACGTCGATCTCGGTGCGTTCGAGATGCGTCAGGAGCCCCTCGTTCAGTCGAGGACCGGGTCGGCGGACAAGGGCTCTCACGCGGGCAGGTTCGTCGCCAGAAAGGCCATCGTCTTCGCCCAGGCGGCGTAGGCCGCGCCTTCGTTGTAGAACATCTCACTCTCATGGTTGTCGAATGCATGACCCGCGTTCTCGACGTTGAGATGGAACAGCGGCCGGCCCGCCATGGCTGCGGCGACTTGGTCGACGCCCTCGTTGGGGATGAACGGATCGTCGTTGCCGAAGTGGAACAGAGTCGGGCAGGTGACCCGATCGATCTGTCCCAGCATCGACGGCACGCCCGAGCCGTAGTAGCTGACGCAACAACTGGGATCAGCCTTGGCGGCAACGGCAAACGCCAGCGTGCCACCCAGGCAGAAGCCCATCACAGCGGGGGCCGCGGTGATGCCCGGTTGGCTGCGCAGGTGCTCCAGTGCTGCGGTGCAATCAGAGATGGCCTTCGGGAAGTCGAGCTGCTGCACCTTCTCCATCGACGCGCCGAGACCCGCTTCGGTGTGATCACTTTCCCAGTTCGGGGCGAATCGCCAGAAGATGTCGGGCGCACCGACCCGGTAGCCGGCTTCAGCCAGTCGCTGGGCGACGGCACGGATGTACGTGCCGACTCCGAAGATCTCTTGGATCACCAAGATCGCTGCGTGCGGCTCGGTGTCGGGGATCCACATGTGCAGATCCATGGATCCATCGGAGCCACAGGCCACCTGATCGGTTCGTAACGAGGTCATGGCGCCATGGTGTCACACCGTTGCACGCCCGCCCGTAGCCTGAATTCCCCATGCGCTTGACCGATTTCGACTACGAGCTGCCGGTCGAGCGCATCGCCCAAGTTCCGATCGAGCCCCGCGACGCGGCCCGACTGATGGTCGATCGAGGTAGCGCCGAACCGGGTCATCTCCACGTTCACGATCTTCCAACGCTGCTTCGCGAGGGCGATCTGCTCGTCGTCAACGACACCCGCGTGATTCCCGCCCGCCTGCGCCTGCGTCGCGAGACCGGGGGAGCGGCGGAGGTGCTGCTGCTCGAACCGGTCAGCGATGACCGTCGACTGTGGGAAGCGCTGATTCGCCCCGCCCGGAAGCTGCGAGTCGGTGAGCAACTTGTCGACTCCGGCGGTGACGCGCTCGTCGAGATAGGTCGACGGATGCCGGGTGGCGACACATGGACCGTGAAGATCGTCCCGGATGACGAGCCGCTGGCACTGCTGCAACGCCACGGTGAGATGCCCCTGCCTCCGTACATCGGTGTCGAACTGGCCGAGCAGGATCGATATCAAACCGTCTACGCATCCGAGCCGGGGTCTGCCGCGGCACCGACGGCGGGCCTGCATTTCACGCCGGAGTTGCTCGACACGATCGCCGCCATCGGCGTGGAGAGAGCGACCGTCGAGCTGGTCGTCGGCCTCGACACGTTCAGGCCGGTCGTGGCCGATGACCCGACGCAGCATCTGATGCACAGCGAGCGATACGACGTCGACGACGCGGTGCTGGAGAAGTGTCGTCGAGCGCGACGCGTCATCGCTGTGGGCACGACGACGGTGCGCGCACTTGAATCAGCGGCTGCATCGGGAGAGCTACGTGGCCGCACCAGGCTGTTCATCAACCGACCGTACGACTGGAAGGTGGTCGACGTGATGATGACCAACTTTCACCTGCCACGCACCACACTGTTGATGATGATCGACGCCTTCGTCGGTGATCGGTGGCGCAGGATGTACGACATCGCGATCGCCGAGCGCTATCGGTTCCTCAGCTTCGGCGACGCGATGCTCCTCGATCGGTGGGCGACGTAGATGCATCCGGTCCGATTCGAAACGATCGCAGCGGATGGTGCAGCGCGCAGTGGCATCGCTCACACGGCGCGAGGTAGCTATCGCACGCCGTGCTTCATGCCCGTCGGCACGCGCGGCGCGATCAAGTACCTGAGCGCCGCTGACTACGAACGTCTCGGTGCAGAGATCGTGCTTGGCAACACCTATCACCTGATGCTCCGTCCCGGCGCAGAGACGATCGCGGCGCTGGGTGGCCTCGGTAGGTTCGCCGGCTGGAACGGACTGACCCTGACCGATTCCGGAGGGTTCCAGGTCTTCTCGCTCGACCCCGACGTCGACGATGACGGAGTGACGTTCAAGAGCACATACGACGGTTCGTCGCATCGACTCACGCCAGAGATCGCCGTGCGCACACAGGAGCTGCTCGGTGCGGACATCCAGATGGTGCTCGACGTTTGCCCTCCACTGCCATCGCCTCCGGACGTCATCCGCACTGCGGTGGAACGCACCGCCGCAAGGGCGGCGCGTTCCCGGTCGATCCACGGACGCGACGACCAGGCCCTGTTCGGAATCGTCCAGGGCGGAATCAGCGTGGCGCTTCGTGCCGAGAGTGCCCAGCGAACGGTTGCGCTCGACTTTGACGGGTACGCGATCGGAGGTCTCAGCGTGGGCGAGACGCGGGGTGAGATGCTGCCGGCGCTCACCGCTGCGTTGGCCCACCTGCCCAAGGACCGGCCTCGCTACCTCATGGGTGTCGGCGACCCGGCCAGCCTGGTCGAGGCTGTTGCCGTGGGCGTCGACCAGTTCGACTGCGTGATGCAGACCAGAATCGGGCGGCACGGCACGGCGCTGACAGGACGCGGCAAGGTGCACATCAAGAACGCCAAGCACGCACTCAGCGACGAGCCACTCGACGCCGACTGCACCTGCGAGGTGTGCCAGCGCCATAGCTGCGGCTACATACGGCATTTGTTCCAAGTCGGTGAGCCGACCGCATCCAGACTTGTCAGCCTGCACAACATCAGTTGGACACTGCAGCTCATGGCCTCGATGCGGGGCGCGATCGAGGCCGGGACTTTTGACTCATTTCGCGACGGGGTTCTCGCTGTTTGGCGGTGAGACGCCCAACCTGACGTCCTGGTGGCTAGCATTCCCCGTCGGTTAATTAGCGGTCTTTCTCCTCCATTGCCAAAAATTGGATACCCACATGCACGTCCTGTCGATAGTCGCCGCCACGAATTCCAACTCCAATCCGCTCGGCTTGTTCGTCCCGATGATCCTGATCGGCGCGGCGATGTACTTTCTCATGATCCGCCCCCAGCGTCGCAAGATGCGCAATCAGGCGGCCCTTCAATCCTCGATCGACGTCGGCGACGAGGTCATGACGACGTCGGGCGTGTACGGCTTCGTCACGCTGCTCGACGGCGACATCGCGTGGCTGGAGATCGACGACAACGTGCAGATCCGGATCGCCCGCCAAGCGCTCCAGCGCAAGGTCGACACCTCCGCGGGTGAGACCGCAATACCCGCCGACGACGGCTCCGGCCGCAGCACCAAGATCGAGCCAACGGACGGAACTGCGGCAGACGAGCCCTCCAAGTAATGCGCAAGAAGTTGCTCTATTCGCTCATCGGCATCTTGATCATTGCCTTTGGAGGGCTGATCGCGACCGTGGTCGACGGCGACACCCCGTCGCTCGGACTGGATCTGCAAGGTGGGATCTCGATCACCCAGCAGCCGGTCGGCGCTTTCAACACGTCGAGCCTCGACCTCGCCGTCGAACGGATTCGAGAGCGTGTCGACAGCCTCGGCGTGGCCGAGCCCGAAATCCTGCGCCAGGGTGACGCCATCGTGGTCAACCTGCCCGGCGTCAAGAACCAGGCGCAGGCGGAACAACTCGTGAAGGTCACCGGCCAGGTCTATCTGCGGCCGGTCCTGATCGATGATCAGTTCAACATCGCGTGCGTCACGTCCGACCCGAAGAAGCAGACGACGACCACGACAACTACGACCACGCCGACGACTGGTACTACGGCTACGGGCGACACAGGTAACGCAACGTCAACCTCGCCTGCGGTCACCGGCGCTCCGACTACAACTGCTGCGGGCGGACCATCGCGCCGTCCCAGCACGGCAAACACCAGCACGACCGCCGCACAGCCGGCGACAACCTCGACATCTCCCGTCTCGACGACCGTCGCGAGTGACGCATCGACCACCACCGCCCCCGGTGGTTCGACGACGACAACTGTCGCCGGCGACACCACTGCGACCCTTCCCGACGTTCCCCCGGATCAGTCCGGTTTCGTCAAGGCACGCGGCGGAAGCTTCTGCAAGGTCGGTCCGGCCGGCGGCACCGGTGAGGTGTTCAAGGACGACGCCACCGCTCGAATCCTTTCGGGATCCGGCTGGGGTGTCACCGTCAGCCTTCGAGGCGGCTCCCAGGGCGAGGGTGTCTGGAACGCGCTTGCTGCCGAGTGCTTCAACGCCACTGCTGCGTGCCCGACGCGCCAGTTGGCGATCGAGCTCGACGGTGAGGTCATCTCTGCACCAACGGTTCAACAGGCCAACTTCACGGGAAGCGTTCAGATCAGCGGCGCGTTCACCGAGTCCGAGGCCCGCAACCTGGCTCGCGTGCTCAACAGCGGATCGCTGCCGGTCAAGCTCGAGACTCAGGCTGTGCAGACCGTGTCGCCCACGCTCGGCAAGGACTCGCTGCGCGCAGCATGGATCGCCGGCATCGTCGGGGTCGGACTCGTCTTCATCTTCATGGTCCTGTACTACCGCCTCCTGGGTCTCATCGTGGCCGCTGGTCTGGCGGTGTCGGGCGCCCTGATCTGGACCATCATCTCCTTCTTGTCCAAGACGCAGGGCTTGGCTCTGTCGCTGGCCGGCATAGCCGGTCTGATCGTGTCCGTCGGCGTCACCGTCGACTCGTACGTGGTCTTCTTCGAACGACTGAAAGACGAGATACGCGCCGGACGGTCGATGCGAAACAGTGCCCAGCGCGGGTTTGCCGGTGCTTGGCACACCATCGTCGTTGCCGACATGGTCTCGCTGATCGGTGCGGCCGTGTTGTGGTACCTCACTGTCGGATCCGTACGCGGGTTCGCCTTCTTCCTCGGCCTGTCGACGCTGTGCGACCTGGTCGTCGCCTACTTCTTCACGCGGCCCGCAGTCCTGCTGCTGGCTCGCACCCAATGGATGTCTCGTCGCAAGGTGATGGGCATCGAGGTTTCGTCGGCGGGGACACAGTGAGCACCGACGTACTTCCCAAGATTCAACAACGCCGGGGACTCGGCGGGCGCCTGTATCACGGCGAGACCGCCATCGACTTCTACGGCCGTCGCTGGTGGGGCCTTGCAGTTTCCGCCGTGCTGTTGTTGATCACGGTAGGTTCGTTGATCTTCCAGGGCCTCAACCTCGGTCTCGACTTCGAGGGCGGGGTGGCCTGGGAAGTGCCGGCCAAGAACTTGAGCATCGATCAGGCACGTTCCGTGCTCGACGCTCATGGGATCAGCGGCACCGACGCCAAGGTTCAAGAGCGCACCGCGGCCTCCGGTTCGGTTCTGTTGGTACAAGTCGGCGACCAGTCCGTCGCCAAGCGCCAGGAGGTCAAAGAAGCACTGGCGGCAGCAGCCAAGGTCGACACCGAATCGGTCAGCGTCAACTCGGTCAGCTCGACGTGGGGCCGCAGCATCACCGAAAAAGCGGTCAGGGCGCTGATCATCTTCCTGATACTCGTGGCGATGTTCATTGCCTGGCGACTCGAATGGCGAATGGCATTGGCTGCCATCATCGCGATGTTGCACGACGTGTTGATCAGTGTCGGCGTGTACTCCGTTTTCCGGTTCGAGGTCACACCTGCAACCGTGGTTGCCTTCTTGACGATCCTCGGCTTCTCGCTGTACGACACGATAGTGGTGTTCGACAAGGTCAACGACAACACTGACCGTTTCTCCGGTGCCCGGGTTCCTTACTCCGACATCATCAACGTGTCGATGAACCAGGTGCTGATGCGTTCGATCAACACCAGCTTGGCGGCGGTTCTGCCAGTGCTGTCGTTGCTGGTCCTTGGGTCCGGGATCCTGGGCGCGGTCACGTTGCGCGACTTTGCTCTGGCGCTGCTGGTGGGTCTGTTGACGGGCTCGTACTCATCGATCTTCATCGCCTCGCCCCTGTTGGCCATGTTGAAGCAGCGAGAGCCTCGCTATCGCACCGTCAAAGGTGAACACGCGACCGGTGTCGAGCTCGAGCGATTGGTGCTGGGCGGGTCACCGTCCGCGAAGCGCGAGGCCACCCGTCAGCGCACGGACCGGGCTGAAGGCGAGATCATCCTCCCGACCACTCAGAGCACTCCGCAGTCGTTGCTCACACACCCTCCGAGGCCTCGGAAGAAGAAGCGTCGTACCAGCTGAGGCACGGTAGCGTGAAGCCGTATGGCATTGAATGGCCACTGGCTCAGCGACCTCGTCCGCGATATCGACGACTTCCCCACGAAAGGGGTGAGTTTTCGCGACATCACCCCCTTGCTCGGTGACGCCAAGGGCTTCGCGCGGGCGATCGACGAGCTGGCAGATCGGTTCGAGGGAGTCGGCGCGAACCGGGTTCTGGGCGTGGAGGCGCGGGGCTTCATCGTCGCCGCGCCCGTCGCCTATCGAATGGGCGCCGGGTTCGTTCCGGTTCGCAAAGCCGGCAAGCTGCCCTGGGCAGTCGTGCGCGAGGAGTACTCCCTGGAGTACGGCAACGACAAGCTGGAGATCCATCGTGATGCGATCCATCCCGGTGAACGAATACTGGTCATCGACGACGTGCTGGCAACTGGAGGCACCGCCGCGGCAACGGTACGACTGGTCGAGGCGCTCGGCGGTGTGGTCGTGGGCGTGGGCGTGTTGATCGAACTCGAAGACCTCGGGGGCCGGGCTCGGCTCGAGGGACATCGCGTCGAGAGCCTGGCGAGGTACTGAGGCTTCGTCGTGGCTGCTGTCGATCGTGTGCTTCCGTGGCGGCGGCACCAGAACGCCACCGCTGATGAACTGACGCCACTGCTCAGCGCCTATCGCCGCCGGCACCCCAAGGCTCCGGTAGCGATGATCAACCGCGCTTACGAAACTGCAAAGGAAGCCCACCGTCACCAGTCCCGCGGTAGCGGGGAGAGCTACATCAACCATCCGCTCGCGGTTGCTCGGATCGTTGCCGACATCGGCCTCGACGAGATCTCGCTTGCGGCGGCGCTCCTGCACGACGCGGTCGAAGACACCGAGATCACACTCGCGGATGTCGAGGCAGCGTTCGGTGCCGAGGTTGCCGCAATCGTCGACGGTGTCACGAAGCTGGAACGGCTGCAGTTCGACTCCAAAGAAGCGCAGCAGGCCGCAACCATGCGCAAGATGCTGGTTGCGATGGCTCGCGATCTGCGGGTGTTGATCATCAAGCTCGCCGACCGTCTGCACAACATGCGAACCATCGCGGCGATGCCCAGCGAGAAGCAGCGACGCATCGCTCAAGAGACGCTCGACATCTACGCGCCGTTGGCCCACCGTCTCGGCATGCAGGAGCTGAAACAGCAGCTCGAGGATCTCTCGTTTGCGTCGCTGTACCCCAAACGGTTTGCCGAACTCGACCATCTCGTCAGCACGCGCACGCCGGAGCGCGAGGTGTATCTGGCCAAAGCCATCGCCGAGGTCGGGGGTCGCCTGCACGAGCTCAACATCGAGGCCGAGGTCACCGGCCGAGGCAAGCACCTGTGGAGCATCTACGAGAAGATGATGCAGAAGGGCAAAGAGTTCGACGACATCTTCGACCTCGTCGCCATCCGCGTCATCGTCGACTCGGTGAAGGATTGTTACGCCGCGCTGGGTTGCATCCACGGCAGTTACAAGCCGGTGGTAGGTCGATTCAAGGACTACATCGCGATGCCGAAGTTCAACCTCTACCAGAGCCTCCACACCACCGTGATCGGGCCGGGTGGCAAGGTTGTCGAGGTACAGATCCGCTCGCGCGAGATGCACCAACGAGCCGAGTGGGGTGTGGCTGCACACTGGTCGTACAAGGACGACGAGGGTCCGAGCAGCGACATCGACTGGTTGAACCGCATCATCGACTGGCAGGCCGACATCTCCGATCCTGCTGCGTTCATGGAGAACTTGAAGACCGATCTCGAGCAGGACGAGGTCTTCGTGTTCACGCCGAAGGGACGGGTCATCCCGCTGCCGGTCGGGTCGACCAGCGTCGACTTCGCCTACGCCGTGCACACCGACGTCGGCCACTCCTGCATCGGTGCCAAGGTCAATGGACGGCTGGTCCCTCTCAGCACCACGCTGCACAGCGGCGACACAATCGAGATCTTCACGTCCAAGGTGGAGACCGCCGGGCCCTCGCGCGACTGGCTGCAGTTCGTCGCCTCGCCGCGCGCCCGCAACAAGATCCGCCAGTGGTTCAGCCGCGAGCGCCGCGTCGACATGATCGAGGCCGGTCGCGAAGAGCTGACGAAGGAGTTCAGGCGAGAAGGCCTTCCGCTCCAGCGGATCTGGGACAGCAAGGTGCTGAGCGCCGAGATCGCGGCCAGTTCGTACAACGACCTCGACTCGGTCCTCGCGGCCATCGGCGAGCACCACGTCTCTGCACGATCTATCGCCCAAAAGGTGGCGCGTGGGTTCTCGCAAGGCACCGACGGCGAACAGTTCTCCGTGGTTTCGCCGACGAGACCGGATCGACCCAACCGACCGCGCTCTTCTGTTGGCGTCCACGTCGAGGGTCTCGACGACATCCTGGTGCGACTGTCGCGTTGCTGCACACCGGTTCCGGGCGACGACATCGTCGGCTTCGTGACCCGCGGCCGCGGGGTATCGGTGCATCGCACCGATTGCGCCAACGCCGAAAGCCTGATGAGCGATCAAGCGGCGCGGCTGATCGATGTGGATTGGGACGGCGATCGCACCAAAGCCATCTTCCGAGCCGGCGTCGAAGTCGTTGCTCTCGACCGCTCCCGATTGCTGCGTGACGTGGCGAATGCGCTCAGCGAGCAGCACGTCAACATCGTGTCGTGCAGCACTCACACCGGGGGCGATCGTGTCGCCAAGATGCGCTTCGAGTTCGAGCTCGCCGACCCCAGCCATCTCGAGTCGGTCTTGCGCACGATCAAGCACATCGATGCTGTGTACGACGCATACCGGCTGGTGCCGGGTAAAGGCGGCTGACCAGGCAAGCCCTGCCGGTAGCCTTGCTCGACATGCCGGAATTCCAGACGAGCCCAGGGATGCGCGACATCCTGCCGCCAGAATCGGCGCGCTGGCGGCAGTTCGTGACCATCTTTGCCGACGTGGTCGAGTCGGCCGGATATGGCCAGATCATCTCGCCCCTGCTCGAAGATCTCGGCGTCTTCCAACGCATCGGCGATGCGACCGATGTGGTCACCAAAGAGATGTACGACTTCGTCGACAAGGGTGGCCGCCATGTGGCGCTCCGTCCTGAACTGACGGCATCGGTGTGCCGAGCATTCGTGCAGCATCGGCCCCTGACTCCGTGGAAGGTGTGGTACACCGGCTCACAGTTCCGCTACGAGAAGCCCCAACGCGGTCGCTATCGACAGTTCGATCAGGTCGGGATCGAAGTGCTCGGAGCCGACGATCCGCTCCTCGATGTGGAAGTGATCGCCCTGGGGTGGGCGTTCTACCGGGCACTCGGTCTCACCAAGGTGAAGCTCCTGCTGAACTCGCTCGGCGAACCCGAGGATCGCGCCCGGTACGTGGCCGCGCTGCAGGCGTACTTCGAGGCGAATCGCGGATCGCTGTCTCCGGAGAGCCAGACCACGCTTGACAAGAACCCGCTGCGCGTTCTCGACTCGAAACGGCGGGGCGACCAGGAAATCGTGGCCGCCGCGCCGCGCATCGCAGACTGCTACAGCGATGGGGCGGCAGCGCATTTCGCATCGGTTCAGGCCGGGCTTGCAGCGCTCGACATCCCCTTCACCATCGACGACACGTTGGTGCGCGGCCTGGACTACTACCGGCACACGACGTTCGAGTACCAGGGTGGCACTCTCGACTCTGCGCAGAACGCGCTGGGCGGAGGTGGCCGCTACGACGGTCTCGTCGAGTCGCTCGGGGGGCCGGCGACCCACGGGATCGGGTTCGCGCTGGGCCTCGATCGCACACTGTTGGCATGCGACGACGAGGGAGTGTTCGCGGCGCGCCCCTTGGCGCTCGACGCCTTCGTCGTCGACACGATCGGGGGAGCCGAAGCCCTGAAGCTGACGGCCGAGCTGCGCGCTGCCGGCTTGACCGCTGACCGCGCGTACGAGAATCGCAGCATGAAGGCACAGATGAAAGTTGCCGACCGCAGCGGTGCTTCCGTCGCGGTCATCATCGGCAGCAACGAGCTGGCCGAAGGAGCTGTCACCGTGCGACCGTTGCGCACCGACGACGGGCAGCAGACCATCGCCCGTTCCACATTGATCGATTACCTGAAGAAAGCGCGTACATGAGCACGACATCCATGCGCACACACCAGTGCGGCCACCTTCGCCCCGAGCACATCGGCCAGACCGTCACCTTGTGCGGGTGGGTGGCGACCCGGCGCGAACATGGCGAGAAGTTGGCGTTCATCGACCTCCGCGACCACACCGGCGTCACCCAGTGCGTCGTCGACAACTCCGTCGACGTGCGACCGGAATACGTCATCAGGGTCACCGGGACCGTCGCCGCGCGGCCGGCCGACAGCATCAACGATCGCCTGCCCACCGGTGGAATCGAACTGCAGGACTGTGACGTCGAGATCCTCAACACTGCCGAGGCGCCACCGTTCCCGATCAACGAACGCGCCGACACCGTCGCCGAGACCACCCGGCTGCAATACCGGTACCTCGACATCCGTCGCGAGCGGATGCAACGCAACCTACGCATCCGCGCCGCGGCCAATTCGGCAATCCGAACGGCGATGGAGGAGCAAGGCTTTGTCGAAGTCGAGACTCCGATGCTCGTCCCGAGCACACCAGAGGGAGCCCGCGAGTTCATCGTCCCGAGCCGGCCTCAGCCCGGTTCGTTCTACGCGTTGCCCCAGAGTCCGCAGCTGTTCAAGCAACTCCTCATGGTCGCCGGGATCGATCGCTACTACCAGATCGCGCGTTGCCTTCGCGACGAGGATCTGCGCGCCGATCGCCAGTACGAGTTCATGCAACTCGACGCCGAGATGAGCTTTGTCAGCCAGGATGATGTGCACGAGGCCATCGGGGCGGCTGTGATCGCTGCGGCGAAGTCCGCCGGTCAGGATCCCGGCGAGATAGTCAAGATCACGTGGCACGATGCGATGAACCGTTTCGGCACCGACAAGCCCGACACGCGCTTCGAGATGGAACTGGTCGAGTTGACCGACGCGTTCGCGACGACAGAGTTCAAGGCGTTCGCCGGCGCCCCGACGATCAAGGGCATCAACGCCGGTGGCAAGGCGGCCGAGTACGGCCGTAACAAGCTCGACGCGTTGACCGACAAGGCCAAGTCGATGGGAGCGAAGGGTCTGGTGTGGTTGAAGGTCGCTACCGACGGTTCGCTCGAGTCGCCGGTGGCCAAGTTCATCGGCGAGGCCGAGCAGACCGCGCTCACCGAGCGCCTGAAGGCGAAGCCCGGCGACCTCTTGCTGATCGTGGCCGACGAGTGGGCGATGGCCTGTGAGGTGCTCGGCACGCTTCGAAACGATCTCGGACGTCCCCCGGTCTACGAGGTCCCTTACCGCTACCTGTGGGTGATCGATTTTCCGTTGTTCGTTGGTGTCGATGCCGTCACGGGCCGGCCGAAGCCTGGACACCATCCGTTCACACAACCTCATCCTGACGACGTGCACCTTCTCGAGTCCGATCCCCTCAAGGTTCGCAGCCAGGCGTATGACCTCGTGCTGAACGGGTGGGAGCTCGGTTCCGGATCCATCCGGATCCATCAGCCTGAGATGCAGTCCAGGATCTTCAGCCTGCTGGGCATCAGCGAGGAAGAAGCCAACAAGCGTTTCGGATTCTTCCTGAACCCGTTCCGGTACGGCGCGCCGCCACATGGTGGCTTTGCCTTCGGAATGGATCGGCTCGTCGCGATCCTCGCCGGGGAGGAGAACATCCGCGAGGTCATCGCCTTCCCCAAGACCCAATCGGGGACTGACCCCATGACCAACGCCCCAACCCCGGTGGACCCCAAGCAACTCGCCGATCTCGGAATCCGCCTCCTCCCTCCGAAGGCCTAGACCGCGCCGCCTGATCGCAGGCCGCCGCCGATACGTTCGGCTCCCGACTTCCCCCTCCACCACCACACACCTGCGTTTGAAGCTTGCGGCCCCGTATAGGGGCTTGCGCCATCAATCGCTGCGGGAAGGGGCCGATCATGGATCGATTTCGCTGGGCCGAGCGTCACGATGGTTTGATCACGACCGACATTGCCCGTACCTCGGGTCAAACCAAACGTCAGCTGGCGGCAGACCGTGCGTCCGGACGCACCCGCTCGGTGCGCCGGGGAGTGGCCGTGGTCAATGGCACGCCGCCGACGTGGCGGCAGGCAGTCCGCGCCGTTCTCCTGTCTTGCGGCGACCACGTGGCAGCATCACATTGGACTGCCCTGCCCCTCCTTGGCTCCGATTCCGTCAGCTATATCGATTGCATCCACGTCATCGCCGACCTGCCTCGCCGAGTTGCGCTGGAGGGAGTCGTCGCCCACCGATCGGGTCTCATCGAGAAAGGCGATGTGGTGATTCGTGACGGTATGAGATGCACGTCGCCACTGCGAACCGTGATCGATCTCAGCGGATCGATGTCGCCGTATGAATTGGGCAAAGTCGTCGATGACCTACTTCGTCGCAAGCTGTTGCAACTCGACGAACTGCGCGACCGGGTCGGGCGAACGCGGCCAGCACCCGGAAGGTCCGTGGCGACGTTGCGCAAGGTCTTGGCCCACCGTCTCCCTGGATATGACCCCGGTGAGAGCGAGCTCGAGGCACGCATCGTCCGAATAATCGACGCCCACGCGCTGCCACAACCCGCTCATCAGCACCGTGTCAGCTACGGAAGGCGGCGGTATCGAATCGATTTTGCCTGGCCCGACCGCAAGCTGTATCTGGAGGGCAATGGCTTCGGGTCTCACGTGCTGGCCACCGATCTCGACAGCGACGCTCGCCGTCAGAACGAACTGGTGCTCGACGGGTGGGTGCCGATCGAAATCACGTGGCGAATGTCCGACACCGAGATCGCCACGACGATCCGCCGCTTTCTGGCGCTCTCGATCAAGCGTTTGTAACCGGGGGACCCTATGCGGGTCCTACGGCTCCAAACGTGGGCTTCGGGCGGTCCCGCGACGAAGCGTTTGTAACCGCAGGACCCTATGCGGGTCCTACGGCTCCAAACGCTCGTTCGGTCGGGGGTGGGGGTCACGGCGCTACCGTGACTTGAGTGAGCAGTCAGAACTTCCGAGCCGGGGTTGTGGTGGTTGTTCGGCACCCCAATCTCACCGAGATCCTGGCGTTCGAGCGTTCTGATGTGGCCGGGAGCTGGCAGCTTCCACAGGGTGGATTGCACCAGGGCGAGGAGCCGATCGCGGCTGCGTGGCGGGAGTTGATGGAGGAAACAGGTCTGGGTGAGAAAGATGTGGTCGCTCGCGTCGAGTTTCCCGAATGGGTCGCCTACGAGTGGCCGGAAGACGTCATCCGCGAACACGGCCGCGACGGTCGGAGGCGTGGCCAGGTGCAGAAGTGGTTCGTGTTCGACGCGCTGCACGCTGACATCGAGCCGAGCCCGGACGGCAGCGAGTTCGTCACGTGGAAATGGGTTCACACGAGTTGGATGATCGCCCACGTCGTCGAGTTCCGCCGAGCCGCGTACCAACGAGTGCTGGGAACGCTGTGAGCGACCTGTTCACCGACGCGGCGGAGCGACATCTCCGCAGCCACGCGCCGTTGGCAGCGCGTCTCCGCCCGCGAACGCTCGACGACGTGGTCGGCCAGGACCACCTCGTCGGTCCCGGGAAACCACTGAGACGGCTTGTCGAGCAGGACCGCTTGACCAGCGCGATCTTTTGGGGACCGCCAGGAACAGGCAAGACCACATTGGCGCTGGCAGTTGCCGGCAGCACCAAACGGGTCTTCGAACAGATGAGCGCGGTCAATGCCGGCATCAAGGACGTTCGTGACGTGATCGAACGGGCCCGTCAACGAATCGGCGAGCACGGCAGGGGGACGATCCTGTTCCTCGACGAGATCCACAGGTTCAACAAGGCCCAGCAGGATGGACTGTTGCCGGCGGTCGAGGACGGCACGCTGACGATGATCGGAGCGACGACCGAGAATCCATTCTTCGAGGTCAACCCTCCATTGCGCAGCCGCAGCACCCTCTTCCGTCTGGAGCCGCTCGACCGGGAAGCGATCGAGGTGCTGGTGAAGCGCGGTCTCGAGGCCGAGGGCACCACAGCGAGCGCAGAGGCGATCGAACATCTCGTCGACAGAGCCGGAGGCGACGGGCGGCAGGTCTTGACGGCGCTCGAAGTCGCGTGTGCTCTGGCTGATCCGGGCTCGGTCGAGCTCGGCCACGTCGAGGCTGCACTGGGTACCAGCGCGCTGCGCTACGGCCGGGATGACCACTACGACGTGATCAGCGCGTTCATCAAGAGCATGCGCGGCAGCGATCCACAGGCCGCGGTGTACTACCTGGCCAGGATGCTCGAGGCAGGGGAGGATGCCCGCTTCATCGCTCGTCGCATGATCATCTTCGCCAGCGAAGACATCGGCATGGCCGACTCGCAGGCACTTCTCGTGGCGGTGGCGGCCGCACAAGCGGTCGAACATGTCGGGCTGCCTGAGGCCCAACTCAACCTGAGCCAGGCCGCTGTACACCTCGCGACGGCTCCGAAGAGCAATCGCTCTGCCCTCGCGATCTGGAACGCCAGAGGCGACGTGCAGGACGGAGCGATCGGGGAAGTGCCGCCCCACCTTCGCGATGCGCACTACAAGGGCGCTCAGTCACTGGGCCACGGGGTCGGCTACGACTACCCTCATGACAATCCGCAGGGGTGGGTCGAGCAGCAGTATCTTCCGGATGCCCAGCGCGACAAGCAGTACTACGAACCGAGTGATCACGGAGCTGAGGCAGACGTGGCAAGGCGAATGGACGAACGCAAATGACCGCAGGTGAGCTCGCAATTGTCCTGGCAGCCGTGCTGTTGTGCATCGGTTTTGCCGCGCTGATCCTGGTGCTGTCACGAGTGCTCGACATCACGAAGTCGCTCCGCACCGAAGTTGTGTCCTTGCGCCAGGAGACCGAGCCGTTGCTCGTCGAACTGCGCGCCTCGACCGCCGACGCCAAGGCCACCGTGGCCGAAGCAAGGGGCGATCTGGAGCGCTTCGATCGCGTGCTCGGCTCCGCAGAAGCCATCAGTGGCGCAGTAGCAGGTGGCAGCCGTGTCGCGAGGGCCGCGCTCAGCACACCGGTGATCAAGACCGCGGCACTCGCCACTGGCACATCGAGGGCGGTCCGGCGCCTTCGTCGCAGGGAACGGAGATCGGCATGATCAAGCGGATGAGCTGGTTCGTCGGCGGTGCTGTCGCCGGCGTGGCCGGGGTCGGCATGGCGAAGCGAAAGATGAAGAAGGCCGCCAACCAACTGACTCCGAAGAAGATCGCCCACGGCGTCACCAGCCGTGTCCACGATGCATTCGCCGAGGGCCGCATGGCGATGCGCAGCAGGGAGGCCGAGCTGCGTGCCCGGCTGGATGGAAACGCGCAGACCTTGGCCGATCATCTTGACGACGGCGACGAGGTTCTCATCGACGGTCGACCGGTCCAGCCTGGTCAGGTGATCGTCCTCAAGCAAGTGCGAGACCGCGGCAGCGATCGAGGACGACGGCGCGCATGAACGAGGTGTTGGTCGCCGAACTCGGTGCAGTCCTGTCACACGATCGCGTCCGCATCGGTAGCACGGAACTTGCGCTCTACAGACGTGACGCCTCCAACATCGAAGGACAGGCCGGCGTGGTGTGCTTCCCGACCAGCACCGAGGAAGTCCAGGCGTGCGTGCGCGTCGCGGTTCGTCACGGCGTGCCGTTCATCGCTCGTGGTGCGGGCACGGGTCTGGCCGGGGGAGCGACGCCGCTCGATGACGCGGTGATGGTCGTCACCACCAAGATGAACCGGGTGTTGTCGGTCGACCCCGTCACCCGGTTGGCGTGGGTCGAGCCCGGGGTTCTCAACCTCGACCTCACCAGGGCTGTCACGCCGCATGGTCTGCATTTCGCTCCCGACCCCAGCAGTCAGCAGAGCTGTTCGATCGGTGGCAACGTGGCCAACAACTCCGGCGGTCCTCATTGCCTCTCCGATGGCGTCACCACGGCGCACGTGCTTGGATTGGAAGTCGTGTTGCCGGATGGCGAGATCGTCCAGCTGGGCGGGGACGAGGCTGAGCCGCAGAGCTACGATCTGCGTGGTGCGTTTGTCGGTAGCGAGGGGATGTGCGGCATCGCCACCAAGGTGTGCGTTCGCCTGACCCAGAACCCGCCGGCGGTCCGCACGATGCTGATGGACTTCACGAGCGTGGAGGACGGCGCCCAGACGGTCAGTGCCATCATCGCCGCCGGCATGGTTCCGGCTGCGTTGGAGATGATGGACCAGCTGTGCACGCGTGCCGTGGAGGAGTACATCCATGCCGGCCTCCCGGTCGATGCTGCGGCAATCCTTCTCGTCGAGGTCGCCGGGCTTCCCCACGGCCTCGAGGCTGACGTGCAGCGGATCGTCGAGATCGGCATGGCCCATGGGGCGGGAACGGTTCGCATTGCCAAGGACGAAGCCGAGCGAGCCTTGCTGTGGAAGGGTCGCAAGAACGCGTTCGGCGCCATTGCCCGCATCAAGCCGAACTACTACCTGCACGACACGGTGGTGCCGCGCCGCAGGCTTCCAGAGGTCCTCAAGGCGGTTTATGACATCGTCGAGCGGCATCAACTCATGGTGATGAACGTCTTTCATGCCGGCGACGGCAACCTGCACCCGTTGTTGGTGTTCGACAAACGCGAGCCGGGCATCATGGATCGTGTTCACGCCGCCGGGGAAGAGATCGTTCGCGTGTCCGTTGCCGCAGGGGGGGTGCTGTCGGGAGAACATGGCATCGGCCTCGAAAAGCGCGACTTCATGCCGCTGATGTTCTCCCCGGTCGACCTCGACGCCCAGGCCCGTCTGCGGCGCGCCTTCGACACCACCGGACTGGCCAACCCCAACAAGGTGCTGCCCACAGCCGCATCGTGTGGCGATCTTCAACACGTCCCGGAGGGTGCGTGGATCTAACCGCGTTCGCCGACGAAGTCGGTGCAACCGGGGCGGTGACCATCACCGGGCTCGGCACGCGTGGCGGAGCGGTACCGGGACTGCGCACAGTGCGGCCGCCGGCCGGCATCGAGTGGATACAGGCCGACGAGATGACGATGCGCTGCGGCGCCGGCACGCCGGTCGACGATGTCGATGCAGCGCTAGCCGAGTTCGGCCAATGTCTCGCCATACCACCCGGCGGTACCATCGGCGGGGCCCTGTCCGTCGGGCGCAGCGGTATCAGGCGGCTGGGCTATGGGCCAGTTCGCGATGTGTTGTTGCAGGCGTGCTACGTCTCCGACGGAGGCCAGGTCGTCCAAGCGGGTGGACCGACGGTGAAGAACGTCAGCGGGTTCGACCTCTGTCGTTTGCTGGTGGGCGCGCGGGGCACCCTGGGTTTTCTCGGTGATTTGATCATCCGAACGCGTCCTCGACCGCAGCATTCGCAATGGTTCACCGCGGAAGCGTCAGATCCGTTCCCTACGTTCGCCCAGCTGTATCGCCCGACATCGGTGTTGTGGAACGGGTCGCGCCTCTGGGCCCTGCTCGAGGGGCACCCCGACGATGTCTCCGCGCAGGCGGCGGGTTGCTCGCTGCACGCCTGCGAGAGGCCGCCAGAGCTTCCATCGGGAAGCAGACGTGTCGTCGCTCCCGCCGCGGTCGTTTCGCTCACTGGCACGTTCGTGGCCGAGGTCGGCATCGGCATCGTTCACCATGCTGACCCTGAACCGGTAGGCGACCGTTCCGAATCGTCAGTGACGAAACTTGCCAGGCGAATCAAGAACGAATTCGACCCCAGCGGACGGCTCAATCCCGGTGTCGACCTCGGCTGAGCTGCCCTTCGTCGCAGCACCTCCAGGCACGATCGAATCGGTGACCCGGTCCGCCGAAGTGGCTGCGGCACACTGGGGGTTCGCGGAGCCCCACATCCTCCGCATGGGGATGAACGCCATCTTCACAGCAGGCGACGGTGTGCTGTTGAGGGTCGGTCGGCCTACCGCGCCCGCCGGCCAGGCGATCTGGTTGGCGGACGTGTTGACACGAGCCGGTGTGCGAGTACCTCAGTACCTACGCCACGACCCCTTTCTGGCCGACGATCATGCTGTTTTTGCCATTGGCGCCATCGAGGGCGCCGGTCCGCTCGATTGGGCCGCGGTCGGCGAGATGATCGCGTTGCTCCACCGCGTCGACCCGAACAGGGTGGCGCCGGGCTATCCGCTGCCGTTCTGCGGCGACTTTCCGTGGTGGGACTTCGAGACGTTGCTGCGCGAGGTCGGCAGCGACCTCGACGCGTCGTCACGTTCGGCGATCGTCGATGCCATCGATCGGAGCCTGCCGCTGCTGGACGAACAGCGGAGTTCGCAGACGGTCGTGTGTCACGGCGACGTTCATCCGGGCAACGTCCTGCAATCCGATGTGGGCCCCGTCGTGCTCGACTGGGACCTGCTGTGCCGTGGTCCCTCGTCCTGGGACCACGCTCCCTTGATGACGTGGACCGAGCGGTGGGGTGGTGAGCCCGGCATCTACGAGGCCTTCGCCGACGGCTATGGATGTTCGTTCCGTGGCGATCCGTTGGGCGACGCGATCGCCGAGCTTCGGCTCGTAGCAGCGACGTTGATGCGCGTTCGCGCAGCTCGTCTCGACACCATCGCAGTCGACGAGGCCGAGCTGCGGTTGCGCTACTGGCGAGGCGAAGCCGACGCGCCGCAATGGCACGCGCAATGATCAGTCAGGTTGGCAAACGGGGCAGTAGTAGCACGGCCGCCCGCCGAGCTCGACTGTGCGGATCGGGGACCCGCAGCGAAGACACAGGTCGCGGTGGTAGACGTAGGTCGTGTCGCCGCGCCTGGTGCGGCCCGAAGGGATGTCGTACTCGTCGCGATCCAGTGTGATGATGCGGTTGTCGACCATGCCCTGTTGCAGCATGCTGACGATGGTTACCCAGAGTTGGCCGAACACGCTCGGCGTGACCCTGTTGCCTGGCCGGTTGGGATTGATCCGGTTGATGAACAGTGCTTCCGCGCGGTAGACGTTACCGATCCCGCTCATGACCTTCTGGTCGAGCAACAGTTGGCCGATCGGCGCGACTCGGCGGACAACTGCGTCGAACGCCTTCTGCGCGTCGGCATCGGCTCGCAGAGGGTCGGGCCCGAGCCGCTGCACGATTCGATCGCGGTCGTCCGTTGTGCCGATGGTGCAATCGGTCGGACCAATGAGATCGATGGTCCTCCTCGGAACCGAAAGACGCATTCGCACGGTTGGGGCGTCGAGTGGTGGAGAGTCCCGGTGCACCTGAATCTTGCCGAAGAGGCCGAGGTGAACGTGTCCGACCAAACCGTTGGCCCAATGATAAAACAGGTGCTTCCCGTAAGCCTCGAGGCGTGCGAGGCGGACTCCGTCGACCAGCGCGGCTCCGGCAGCGAAGCGACCTTGTGGCGAGGACACGTCGACAGCTTTGCCACGTAGGACCTTGAAATGATCGATCGAAATTCTGTGAACAGTGTGACCCTCGGGCATGCTGGCTGTGACGTTACGGGTACGTTGGAAGCCTCGTGAAACTTCACCTCGACGACAATGATCTGAGCATGTGCGTGGCGTGTGGGCTCTGCCTTCCACACTGTCCCACGTTCCGCGTGACGGGCGAAGAGGCGTTGTCGCCCCGCGGACGAATCTCGGCGATGCGATCGGTGCACTTCGACGATGCCGAGATCACTGATGACTTTGTTCACTTCATGGAGACGTGTGTGCAATGCCGCGGATGTGAGCCGGCGTGCCCCAGCGGCGTCCCCTTCGGACAGTTGATGGAGGGAACCCGAGAAACGCTCTCGGCTGAGAACCGCATGACTCCGTGGTGGCAACGCCTCGGCTATCGCGTCCTCGGGCACCACCGCCTCCTGCTCATCGGATCGACACTGCTGGCCGCTGGGCAGCGGTTGCGACTCGTGCCGAAGAAGCTGGGCCTGCCGAAGCTGGCGCTGAAGCGCGGACCCGAGCCTGCGTCTACCGGCGACGAGACGTGGCTGTTCACCGGCTGCGTGATGGACGCATGGCAACGCCAGACTCATCGAAACACAGCGAAGGTCCTCGCGGCACTCGGTCTGACCTACCGCGTCCCCGGATCGGGAGCTGCGTGTTGCGGCGCCCTGCACGTCCACGCCGGCCTCACGGACGAGGCCAAGCAGCTGGCCGAGCGTGTGATGCGTTCGATGCCGGGCGATGCCCCGATTGTCGTCAACTCGGCCGGTTGCGGCGCAGCACTGAAGGACTACGGCCATCTGGTTGGCACCAGCGAGGCGCACGAGTTCAGTGCCCGCGTGCGCGACGCCAGCGAGTTCGTCGCGCCACTGATCGACCGCCTGCCGGTGCGACGTCGGTTGGGTCCTGTCACTGTGCAGGATCCCTGCCATCTTCGTCACGTGCAGCGCGCGCACCTTCCCGTCCGCACGGTGCTCGCTGCAGTCGCCGATGTCGTCGAGCTCGACGACGACGGGTTGTGCTGCGGTGCAGGCGGCGCGTACTCCACCTTGCAGCCCGAGCTGGCCGGTGAGATTCGCGAACGCAAGCTGGCAGCGATCGAACGGGCCGGCCCGCAGGTCGTCGCCAGCGCGAACCCGGGGTGCGCGTTTCATCTGGCGGCTGCCGGGGTCAACGTCAAGCACCCGATGGATCTCGTCGCCGAGGCGCTGTAGTGAACAGCTCGTACGACGATCTCGCCGATCGTCTGCAACTGGTCGTCGAGGACCTCGATCAGATCGCGTTCGACCAGCTTCGCGAGGCTGCGGCTGAACGCCGCGGCAGGCCTGAAGACGACAAACGTCTCACGCAGGCCCGACGTGCCGTCGAGAAGGCGATACACCTCCTGAGAGGCAGGTCAGGCGGCGACGAATGAGTTGACCGTGTCGATGATCTCGCGCAGGATGCCGCTGCTGTGGTTGGCGAGGGTGAACGCGATGCGGGCAAGGTCGAGCTTGTCGTTCTCCTTGCGCTCGGGGTCGAACGGTGTGGCGCGGACGATCCCATCCGGTGCACACAACGGCCCGAACCGTTCGTTCAGCGCGTGGAGTTGTTCATCGGTCGGCGCCTGCTTCATGCGCATCACGATCAGGTGACCCACGAACCGAATGGAGTCGTAGTTGCGGTAGAAGCCGATCACTTCATTGACGGCCGCCTGGCCGTCGTCGGTCACGAGGTACAGCTTGGTGTCGGAGGCGGCCACCAAGCCACGCTCGACGAGTTGGCGGCCCACGAAGTCATGGACCGTTTCCCAATAGGTATCGCCCGGCGTGTCGAGCCAGACGATCGGGACAGGCAGGCCCTTGCCGGTCTGAGTCAGGGTCAGCAACTCGAACGTCTCGTCGAGCGTGCCGAACCCGCCCGGCAGGCAGATGAAGCCCCTGCTCTCCTTGATCAACATCAGCTTGCGCGTGAAGAAGTACTTCATGCTGACGTACTTCATGTCGCCGGCGATGATCGGGTTGGCACCCTGCTCGAAGGGCAACCTGATGGACACACCGATCGACATGTCCCGCCCCGCGCCTTCCATGCCCGCCTGCATGATCCCAGGGCCTGCGCCGGTCACGACCATCCAGCCTTCGGCCGCGAGCTTGGTGGCGACATCTCGGGCCTGCATGTACAGAGGGTCGGCCATCTGCGTTCGCGCCGAACCGAAGATGGTCACCTTCGGTATGTCATGGAACGGCGCGAACATCTTGAATGCCTCGCGCATCTCCTCCAGCGCGGCACTGGCGATCTTCAGATCCAGCTGATCGGGCTGGTCCGCCAGTAGGGCCAGAGCCGAGCCCAGCAGTTGCCGACCCAGGCGATGATTGCGGCCCAGATCCATGCCGTCGAGCAGGTTGTCGATGGGCGAACCGTTCACGCTCGTAGTTCGGCCGCCTTGGATTCCAACGCTCCGAGGAGCTCATCGAAGCTCTTCTGGAAGCTGGCAACGCCTTCGCGCTCCAGCGTTTCGGCAACATCGTCGAGATCGATGCCCACCTCGGTCAGCCCCGTCCACGCGGCATGCGCCTGGTCGAGATCGGCGTCGACCCGCCTCGCCAGGAGACCGTGGTCGGCGAATGCTTCGATGGTGGCCTCGGGGAGCGTGTTGACCGTGTCGGGGCCGATCAACTCGTCGACGTACAGCGTGTCGGGATACGCGGGGTTCTTCGTCGACGTGCTGGCCCACAGCGGGCGCTGGACGCGAGCACCCTTGGCGGCCAGCGCTTCCCACCGGTGACCGCCGAACGTCTTTTGGAACAGTTGATAGGCCAGCTTGCCCTGCGCCACAGCGGCCTTCCCCCGGAGCGCGAGCGCCTCGGGCGAACCGATGGTTTCGAGGCGATGGTCGACCTCGGTGTCGACCCTGCTGATGAAGAAGCTGGCGACGCTGGCGACGCGCGACAGGTCTGCACCGGTCTTCTTCGAATACAACTCGAGACCGCGAATGTACGCCTCCATCACCTCTTTGTAGCGGTCGAGGCTGAAGATCAACGTGACGTTGATGTTGCGTCCTTCGGCGATCATCGCCTGTATCGCGCCGACGCCTTCCGCCGTCGCCGGGATCTTGACCATGAGGTTCGGGCGCCGGATCTGCTCGTGCAAGTGGCGCGCAGCGGCCTCGGTCTCGGGACCGTCGTGGGCCAGGTCCGGGGCCACTTCCACGCTGGCGTATCCGTCGGCCCCGTGGCTGTCGCGATACAGCTCGGAGAAGACATCGAGCGCCCCGTGGATGTCGGCAAGCACGAGCGCCCAGTAGTCGTCGACGATGGAATGGTTCGACGCG
>JANMRB010000004.1:0-19424 GCA_031370825.1 Ilumatobacteraceae bacterium
TGCTCCAACATGGCACGAGTCAGACGAGAGCAGGCTCTTCCGCATCCACTTGGTGACAGGTCTCCGCGGCCTGCCAGGCAATCGTCGCGGCGCCGCCGGGCTGTCCGCTACGGACGCCCCAGCGGCCGACGAGCCGCGTGAAAGCCCGCACGACGATCGGGTCGAAGTGGGTTCCCGAGCCGTCGAGGATGTGGGCGAGTGCCATGTCCGGGGCCCAGCCACGACGGTACGCCCGATCGGACGTCAGCGCGTCCCACACGTCGGCCACCGCCACGACGCGCGCTTCAAGAGGGATGCCGTCGCCGACGAGACCGTTCGGATATCCGTTTCCGTCAACCCGCTCGTGATGGTGGAGGATCACCGGCAAGGCTTCCTTCAGCGACGGAGCAGTCGCAGCGAGCTCGTAGCCGAGTTGCGGGTGGGTGTGAATGATGGACCACTCCTCGTTGGTCAGCTTGCCGGGCTTGTTCAAGATGGCATCTGGAATCCCGATCTTGCCGACATCGTGCAAGTAGGCACCTCGGGCGATCACCCGCAGCCGATCCGGCGACAGGCCCATCGAAAGGCCGAGCTCGACCGAGAGGCGGGCGGTCCGTTGGCTGTGACCGTGGGTGTAGGCGTCCTTGACCTCGACAGCGCGAACCAGCGACCGCAGCGCTTCGGGATAGCCGGACACGATCAGATCGAATGGGTCGTCCACAAACGCTGCCCCGAGAATGTCGGTGAGTGTGCGTTCTTCGCTCCGCTCCCGGAAAACCGCGTACACCGCGCCACCGAAGCCCGCCATCAAATACCCGTGATAGTCCCACCACGAGATCTGGCCGAACTTGCCGTGTTCGAAGGCGAACAGTGCCGCGATGGCTGAGGCCGCGGCAAGGACGATGGCGAACTGGACGACGTCGTAACCGAGGTGCCACCGCATCCAATGATTACGAATGACAACCAGCAACAGGATGATCACCAACGCGGACACGATGTCGAATGCGCTCTCTTCCCATGCGTACGGGCGCCCGCCGCCCAGCGCGAGCGGGTTGATGCTGACGGCGACGACGAACGCAGTGATCGCCCCGGTCGGGACGGCGATCGACACCGTCGGATGACGCCGAATGAAGCGGTTCAACCACCACTTCGGAGATCTCCCGGCACCGAACAGGCAGACAGCGAAGCCGCACATGCCCAGGTAAGGAAGGCGGCTGACCCACATGTTCATCGGTCGGTCGAACACTCCTGGCGTGGTCAAGCCATGGCCGAGCATGGTCAGCCCCACGGATACGCATCCAACGCCGAGCCACGCCACATTGGGCTGACCGGAGCGACGCGCGGTCATCAGCGCCGCTGCGGCTGCAGCCAGTGCGCACGCGGCGATCCCCGAGACTGCCAGCAGGTGCCCCTGCGCAGAGAACCATCGCAGGTCAAGCCCCGGAAAGACGCGGAGACAGACCAAAACGGCCATCGGGGCGAGCAGCAAGGCAATGATCGTCAACCACAAGCGAAGGAGTCTCACCCGTGTGTATCGGAAACCCTGGTCAGAACTTGAGGATCGTCGGTACTCAGTTCTGTCCATCGGTCTCGGGTGTGGACCGTGGTAGCGAGACGATGAAACGCACTCCGCCACCGTCTGCTTCTTCGAGAGTGATGGTTCCGCCATGGCGTTCGACGATGTCGAGGGTGATCGCCAGCCCGAGCCCGGTGCCACCGCAGGCGTTCTCGCGTGCTTGATCGATGCGGGCGAATCGTTCGAACACTCTGGAACGTTCGTGCTCGGGGATTCCCTGACCGTCGTCGGTGACCGAGAACTGAACCATTCCGTTCTGCTCGCTCGTAGCCAAAGTGATCCGACTCCGGGCGTGGCGCGCTGCGTTGTCGCACAGGTTCCGCACCGCCCTGGCCAGTTGGTCGCTATCACCGATTGCCTGAGCCGCCGAGACGTGAGAAGTGTCGATGAGAACGTTCATGCCGCTGCGCAGACGTTCGGCTTCGGCGAGAGCAAGGTCATCGATGTCGACGGGAGCTTTCTCGAGCGCGTTGGTGTGGTTGTCCGATCGAGCGAGGTGCAGAAGGTCCTCGACGAGACGTTGCAGCGCGTCGACCTCCTCGAGCACGCTGCGATGCGTTGCCAAGGGATCGGCGGTCCCCGGACGGGCGAGATCGACTTCGAGCTCGCTGCGGATGCGAGTCAGCGGAATTCGAAGCTCGTGTGACGCGTCGGCAACGAACCGCTGCTCGCGCCGAGAGGCGCCCTCGACACGGTCGAGCATCGCGTTCATCGTTCGCGCCAGTCGTGCGATCTCGTCATTTGTCGCCGGCTCGGACACTCGTTGATCGACAAGGACATTGCTGATGCCCGCCACCTGGGAGCGGATCAGCTCCACCGGTCGCAACGTCCTGCCGACCAACCACCAGACACAGATGCCGATGATCAGAGCGACGGTGGGAATCGCAGCGAGCAGCCCTCTACGGAGCGCGGCGACGCTCTCGTCGACATCGTCGATCGGAGTGCCGGTGTGGATGACCACGCCACTCACGGATCGTGACATCAGCCGGAACTTCGTCTTGCCGATCGGTAGCGAGATCGTGCGGAACGTAGGGCCGTTCGAGCCCGGTGCAGTGAGAGCGGGCTGCCCCGCGAAGTTCTCCGTACTGGCCAGGACGTGACCGTTCTGGTCGACCACCTGCGCGATCGCGTCCTCGTCGCCTTGGACTGCGATTGCCCTGTTTAGCTGTCTCGCCGTGTAGGCCTGCTCGATGATCCGGTTCTGCGTTCGCATCACGTCATCGAGGTTGTCCGTTAGGATCTGTCGTTGCGACGCCAGCAGGGCCACGCCAGTTGCGACGAGCACCACACTGACCACGGCCATCGCTGTGCCGGTGATGCGAACCCTGATCCCGCCGGGCACGTCAAATCCCTTGGAGCCGGTAGCCGGCGCCGCGAACCGTCGCGATCAACTCGACACCGAAGCGTTCGTCGATCTTGCGACGCAACCGTCGGATGTAGACCTCGACGATGTTCGGGTCACCGTCGAAGTCATCGCTCCAGACGCCGGCGATGATCTCGGTTTTCGACAGAACCAGGTCGACACGGCGGATCAGGAACTCGAGGACCTCGAACTCGCGCGAGGTCAGCGAGACCTCGGAGCCACGACACCAGACGCGGCGAGCGCCCGGATCGATTCGCAGGGCGCCGACATCGATCGGGGACGGATGTGGTTCGACTGCGCGTCGCAGCAGGGCGCGCACCCGGGCGATCAGCACAGGGAACGAGAACGGTTTGGTCAGGTAGTCGTCTGCTCCCGTGTCGAGCGCCTCCGCTTCGTCGAGATCGCCGTCCTTCGCAGTCAGCATCAGCACGGGCGTCCGTATCCCGGCTTCTCGTAGACCTGCGCAGATCCGAAAGCCGTTGCGACCCGGCAGCATGATGTCCAGCACGATGAGGTCATAGGTTCCCTCCGACGCTCGCCAGTACCCGTCCTCTCCGTCATGAGAGACCTCGACGGTGAACCCTTCGGCTTCGAGGCCGCGTTTGACCGCGTTCGCAATCTTCTTGTCGTCCTCGACGAGCAACAACTTCGTCACCGATCACCTCCTCGACAGTCTCGTCGCTTCAGCCTGACTACCAGCTGAATGGCTGCCGGCAGTTCAGGGCTCGTTCAGGACCGAATTCGTACGGTGAGCACAACATCGCACCCCAAGGAGATCTCATGCAACGCAAAGCACGGACATCAGTGGCAGCTGGAATCACCACCGTCGCCCTCGGAGTCCTCGTCGTCGGGGTGGTTGGGTCCGTGACCGACGCAAGCCGGGCACCGGTCTGCCCCTTGCCGACCTTCGGTCCGGGGGCCGACTATCACCCTCAAATCGATCCGGCCAACTTCTCCCCGAACGTGAACAATGCATACTTCCCTCTCACTCCCGGCACCACGCTCGTCTACACCGGGACGAAAGACGGCGGGAATGCGCTCGACCTGTCCGTCACGACCTCGCGGACGGCCATCATCGATGGCGTGACAACCCGAGTCGTCGAGGATCGGCTCTACATCGATAACGTCCTCTTAGAGCGCACCAGCGACTACTTCGCGCAGGACAGCTGTGGCAACGTCTGGTACTTCGGTGAAGACACAGCAGAACTGGATGCGAGAGGTCGTGTCATCAGTACCGAAGGCTCGTTCCACGCAGGCGTCGATGGTGCCCAGCCGGGAGTGGTCATGCAGGCTGTGCCCGAGGTGGGCCGCGAGTTCCGACAAGAGTGGTATGCCGGTCACGCCGAGGACCAGTTCCACGTCGTCGACCTCAAGGCGCCGGTGAAGGTGCCCTTCGGAAGTTTCCATGACGCGCTGCGAACAGGGGAGACGACCGCACTCGAGCCCGACGTGGTGGACAACAAGTACTACGTGCTAGGGGTCGGAGAGGTCAAAGAGATCGCAGTGAAAGGCCCGACGGAAGTACTCACTCTCGTCGAGGTCATCTCCTAGCAGAACGCCGCATCAAGGCACGATCTCGTCCAGGCCTCCGCTGTCGACTCGATATACGAAGCCGCGAATGTGGTCCTTGTAGACGATGAACGGATTGACCTGCAATCTCCGAATCGACTGGCCTACGTTCTGGTATGGGTCCTTGAAGCCCTCGAAGGCCCAGCCAGGCCGGACGCCCGTCTCGGCTTCGATCTCGTCTTTCAGCGTGTCGCCTGTCAGCTGCTGCAGCCCGCAATCGGTGTGATGTAGCAGAACGATCTCGCGAGTTCCGAGCAATCGTTGCGACAGGACCAGCGAGCGGATGACATCGTCGGTCACCACGCCACCCGCGTTGCGGATGATATGTGCATCACCGTGGGCCAGTCCCAACATCTCGAAGATGTCCATCCGGCTGTCCATGCATGCGACAACGGCCAGTCGCCGGCGCGGCTGGAGGGCAAGGTCGTGATCGGCGAACGTCTCGACGTACCGCGCGTTGTTCGCGACGAGCTCGTCCGTGTTCGGCACGAACTCATCCCCGCTCATGACTCACGCTTTCATCGCCAATCGTCGTCTGCGTGAGCCAATAGAGGTACGCGAGGGCCGGCAGCACCGTGACGGCCGCGAGAGCGAAGACCCCGATTAGAGACCAGAGGGTTGGCCGGGCTCCGGCGACGTCGTCGATGCGGGCTGCTTCGACGAGGATCCACGGGTATTGGGCAAAGCCCCAGCCCGCTACAACTGAGGCGACCGCCACGACTGCTGCGATGCGAGCACTCTTGGGGCGGTCTCGCGACAGCAGCACCAATGATGCGAGTCCGGCGGCGGCGGACAGGAGCACGACCGGAAGGGCCCGACCTGTCAGTCGGTCGAACAGTCTTGGCGCATCATGGTCCAACGGCACGATCCCTGCCAGGGCGGCGAGACCTGTCACGACGCCTGCCCCAAGGGCACGTCGTCGACACGCTGCAACCAGCTCCAGATTGCCTTGCCGTGCGGCCTCCGCTGTGAGAAAAACTGCGGCGAGAAATGCGCTCGTGAGAACAGCGAGCACGCCGCCGACAACGGACGCCTCGGTGGTCCACGACCGCCAGCGATCGCCGCTGCCATCGAGTGGCACCCGCCCCGATGCGACTGCTCCGGCGACGGCGCCCAAGAAGAACGGAGTGAGCAGAGACGCTGCCGCGAAGGTGGCGCCGAAGAACCGTGCCTCCGCCAGGGTCGGGGCAAACTTGCGAAAGGCGAACGCGCTGCCACGCAGCACGATCCCGAACCCTGCAAGAGTCAGCGGAATGAACAGGGTCTCGCATATCGCCGCGAAGCCCTGAGGGAACGCCGTCCACAGGTAGACCAGCACGAAGATCAGCCACACATGGTTGGCTTCCCAGACCGGGCCGATCGAGTCGTCGATCAACGAACGCATCGGTCCACCTCGACGCGGACCTCCCGCCGTGAGATCCCAGACTCCACAACCGAAATCCGCGCCGGCGAACACCGCATAGGCGATCACGCCGACAAACATGATCGCCGCGACGACGGTTGGCAAGCTCATCGTGACACTCGTCGCGGAGACGGTGAATACGGTGTCGGTAGATCGAGACTTGCGCCCTCGCGCCAGCGTCGCGCCATGCTGCGGAGAACGGCGATTGCACCGATGACCATCCCGGTGTAGACGACCAGCAGCACGGCGAAACTCGTCCAGATCGCGTTGTCGTGAGCGACCGCATCGGAGATGCGCATGACGCGGTAGACGATCCACGGCTGCCGGCCCAACTCAGTAGTCATCCAACCGAGCTCGAGCGCCAGGACCGCGAGCGGACCGGCCGCCACGGCCGTGAACAAGAACCGGCGTGAAGACAACGGATCGCGTCCCCGGCGGCGGCACCGCCAATACCATCCGGCCACTCCCACCAACGCCAATCCACATCCGACCATCGCTTGGAACGACAAGTGAACCATGGTGGCCAACTGGTCGTTCGGTCGATCGGCCACCGCGATGTCGGCCAGCCCGGGGACCGACGCGTTGGCGTTGCTGCGCGAGATCACCGAACCCAGCACGGGGATGTCTAAGCCGAAGCGCACCTTGCCATCGATGATCACGCCACCGATCGTCAGCGGTGCCCGCCGCTCTGAATCGATGCTGAGCTCCATCGCCGCCAACTTCGATGGCTGGGCCGATGCCAGCCGCAGGCCAGCGAGATGCCCGACCACTGGCTGGGCTACTGCGGCGATCGCTGCGAAGGCGAACGGTATTGCGAACCCGAGGCGATGATGGCGATCATTGCGACCGCGCAGCAGGCCGGTCGCGTACACCGCGGCGACACAGAAACCGACGACCATGAACGTTGCGATCCACATGTGAAGGAACTGCAACCACAGTGCGTGATTGAACATTGCCGCCCACGGGTGGACGTCAGTCACCTTGCCGTTCACGATATGAAATCCGCTTGGTGAGTTCATCCACGAATTCACCGCCAATATGCAGAACGTGCCTCCAACTCCCGACAACGCAATCGGCACGAGCACAGCACGGTGCTGCCTGGCCGGCATCCGTCCCCACCCATACAGGTAGATACCGATGAAGATCGCCTCGAGGAAGAAGGCGATGCCCTCCAACGCGAACGGGAGCCCGATCACGTCGCCGAACTGACGCATGAACTCCGGCCACAACAGCCCCATCTCGAAGCTGAGGATCGTGCCCGAGACCGCTCCAACTGCGAAGAGCACAGCCGCAACCTTCGACCACCTCTTGGCCAGACCGAGCGCGACCTCGTCGCCATCGCGTATCCCCCGACCGTGAACCACCCAGATCATCGCGGGAAACGCCACCCCGAAGCACGCCAACACGATGTGCGTGCCGAGTGAGACCGTCATCTGCCAGCGTGCTGGAAGCAGTACCTGCGAATCCGCTGCCAGCAGGTGGTACACGATGTGTCAATCGTAGGCACCTACGAGCCAGCACGTTCAAGGATCTGGAAGAGCGCTAGGCGGGTACGGGGTTGCGGGACCCGAGTACAGCGTCGACGTGCAATCGCCGTCGTCGGGGCCGTGATCGGTGCGTGGTCGTTTCGACACGAGGTGCCCGCGAGCTGTGCTCGGCGACGTATTGCTGACCGGACAGTTCGGCGATGCGTTCCATCAACTCGTTGGTCAGCGCCCGAGCTGCGCTACGGCGACTGTTGACCTCGACGCCGGTCGGCACCAACGGTGCACCGATCGAGATGGAACAAGGGCGTCCTGGTCGCGGCAGACGAGCCCCAGGCGGCTGGATCTCACGCGTGCCGACGATGCCAACCGGCAATATCGGACATCCAACCGTGATCGCCACGCGTGCCGCGCCGATGTAACCGCGATGCAGATGCCCGTCACGCGATCTTGTTCCCTCCGGAAACACGCAGAGCAACGCACCGTCGCGAAGCACTTGCGCTGCGGCGTCGAGCGCCAACATTGCTCGCGTCCCGTTGTCGCGGTCGATCGGGATCATTCCCAGCGCGGGGAACAGGCGGCGAGTCTGCCAGGAGTTGAGGTAATCGGCCTTGCCGATGAAGTACACGGGCCGCTCGAGGGTCATCATCATCAGGACCGAATCGAAGAAGCTGAGGTGGTTCGCACACAAGACGGCCGGTCCGTCCTCGGGGACTGATTCAAAACCCGAGAGGGCCCACGGCCACAGCCGACGAACGGGTGCCCGCAAGAGCGCGCGAGCCACTCGCTGCAACACGGGGCCACGCAATGTCATCTGTTCCATGAGTACCAGTGTGCGCCTCGGAGTTTTCGGCAATGTGACGGGCGAGTGAATCCCGCGTGCGACTTTGGCGGTAGTCGCTGGAACGCCGAGCCGTCACACGACGGCGGTCATTCCTCCGTCGACGTACAGGACCTGTCCGTTGACGAAGTTGGACGCGTCGCTCGCCAGGAACACGACGGCTCCTCCGAGCTCTTCGACGCGTCCCCAGCGACCGGCGGGGGTTCGTTGGGCGACCCACCTCGAGAATTCCTCGTCGGCGACCAGCGCTGCGGTGAGCTCGGTGGCGAAGTACCCCGGTGCCAGAGCGTTGACCTGAATGCCGAGCGGACCGAAGTCGGCGCACATCCCTCGCGTCAGCATCTTCAATCCGCCTTTGGTGGCGCTGTACGGGGCGATGGTCGGTCGACCGAGCTCGGATTGCACGGAGCAGATGTTGACGATCTTGCCGCGACCGCGCTGCACCATGTGAGTGGCGACTGCCTTGCCGACGGTGAATGCGGCGACCAGGTTCACCTCGATGAGCCGCCGGAAGTCCTCGATGTCGAAGTCGAGCAGAGGAGCACGCTTCTGTAGGCCGGCGTTGTTGATGAGCACATCGATGGGCCCGACGTCGCGCTCGAACGAATCGACTGCCTCGCCAACCGCAATCGGATCGCACACGTCGAAGGCACGGCAGTGCACGGTCAGGCCCTCGTCACGAAGCGTGTCGGCGGCAGCGACGAGGACGATCTCGTCCCTAGCGTTCATGATCAGTTCGGCTCCGGCTTGGCCGAGTGCACGCGCCAGAGCCAGGCCGATGCCTCGGCTCGAACCGGTCACGAGCGCGACCCGTCCGGACAGGTCGAAGGGAGACGAGCTCACGATGTCGCGGTGCCGCCGGGCGACAGCTCGTCGTGGTAGACGTGGCCGTCTTTCATCACCAGATTGATTCGCTGGCGATCTTGCAAGACCGCAATGTCCTCTATCGGGTCGCCGTCCACGACGATCAGGTCCGCGAGACCGAGACCGATGATGCCGATTCCCGTTGTCGTCGCGCTACCAGTCACCGCGTGAGTTCCTCGCTCGAGCCGAATCGCGCAAGATCCTGGCACTGCGATGCAATCAAGTCACTAACGGACGACGTCGCTGAGACGGCTAACAACCGCGTGACGATGGTCACAGTTTGTGCGCTTGTGCAAATCCGCGGACGGTGCAGGTCCGTGATCGCCGGACGTGTCGCAACGTGTGTCGGGACCCCACCCCGGATTCTTTCTCGATGAAGCGGGGTTCTGCGCTCTTGTCGTCAGCTTGATCGGCTGAACAGGCGGTCGATTTCGTCGTCGAGCTCGCTGCGCTGCGGCCATTTTGTCTAATTCCGACCAAAACAGTCGGAATTTCGCAAGTGAGGTTGTTTATGAGGCGAGGCTCTGTTAAACCTGACCAATCCAGTCGGGATTCGACTGGTGCTGTTCTCAGGAGGCTCGATGACGATCTCGACGCAGCTCGCCCCACCGGTCGGGCTCGAGGCTGACCCGCTCGATGCTTTGCGTCGTGCCTCGAGTCAGGCGCTGCACCCTTCGACGGTCAGCGTCGATCCTTTGGTGCTGCGCGCGATCGCTTCGGGTTTGGCAGCGGTCACCCTCCCGTGGGAGCTCAGCACGGGCGAGGTGCCCCGCGAGCGTCGATACGCACGCGTGTTGAGCACGCCGGTGTACGAGGCGTGGGTCATCTGCTGGCCGGCCGGCACGGCCCTCGATCTCCACGATCACGGCGGATCGGCAGGCGCCTTCACGGTGGTCTCCGGCCAACTCGACGAGACAACCATCGATGACGGTCGGGTCGGCCAGCAACGTTACGAACCCGGTGAGACAGCAAGCTTTGGTCCTTCGAAGGTGCACGCAGTCGCCAATCGCGGGCAGGGAATGGCCACCAGCGTTCACGTCTACTCCCCGCCGCTCGAAGTGATGGACTACTACGACAGCAATGATCATGGAGACCTTGTCGCAGTACTTCGCGACCCCGGAGGATGGGACAACTAGCGTCACCCGGATCGTGCCTGCATCGCCTGCGCGATGGCAGCCTCGGTCGCAGCGAGGAGATCCTTTGGGCTGAACTGGATGAATTCGGTGCCGGCTTCGGCCGCCGGTGTGTGTCCAGGCGTCATGTAGAACGCGTCGCCGGCTTCGAAGACTTCCTTGCGGTCGGCGTACGTGACCGTCATACGACCCTTGGTCATGACTCCCCAGTGCGGGCATTGGCACACGCCGCCCGGCAGGCTGGCGAGCATGGGTGCGAGATCGTGGTCCCGACGGATCGTGACGAAGTTGACCGTGTAGTCCTCGAGTTCGCAGGCGCGATCTTCTGCGATCTCGAAGTCCATTCGTATGGGTGTGGTTTCCTTGGATGCCTTCGCCATGACTGTGCTCCTTGATGACGCCCGCTGCCCGGATGGCAGGGTGTGGGTCACAAGATACGAATTCGGCACGACGCTGTCATGAGGCATTCACCTCATCTTCCGACCCCGGTGAACGTCGCAAGTACGCTCCATTCATGGGGAAGTCCCAAGAGGTCGCGCCGGTTCGCTTGGCCGAGCTCGTTGCATCGTTGTCACTCGGGATCGACCTTGGATTCGGCCAGCCGATGGAACACGTCCTTCGGCAGTGCCTGATCGCGTTGCGTCTCGGCGAGGTCCTGGGCCTCGACGAGAGTGAACGCGCAACGATCTATTACGCCGCGCTCCTCGTGAACGTGGGCTGCCACTCCGACGCGTACGAACAAGCGAAGTGGTTCGGCGACGACATCGCGCTCAAGGCGACGAAGTACGGGCACGAACCGTTCTCGGTCGCCGACCTGCTGACCATGGTGCGACTGATCGGCTCGGGTAACGCACCCTTGCATCGTTTGCGCACGGGCATCGAATTCGCGATCTCCGGCAGACGGGACGTCAGCGACATGATCGCCCGCCACGCCGCCCTCGCCCGAGAGCTCGGTGCACAGCTCGGTCTTCCCGAGGCAGTGCTCGACGCGCTCGCAGGATCGTACGAGCGTTGGGACGGGCGCGGGTGGCCCGGCCACCAGGCTGGTGAAGCAATCCCGATCGCCGCCCGGATCATCCAGCTGGCCGAGTTCGTCGAGGTCGCGCACAGGATGGGCGGCGTCGACGGAGCGGTCGCGCTCGCCAAGCGGCGGAGGGCCACGCAGTTCGACCCGGCTCTCGTCGACGCTCTTTGCCTCGACGCGGAAAAGGTCTTCGGCCACCTCGACGACGCCGGATCGTGGGACACCGTGATCGATGCGGAGCCGTCTTTGGCGATCAAGCTCTCAGCGGCGGAATGCGACGAGGCACTCTTGGCGATCAGCACTTTTGTCGACCTGAAGTCCCCCTTCACCGTCGGACATTCCATCGCGGTCGCGGAGCTCGCGGCGGCCGCCGCGAAGCAGATCGGCTTGACTGACCAAGAGGTGCAGACCTTGCACCGAGCGGGGCTCGTTCACGACTTCGGTCGACTCGGGGTCTCGAACTCGATCTGGGACAAACGGGGCCCGCTCGGCGCCGGCGAGTGGGAACGCGTACGTCTGCACCCGTACTTCACCGAGCGAATGCTCCAGCAATCACCCACGCTCGAACCGCTTGGCCGTCTCGCGGTGCAGCACCGTGAGCGCCTCGACGGCAGCGGCTATCCACGCGGCCTCCGCAGCAACGCGATCTCCCGCGACGCGCGCATCCTTGGTGCTGCAGACGCTTATCAAGCAATGCGCGAGCCTCGACCGTACCGACCGCCGCGTACGGCCGCGGATGCGGCGGCCGAGCTTCGGACCGACGCGCGCGCCGGGCGTCTCGAGTCCCACGCGGTCGAGGCAGTGCTCGCGGCGGCCGGTCACCGCGTCGTGCGTCGCAGGGAAGGGCCGGCGGGGTTGACCACTCGCGAGGTCGACGTGCTCCGGCTCCTCGCCCGCGGCTTTTCCAACAAGGCGATCGCCGTGCAGCTGGTCATCTCGTCGAAGACCGCGGGGAACCACATCGAGCACATCTACACGAAGATCGGCGTGTCGAACCGAGCCGGGGCGAGTCTGTTTGCGATGCGGCATGAGCTCTTGCCGGAGGAGGGCTTCTCGACTTTGCCGTGATCGAGTGGTGCGAACCTCGAGACGATTCACTCCCGCAATGTGCAAGCGGAACGGCTACCGCAGTTGGAACTCGGCGATCTTGTCTGCCGCCATCATGGTGTACCAGGGATTGCCGAAGTTGTCGACCGTGATCCCGAACGTCTCGCTGCCCTTGACCTCTTTGGACTCGGCCATGAGACCGTTGTTGCCGATCTGGGCAGCATTGCCCTTCGTCGTCTGAGTGAACCACATCGAACCGTCGGGCGATGCCGCGATGGATTGCGGGCCAACGTTGGTGAACGGGAATATCGTCACCACGTTGTTGGCGGGGTTGAGCCGACCGACGGCCTGGGGCGTGAAGCGTGAGGTGAACCAGATCTGGCCATCGGTGGCGATGGCGATCCCGTTCGGGAAGACCGAAGTGGGGATCTCCGTGAATGTGCCTGCACCGCGTGCCCCCGCAGGGTTGAGCCGCCCGATC
The DNA here is from genome assembly GCA_031370825.1 of Ilumatobacteraceae bacterium. Taxonomy (GTDB): domain Bacteria; phylum Actinomycetota; class Acidimicrobiia; order Acidimicrobiales; family Ilumatobacteraceae; genus JAENVT01. The sequence goes on from JANMRB010000004.1 coordinate 12,764, forward strand.
TTGCCGGGGGCGGCTCCCGGTTCGGTGAACCAGACGATGCCCGCCGCATCGACGACGACGTCGGCCGGCGACGACGCCCCCGTGGGCACGACGAACTGGGTGAACACGCCCGAGACGATGTTGTACCGCCAGATGCTGTTGTTGTTGAAGTCCGTGATCCAGAGGTCGTTTCCGTGCACATCGAGGTTGCCGGCCAAGACGCTGCTGTTGGGCATCGGAGTGGACGCCCCCTGGACGCCCGAGGTGTCGATGCGACCCAAAATGGCTTCATTCGAGGTGAAGTACAAAGTGGTGCCGGGACCCTGGATGATGTCGTTGAGGAGGCAGCCGTTGCACTCGACGGGGAACTCCGAGACGGCGCCGGCCGGCGTTATTCGTCCGATCTGGGCAGGGGTTACAAAATTGTCCTTGCCCTCCGTGAACCAGCGGTTGCCGTCGGCTCCGTTCGCGATGTACCTCGGCTGGCCGTTAGCCGTAGGCACCCGGAACTGCTTGAGGGCACCGACAGGAGCGCCCTCGGCGACCGGGGCGAATGCGGCCGTCACGAGGGTGAACAGGAACATCAGGCGCAGGAACTTCATCAGAATCCTCCAAATCCTTCGGATCCTCAACCAATATCCGCTCAACCCGGCGTCGAACAATTAGACCTTTGTGCTAGGACCCCGACTCTCCCTGGTCCTGGCTATCGAGCTTCGACGACGCAGCCCCGCCCGGCGCTCTTGGCGGCGTACGCAGCGCCATCGGCGGCGTCGAGCAGTGCCTCGGCGGTGAGGCCGGTGTTGCTCGTTGCCAGGCCGACGCTGGCCCCGATCGTGACCGCGGTTCCAGCTCCATCGATGATGAACGGTCGGGCGAGCGCTGCGACGATTCTTGCTGCGATGTTGGCCGCCATCGAGCCTGACACGTTCGGTCCCAGCAGCACGACGAACTCGTCGCCGCCGAGGCGCACGGCCAGATCCTTCTGGCGAAGGTTCTCGGCCAGACGTTTGCTCACGCCTACGAGTACCGCATCTCCCGCAGCGTGGCCGAAGGTGTCATTGACAGCTTTGAAGTGGTCGAGATCGATGAACAGAACGCTCCGGCCAAGATCACTCCATGCGCCTTCGTCCACGGCCGTTCGCATGGCTTCGTGAAGTGCCGCTCGGTTTGCGAGCCCAGTGAGCGGATCGTGGTGTGCCTGTTGGGTGAGCTCTGCATCGCGTCGGGTTCTTTCGCTGATGTCGCTGGCGACGTACAGGAACCCGCCCAGCAGCCCGTCGGAATCGAAGCGCGCCGAGACCGTCAGTGCTCCAGCGAAGGTCGACCCGTCCTTTTTGACGAAAACCCATTCGCGTACGATCGAGCGGCCGTCGGGCGGTGCGTGCAGGAAGAGGGCATCGGGTGTGACGCCCAACTTGGCGGCAACGCCAGCGACTTCATCCGGTTTGTGAAAAGCGCTCGGGTGGAGGACGCCGATCACTTCTTCAGCGCTGTAACCGAGAATCACTTCGGCGCCGCGGCTGAACGCAACGATGGTCGCAGTTCTGTCAGTGACGAAGATCGCTTCGCTTCCTGCCGCGCCCATCACGCTCGCCAACAGCGCGGATGCCTGCTCGATGCGTTCGTTGGCGTCATGGCGGGCGGTGATGTCGCGGGCGTTGACGATGAAACCGTGGATGCCTGGTGTATCGAGGTGGTTGGTGGTGTGTGACTCGGTCCAGCGCCACGAGCCGTCGGCGTGGCGGACCCGGTACTGCAACCCATCGGGCGAGTTCTCACCCGTGAAAGCCGCCGCGAATGCTGAAAGCGCGGACTCGAGGTCGTCTGGGTGGATCAACTCGAATCCAGCGGTGCCCACGAGCGCGTCGACGGGGTAGCCGAGCAAACGCTCGATGGCGGGGCTCGCGTAGGTGATCTGCCCGTCGGCGCTCAGGATCAGGATCACGTCCGACCCTTCGGCGAGAAGGGCCCGGAACCGAACCTCAGATCGGCTCAGCTCGATCTGCGCGATTTTCATCTCGCTGATGTCGCGGGAGATACCGGAGAAACACTCGGGATTGCCGGCAGCGTCGCGGTGCATGATCGCCGCTTGCCACAGGGGGACGAGCGTCCCATCGGCCCCCCGAGCCTCGATCTCTCCGCTCCATCGTCCAGTGCGCCACAACTCGGGCACACCCTCGGCCAGGAACTCGGCCCGACTGTCAGGGCTCATGAAGCTGAACAGGCTCTGTGATTCGGCGCTGATCCCGTCCACCGTCTCGACCCCGAAGCGAGCGCGGAACGCGCTGTTGGCATACAGGATCCGGCCGGTCAGATCGGTGGTTGCCACAAAGTCCGTGCTCGCCTCGAGGATCTCGGCGAGATGAACCCTGCGCGCGTCGACAACGTGATCCTGGGTGACGTCGCTGACAATGACAATGACTTCGTCAAGGCCGGCCGGAGCGAATCGGGCCTCGCGGAAGCAGACCCCATCGATCAGGTCGATCGAGTAGGCAAGATTCACGACGGATTGCGTTGCAATGCATTCACCGATCGACGAGATGATCGCCTCGGACAAATCGCCGGGGACAAGCTCGGCGAGATTTCTCCCGACGACATCGGACACGACGCGACCGGCCTGCATGTTGACAGATGCCCGGTAGTCGACAACGGTGCCGTCGGATCTCGCCCGCATCCAAGTGAAGCCCAATGGCGCGGCGTTCACGCCGTCACCAGACCGAGAGACTGGTCGGGCTCAAGTTGCGCCGTTCATACTTTGAACTTCGGCACAAGTTCAGTCCACCTTGATGTGATCGTAATTGATCCGACATCAGATCATTAACTCTCAGATGATTTAGTTCTAGTCTTACAATGTGTCCGACACCTTGTCCAACGCTCAGGTCACCGCGAGCCCGTGTGATGAGCTCGGCAAGTCGCTGCAGAACGATCTCTCCTGGCTGCTCGTTCGCGCGTCGCGCGGCATGGGATGCGCAGTGTCCAAAGGCCTCGAGTCCCTTTCGCTCGATCGGCGCGGGTTGATGGTGCTGAAGACCATCTGCACATCGTCGGCGCCGAGCCAATTGGCCATCGCCCAGGCCGCCGACATCGACAAGACGACCCTGGTGTCAATCCTCGACGATCTCGAGCGCAAGCAGTTCATCCGGCGGATCCCGGATGTCAACGATCGCCGGGCCCGCGTGATCGAGCTCACCGACGGCGGGAGGCGAATGCTCGCGTGGGGCGAAGCAGCAAGTGCTGACGTCCAACGCGCCGTTCTCGACGATCTTGATCCGGTCGATCGCGACGCCGTGCTGCGCAGCTTGCCACTGGTCATCAAGGCCATCGATCGCATGGTCCGATGCGAGAACGAACCGTGATGGAGACGAGGGTGTCCCGGCCGGACGAGGCAGTTCTCCAACGCGGCACCGACGATGTCATCGCGCTACCGATTCCTCAACACAACTGCTCACGTTGGTGGTGGCACGCCCCGAGGAGTCGCTGCGTCGGGCTGCGAGCCCGCACCTTCCACCACGCCGGTGTCCGCATGGCGATCGGAGTCGGTCTGGCGGCGCTGCTCCTGCTCGTTGGTTTGCTGCACCGCAGCGGAACCGGTCGGCTGGTCGTCGACTCGATCCGTTCGGCGCGGGTGTCGTGGTTGCTGGTTGCTGTCGCCTTGCAAGCGGGTTCGATGGGCACCTTCGCTCATCTTCAGCAGCGGGTGCTCGCCGGCGCCGGCCTCCGGCTCCCGATGTCCAGCTCGCTGGCCATCGCCTATGCCGGCAACGCCGTCGCCGTGACGATCCCCTTTGCGGGCACCACCGCTTCAGCAGCGTTCACGTACCGGCAGTACGTGCAACGCGGCGCGCCGGGGACGATGGCCGGGTGGGCGATGGCGGTCGCAGGAGTGTTCTCCACCACCACCTTCGCCGTGCTCGTGGGCGTCGCCGCGATAGCCAACGGCAACCCCATCGCGGCCGCAGCAGGGATCACCGGCATCGCTGCATTCGTCATCCCTGCCGTACTCGTCACCATTGCCTTGCGCCATCCGTGCGCGCATCGCAACCTCGAACGGGCTGCCGCGCGAGCGTTGTCGATCAGCAAACGCGTCGTTGGCAGGCCCCGCAACGATCCGGCGCGGGCGGTCGCAGACGCCATGACGCAGCTGTCCGCTTACCGGCTGCGCACGCGATACGCGGTGGCGGCGACTTGGCTGGCATCGCTGAACTGGGCGCTGGACGCGTTGTGCCTGTGGGCGGTCCTCCAGGCATTCAGCGTCTCACTGCCGTTGCACAACCTGCCGTTCGTCTACGTCGCCACCGTCGCCGCCGCCAGCCTCGGTTTGACCCCGGCCGGCATCGGAACAGTCGAGGCCGCACTCGCGGTGGCCCTCACCAACTTCGGTACCGACGGCGCACATGCCGTGCCGGCGGCACTGGTGTATCGCGCCATCAGCACCTGGCTCGTGCTGTTGATCGGTTGGGTCGTGCTCGCCGCACTTCGGCGCCGCGGTCGCAACTCGTCGGACCTCGTCTCGACCGCGACCCCGCTCGCTCCTCTTTAGGGCGTTAGTGCCGCGGCCAGTGCTTCGCGCATCACGCTGCGGTCGGGCGAAACACCTGCCCACCGTTCGACGGCCGCAGCACCTTGGTGCACGAGCATGCCGAGACCGTCGAGCGTCGCACAGCCGAGCGCCGCAGCTTCGCGGAGCAAGCGTGTGTCAACCGGGTTGAACACCACATCGGCCACAAGGCCTGCGTTGTCGAGCGAGGCGACGTCGACGGCCGGGCGATCGTCGGGGGCATACAGACCGACCGACGTGGCATTGACCAGCACATCCGTACCCGGCGGGACTACAACGTCACCGACCCACGGTCTCCATACGGCGCGTGTGTTCGCGGCGATCAGCTCGGCAAGCTCCGTACCGCGTCCTTCGTCGCGGTTGACGATCGTGACTTCAGCAGCACCGGCGAACCCCAACTCGACCGCGATCGCCCGGGCCGCGCCGCCTGCGCCGAGCAGCACGATGCGCGTCCCTCGCACGCGGACTCGTTCGCCTAGAGCTCGCAGGAAGCCCTCACCGTCGGTGTTGTGGCCGACCAGGCGTTCGCCGTCGCGCACTACACAGTTCACCGCTCCGATGACGCTCGCCGACGGAGCGAGCCCGTCGAGGTGGTCGATCACCGCGACCTTGTGGGGCATCGAGCAGTTGAAGCCGCGAAAGCCCGTGGCGCGGCTGCCGCGAACGGCGTCGCCCAGTGCCGCTGTCGCAACCTCCATGTTGACGTACCGCCACGCCAACCCGTGATGTGCGAACGCAGCTTCGATCATCACGCCGGTCGGGTTGCCCGCCGCCCCCTCGGACATCGACCCGACGAGTTCCGGACAGAAGCCAGGCATGCGCGTCAGCGTAACTCCGACGCGGGCGGCGAAATGGTCCGCACGGGACCACTCGGGCGCCCGCGTTCAGGTGCGAGTCGGATCTTGCGCCCTTGGAGCCCGACTCACACGGGTTCGTTCAATCGCACCAACCTCGACACCATTAGTTTTGCGCTGCGCTGCCTTCCTCCCACGCCCCGCGCAGGTATTCGCAGAAGCTGGTGGCCAGCTCGTCCGAATACGAACGCAGCTCGCTGTCGGCGTCGACGACGTCGTCGCGAAGTAGCCCGCTGTATTCCGCCTCGTCGACGAGGTTGTCCCAGTTCCCCGAGTTGAAGCTGACCGAACCGCCGTCCGGCGCGATGTCGTACCAGTGGTACAACTTTACGTGATAGCCGGCAGTCGGCAGCGGGAACTGGCTGCCGTCCTCCCTGAGAGCGACGAGCTGCCAAGTGACGTGCATCAAGTTGGGTCGCGTCTCGACGATCGTGACGTGCCCGGACTGCACCTGAAATCGGCCGAGATTCTGGACCGAGCTATTGGAGTCGTAGTAGCGACCGGCCCCGTGGCCCGCGACGTTGGTGTTCTCCATCCAATCCGGCGCATAGCACCAGCCGAACCATTGCGCAACCATGCGGCCCCTCTCGAGTTGTCCGTTTCCCGCGAAGTGGTACCAGCTGAGTTGCGAGAAGGGAAGGTCCGAACGTGTACATCTTTTGACCGGCGCACGGCCAGCCGTCCGATCGCTGAGCCCTAGCCGGTCGTGTCGACCGAAGCGCTCGCTGCGGCGACGACCGGAGGATCGCGAAGCACCGCGGCCGCCACCGCTCTCGCTTGGCGGAGGTCCTTGCCGATCACGGACAGCTCTGCCAGAACAGTGGAGAACACGTCTTCAGGCCCCTTCACGTCCGCACCAACTTGCGCGTTGGTGTCGAGCTCGACGCGCGTCCCTTCGTCCGCTGCGACCTCGGCGAACGGCATCGCCACCAGCCGTCCAGTTGCGGGGGCATGAACGATCACGTCGACGACCGCTCGCTGGGGGCGCCTGCTCGGCTTGAGCTTGGGTGGCAGGTCGAGGCAGCTCCGCAGCTGCGCCTCCACCAAGTCGACTTCCCACACGGCCTGGACGTATTGCGTAACCCGTCCTCCACCGACGCGGGCGTTGACCTCGATGATGCGAGGCCCGCGGCTGGTGCACTTCCCCTCGATGTGCAGGACCCCGCGGTGCAGCCGAAAGGCTTGGGCGGTTTGTACGACCATATCGACGAGCCGGCGGACCTCCTTGGGGTTGTGGTCAGGCGGGCAGTGCAAGCCGGTCTCCTGGAAC
>JANMRB010000045.1:0-5535 GCA_031370825.1 Ilumatobacteraceae bacterium
ACGTTGCCGCTGCAGGCAATGATGTCGTTCGGTCCAATGCTGACCACGATGACCGGCGGATCGAACCCAGCGGCGCGCTGCGTGGCGAGCCAGAGCGACATGTTGGCGCCAGGGTTGTTCGCGACGAACTTGCCGGCCTGGAAACCGACGCCTGCGGCCATGTGCACAGGTCCCCAACCTCGATCAGCCAGCATCCTGGCCAGCGACGGACCCCATCCGGCGACCAGCGGCGCCTCGTAGGCTGAACCGAGCATGACCGAGTCTCCGATCACAGCGACGGCACCCCGCGGTCCCGGCGTCTCGATGAACACCGAGACGAAGAGGGGCCCCTCCGCCGTTGCCGGCTGCGCCGTCGCCACCACTGCCGCGCTGACAACGGCCATGACGGCAGAGATGACCCGTTTCCGCATAGCGGCACAGTAACTTGCCCCGATGAGCACACCCCGGGCAGCGATCGAGGTGTTCACCGATGGGGCTTGCTCTGGCAACCCTGGTCCGGGTGGTTGGGCGTGGGCGGTCGCTCCCGACGGAGCCCCGCACGACTCGGGCGGCGAGGCGCGGTCCACCAACCAGAGGATGGAGATCATGGCCGTGCTCCAGGCCCTTCGTTCGCTCGAGGGTGAGCTCACGATCGTGTCGGATTCGACCTATGTCGTGAACTGCTTCCGTGACAAGTGGTATGAGAGATGGCAGACCAACGGTTGGAAGAACGCCAAGAAGGAGCCGGTGGCCAACGTTGATCTTTGGAAGCCGTTGATCGAGCTCGTCCTCGCCCGTGATCCGAAATGGAGATGGGTGAAGGGCCATTCCGGTGATCCGATGAACGACCTGGTCGACGAGCTGGCGGTTGCTGCGTCGCGAGGCCCGTTCGCACCTCGTCCCGACGTTGCTGAGGTCACCGAACCCAAAGAAGCCCAAGGCTCCCTCTTCGACGCCTAGCGCCTCATCCGAGTGTTCGCCGCGCCCCCGAGGTGGCCGGAAACACTCCGACGGCCGGGTTGTCGGCGTTATCGTCGCCACCCATGGATATCAACGGCGTCAGTGCAATCGTCACAGGTGGAGCATCGGGGATCGGGGCGGCTGCGGCGCGGCTCCTGGCCTCGAAAGGCGCCAAGGTAGTCGTGGCCGATCTTCAGGAGGAGAAGGGTTCTGCCCTCGCCGACGAGATCGGCGGGTCATATTGCAAGGTCGACGTCACCAACACCGACGACATCATCAATGCGGTCGAGATGGCCAAGAGCATGGGCCCGCTGCGCGTGCTCATCAACTCGGCCGGCATCGGCTGGGCGCAGCGAACCGTCGGCAAGGACGGCACATACGAATCGGCCGCCAACCTCGACGCCTTCAAGAAGGTGATCGCCATCAACCTGATCGGCGGCTTCGACTGCATCCGCATCGTCGGCACGGCGATGAGCACCACCGAGCCGATGGAGTACGGCGAGCGCGGGGTGATCGTCAACATCGCTTCGGTCGCGGCGTTCGACGGCCAGATCGGCCAGGCCGCGTACTCGGCGTCGAAGGGCGGCATCGTGGGCATGACCCTGCCGATCGCCCGCGATCTCTCGGCGATCGGGGTGCGCGTCAACACCGTTGCCCCCGGCCTGATCGACACCCCCATCTACGGCACGGGCGAAGCCAGCGATGCCTTCAAGGCAAACCTCGAAAAGGGAGTGCTGTTCCCACATCGCCTCGGGACTCAAGAGGAGTTGGCCTCGGTGATCCTCGAATGCGTCACCAACAGCTACCTCAACGCCGAGACCATCCGGGTAGACGGTGGAATCCGCATGCCACCGAAATAAAGGAACAGCGTTTGGAGCCGCAGGACCCGTATACGGTCCTCACACTCCAAACGCTGGTAGTCGGCACTTTCATATCGTCACTGACGATTCGGAAGGGGCTCCGGCGCTGGTGTGGTGGGGGCGTCGAGGAGGAGGCGGGAGCCTCGGTCGTAGGTGATGTAGTTCCAGGCCCAGTTCACGAAGACGTTGGCCCGGTTGCGGAAACCCATCAACTCGATCAGGTGCAGACCCAGCCACATCAGCCAACCGATGAACCCATGGAAGCGAAGCCCGTTGGGGAACTCGACCACAGCTTCATTTCGACCAATCGTCGCCATCGAACCCTTGTCGCGGTAGTGGAATGGCGACGAGGGCTTTCCGGTAAGCCTGGCCACGATCTGAGCCGCCGCGTGGACACCCTCTTGGATCGCCGGTTGGGCCACTTGCGGAAGGGGTTCGCCCGGCGGGAGGGCGATGTCGCCGATGGCGAAGACGTTGGGATGCCCGGGCACGGACAGGTCCTCGCCCACCGGGATGCGGCCGCCGCGGCCCTGGGTGACCCCCAGCAAGCCGGCAACCGGGCCTGCGGTCACACCTGCTGCCCAGATGATGGTGCCAGCGGGCAGGCGGCGACCGTCGCGCAGCATGACGGTCCCGGGCTCGATGTGGTCGACACCGACGCCGAGCTCGACGGTGATGTGGCGGCGCCGAAGCGTGAGCGCTGCCTGCTCGGACAGAGAAGGGTGGAACGGCCCGAGCACCCGGTCGGCCGCCTCGATGAGCGTGATCGGCACCGGCGATGAAAGGAGATCGGGGAAGTCCTTGCGGAACACCTTGTCGATGAGCTCGCGCAATCCGCCGGCCATCTCGACGCCCGTCGGACCACCACCGACGATCACGATCCCGAGGTCGACGCCGACGTCCGAATGCGCGCTCGCCGCCTCGAACTGTGCGAGTAGATGGGCTCGCAACCGCAGAGCGTCGTGCAAGGTCTTGAGCGGGAACGTGTTTGCCTCGACTCCTTCGATGCCGAACGAAGTGCTGACCGACCCGGCTGCGATCACCAGGTAGTCGTATTCGAAAGATCGCCCGTCTCCCACGGTCACGGAGTGCTGCTGCAGATCGATCCCGGTGACCTCGCCCAGAACGAACCGGACCGATCGGTTGCGTCGGAAGATCCCGCGAATTGGAAAGCCGATGTCGTCCGCATCGAGCCCCGCCGTGGCCACTTGGTACAGCAGCGGCTGGAAGGTGTGGAAGTTGTTGACGTCGATGATCGTGATCCTGAGGTCAACGCCCCCGGTTTTGGCGCTGGCTTTGGCCAGGGACTTTGCAGCCCGAATGCCGCCGAACCCCGAGCCGATGATGATGACGTGCGGGCGGCTCATCGCCGGCAACCTTACCCACGACTCATCAGGCCTTGATGATGCCGCGGACGTAGTTGGCCTGGCCGGCGTGCTGGATGTCGTCATCGGCGATGCTGACGAGTCGAACGCCAAGTGTCACCGGCGGGTTCCACCTCTTGTCGATGATCTGGTCGAGGTCCGCTGCAATCAGGTTCGCGAGAAACCCGCGAGTCCGGGCAGCCACCGCTTCGTAGTAGTCGATCAGAGCACGGGCGTTCTCGGGTCGAATGCTCTTCACCTCGTCCCACGAGTGGCCGTACCCGGTGTTTGCCGGATCGGCGGGAACACCGAACCTGTCTGCCCAGTCGCCGGTTGCCCACAACTGCTCCTCGTGGAGGATGTCAGCCATGTGATCATCCTGGATGCGCGTGAGGTGCCACACCAGCCACCCGACCGGGTTGGCGCCTTCGAGGGGCGGAGTCACCAGAGCCTCGGCATCGAGGCCATCGACTGCGCTGTGCACCTCCTCGCTGACCCGTGAGAACAGTTCGACCAGCAGTTCGTTGAGTTCCATGCAGAGGATGGTTCCACGAAGTGACCCCTGCGTAAACTGCGCCGTCGACGAACGATGGAGGATGTGATGGCGGCGGTACGGATCGGCCTGATCGGCGCGGGCTTCATGGGCAAGATCCACAGCATCGCCTACCGCAATGCCGGGATGCTGTTCGGTTCCGAGATCCCGGCTGTCGATTGCGCAATCGCCACGGATTTCGATCCCGCTCTCGCCGAACGTGCTGCCAGGGATTGGGGTTGGGGTCGCGCCGTGTCCTCCTGGCAGGAGATCACGGCGTCAGAGGATGTCGACGTGGTCGACATCTGCACACCCAACGACAACCATGTCGACATCGCCCTCGACGCGCTGCAGCGGGGCAAGCACGTGCTGTGCGAGAAGCCGCTGGCGCTCGATGCCGACAACTGCTACCGGCTCTGCGAAGCGGCGAAGGACAGTGACCGCGTCGCCCAGGTCGGCTTCGTCTACCGCCAGTGGCCGGCAGTCTCGATGGCCCGACAGTTGATCGACGAAGGCGCCATCGGCACGGTGCGCACGGCGCGGGCCCAGTTCCTCCTCGACTACAACAGCAACCCCGACGTGCCCATGAGCTGGCGGTTCGACAAGGTCAGGGCGGGCTCGGGCGCACTCGGTGATGTCGGCTCGCATTGCATCGACCTGCTGCAGTACCTCGCCGGACCGATCTCGCACGTTGCCGCGGCGCGAATGCAGACGTTCGTGCACCAGCGTCGAGGTGTTGATGGCGGCCTTGTCGATGTCTCGGTCGACGACCAGACCGAGATCCTCGCCGACTTCGAGAGTGGCGCCAGCGGCACGATCCTTGCGTCGTGGGCGGGGACGGGGCACAAGTGCGACCTCGGCTTCGAAGTGATCGGCTCGCGGGGCTCGGTGTCGTTCACCTGGCAGCGGTCCAACGAACTGAAGTTCTTCGACTCCACCGATGGCGCCGACCGGCAGGGGTTCCGCACGATCCTGGTCGGCCCGGCGCACCCTGGAGCGGACGGCATCCACACAGTCGCCGCCCAAGGCCTCGGGTACACCGACGCATTCACCATCGCCGCCAGGAACACGCTTCGAAACCTTGCCGCGGGGAAGGTGTTGTCCGGCCCGACTTTCGTCGACGGGCTCCGCGTCGCTGAGGTCACCGACGCAGTGATCGCCGCCGTCGCGTCAGGATCGGGCGCGGAAGTGATCCGCCGCCCGATCTGAGTCAGTTGGCGACGCCGATTCCGCGCAGGAACGTGAGGCTGGCCCTTGCATCTTCGAGAGCGGTGGTGGTCGAGCGAAAATCGCGGTCTTGCTCGATCGTGCCAGATCCGACGAAGCCGCTTGCGAGCTCAGTGGCCAGTGCCGCGAAGTCGACCATTCCCTCACCAACAGGACAGAACACCCCCAGCGAGATCGCGTCGAAGAAAGCGATGCCGTCGCTGAGCGCCTTCTGATGCGCAACCGGATTGATGTCCTTGAAGTGGAGGTACGGCGTGCGGTCGCGGTGCTCGGCGAGGAAGCGCACCGGGTCGACTCCGGCATAGATGAGGTGCCCGGTGTCGATGCACAGTTGCAACCCGTCGCCGGCGGTGTCGGCGAGGACCTGCTCGATCTCGTCTTCGAACTCCACGTAGCTGCCACAGTGCGGGTGCAGCACCGGTGTGAGCCCGTGCTTGATGGCGGTTGCTGTTGCCTGGCGAAGGCCGGTCAACAGAACTTGGTACTCGTCGCCTCGCAGGCGTCGAGCAGCCGCGCCTCTGCCGGCTGTTGCACCACGTTCGCCGCTGACCATGTCGATCACGACGAGGTACTTGCCGCCGAGCGCCGCGATGCGACTGCAGGTTCGTTCGGT
>JANMRB010000075.1:0-20933 GCA_031370825.1 Ilumatobacteraceae bacterium
GATTCCCGTGGAGGACGTCGTGGCGGGCGACGTCGTTCTCGTTCGTCCGGGCGAGAAGGTGCCAGTCGACGGCGAGATCCTCGACGGGCGCTCCAGTGTGGACGAGTCGATGGTGACCGGCGAGTCGATGCCGGTGACCAAAGAAGCCGGCGATGTGGTGATCGGCGCGACTTTGAACCAGACGGGCGCGTTCCGGATGCGGGCCATCAAGGTCGGCCGCGACACGATGCTCGCCCAGATCGTCAGGCTGGTCCGCCAAGCCCAAACTTCCAAGGCACCGATCCAACGGCTGGCCGACTCGGTGGCTCGCTGGTTCGTGCCGGCTGTGCTGTTCGTGGCCATTGCTACCTTCGTGATGTGGTTCGATGTCGGCCCCACACCGGCGTTCCAGTTCGCGCTGGTGGCGGCCGTCGCAGTATTGATCATCGCCTGCCCGTGCGCGTTGGGGATCGCCACGCCTCTATCGATCATGGTCGCCACCGGCAAGGGAGCCGAGGCCGGCGTGCTGATCCGCTCCGCCGAGGCGCTCGAGACCGCCCACGAGCTCGACGTGTTGATCCTCGACAAGACCGGCACCCTCACCAAGGGCCACCCCGAGCTCACCGACATCATCACTATCGGGCATTTCGACGAGACGACGTTGCTCGCGCTCGTCGCCGCAGCCGAGGCAAGCTCCGAACACCCCCTCGCCCAAGCGATCATCGCCGCCGCCCACGAACGCAACATCATCGGCGCCGAGACCGACGAGTTCGACTCGATCACCGGCAAGGGCATCACCGCCACGGTCACCGAACGCAGAGTCCTGGTCGGCAACGAACGCCTCCTCACCGACGCCGGCATCGACACAGCGCCCCTGACCGACACCGCTGCCCGACTCGCCGCCGACGGCAAGACGGCGATGTTCGTCGCCGTCGACGGCACACCCGCCGGTGTCATTGCAGTAGCCGACACCCTCAAAGACGACGCCACCGCGAGTGTCGCCGCCCTGCGCCGACTCGGACTCGAGGTCGTCATGCTCACCGGCGACAACCGCCGCACCGCCGAAGCCATCGCCCGCGCCACCGGCGTAGACCGAGTGCTCGCCGAGGTCCTCCCCGGCGACAAGGCGGCCGAAGTCGCCCGCCTCCAAGGCGAAGGCCACATCGTAGGCATGGTCGGCGACGGGATCAACGACGCACCAGCGCTCGCCCAAGCCGATGTCGGCATCGCCATTGGCACCGGCACCGACGTCGCCATCGAGGCAGCCGACGTCACCCTCATCTCCGGCCAACTCGCCGGACTCGTGACCGCCATCGCCCTCTCCAAGGCGACAATGCGCAACATTCGCCAGAACCTCGGGTTCGCATTCGGCTTCAACGCCCTCGGCATCCCCATCGCCGCCGGCGTCCTCTATCCAATCATCGGCTGGAGACTCAACCCGATGATCGCCGCCGCGGCCATGGCCCTTTCCAGCCTGTCGGTGGTGACCAACGCCAACCGCCTCCGCCGCTTCCACCCGCCGACCGCCGACACTCGTCCATCGGCTGCCGGGGCGCCGGTGGTGACCGTCGCGGTCGCGCCCAAGCCCGACGAGATCGACCCGGTATGCGGCATGACCGTGACCGCCGGTCCAACGACACCCTCATTCACCGCCGACGATCGGACATGGTGGTTCTGCTCGACCCGATGCCGGGACAGCTTCGCTGCCGAATCAACAGCGTTCAGCGCCGGCCAGACTGCGCACTCTCCGGCTTCGCCGGTTGCGACAAAGCCGGGCTGAGCGATGCGGCGTGTTCCGCTGATCCGACGCAACCTGCTGGCCGACTGGCGTCGTCTGGTGATCAGCGTGCTCGGTGTCGGTGTCGCATTGATGCTGATCCTGCTGCTCGACGGGTTGTGGGCGGGGATCCGCTCCCAGGTCACGACATACGAGGATCACAGCGGCGCCCAGCTCTACATCGTTACCCCGGGCACGTTCAACCTGTTCGCCGACTCCAGCACCGTGCCCCGTTCAGCGGTCGACGAGATACGGGCGATACCGGGCGTGCAGTGGGCCGCTCCAGTGCGCACCTCCTACACGATCCTCGAGCTGCATGGGCGCAAGGTCGCCGTGGCGCTGGTCGGCAGCGTTCCCGGCCAGCCTGGCGGCCCTTGGGCTATCGCGAAAGGCCGGGCGCCCAAAGCCGATGATGAGGTCGTTGTCGACAGCGTCCTCGCTGGCCGTCACGATCTCCACCTCGACGACACCCTGGCCGTCAACGGTGTCACGATGCACATTGTCGGCCTGTCGTCGGGGACGGCCGGGTTCATGACCGGCTTCGTCTTCGTCACCCACCACGCCACTGACCTCATCAGCCAAGCACCCGACACCAGCAGCGTCATCCTCGTCAGCACCGACCAGCCTGCCGCCGTCCAACAGCGACTTGCCGCCCTCGGGCTCACCGCGGTCGACCACGCCGCGTTGCGAGCGTCGAGCTTGGCGTTGGCCACCAAGATCTATGGCACCCCGATGCGGTTGATGGTCGCCGTCGGATTCGCCGCTGGCACCTTGGTGATCGCCCTCACCGCCTACACCGCGGTCGCCGAACGGCGACGCGAGTACGGCATCGTCAAAGCGATCGGCGCCACCCCCACACGACTCGCCGCCCTCGCCCTCGGCCAGACACTCTCCCTGGCCCTACTCGGTGCCGCAGCTGCCGCTGTGCTGTTCGTCGGTGGGCGAGCCGCGATCGAAGCGGTTCGCCCCCAGTTTGCTGTTGTGCTCACCGCTGCCGGGGCGCTTCGCGCCGCCGGTGCCGGCCTCGCCATGGCGGTCCTCGCCGCGGTCGTTCCGGCCCGACGCTTGGCCCGCCTCGACCCGTCGGTAGCGTTCCGGAGCTCGTCATGAGCCGCCGCGTCCCGCTCGCTCGCCGCTATCTGTTCGGCGAACGCCGCCGCGCCATACTCGCCACCGCAGGCGTCGCTGTCGCGCTGCTACTCGTCCTCGTTCTCGACGGAATTTTCGCGGGCGCCATGCAACAGGTGACCGCGTACATCCGCACCAGCCCCGCAGATGTCATCGTGTCGCAACGCGGCGTGCGGACGATGCATATGACCACCTCCGCCCTGCCCGCCGACGCAGGCCTCACGGCCGAGACTGCCGATGGTGTGGGCTGGGTCGCTCCGATCGGGTTCGTCAGCGGCGTCATCGGCGCCGACTCCGGTGGCCGCCAACTGTCGTATGTGATCGGCTACACCCCGGGCCAGCCCGGCGGACCCCACCATCTCATCTCCGGTCAACCCCCTGCGGGCGGCGAAGCGGTGATCGACCAGATCGCCGCTGACCAACTCGGTCTACACATCGGCGACCAAGTCAGAGTGCTCGGTGCCTGGCTCCGGGTCTCCGGTCTCGCCGAGGGCGGTACCAGCATCGTCAACACCACCACCTTCGTCACCGCCGACGAGCTCGACCAGATCCACGGCCCGACCACCAGCTACCTCCTCGTCGGTGCCCGCCCTGGGAACAGCAGCACAACGCTGCGCGATACCCTCGCCGCCGCGCTGCCCGATACGACCGTGCAGACCCGCGGTGAGTTCGCCCGCCAAGAAGCCGCCGTCGTGGCCGACATGAGCGCAGACGTGATGCGGATCATGGCCATCATCGGATTCGCCATCGCTCTCGCGGTCGTCTGCCTCACACTGTTCACCGCCACCCTGGCGCGCCTGCGCGACTACGGCATCATCAAAGCCCTCGGAGCAGGCTCCGGTCGTCTCGCCGGCATCGTCATCGCCCAAGCGGCCTGGACAGTCGCCCTGGCGGTCGCGGCGTCCGTGGCGCTCGCCCTCGTCGTCGGCCGGGTCGTCGAGGTTGCCGCGCCCACTATCACCATCGCCATCGAGCCGTCCAGCATCCTGCGCGTCGCCGCCGGCGCCGCCGCCATCGGTGCCGTCTCCGCCCTCGCCCCTCTGCGCCGGGTCGTCGCTGTCGATCCCGCCTCAGCATTCCGGAGACTCTCATGAACGCCAATGCCACGACCACTTCCACGACTTCCGCGCTCGAAGCCCGCGGCCTGTCCAAGATCTTCGGCCACGGTGACCTCGCGGTTACCGCCGTGCGCGACGTGGATCTCAGCGTCGCACCCGGCGAGGTTGTCCTCGTCGACGGGCCCTCCGGCTCGGGCAAGACCACGCTCCTCCTCATGCTCGGAGTGCTGCTCGAGCCAACCTCGGGTTCCGTAGTCGTCGACGGCGACGACATCTGGGCCCTGCCCGAACGGCGACGCCCATCGCTACGAGCTCGACACTTCGGGTTCGTGTTCCAGGACTTCAACCTGCTCGGCGCCCTCACTGCCGCGGAGAACGTGACGCTCGCCGCCGACCTGGCCGGCGTCACCGGCCACGCCGCCCGCCAGCGCGCCGCCACCGCCCTCGAACGCGTCGGACTGGGCCACCGCATCGACTTCCGCCCCGACCAACTTTCCGGTGGAGAGAAACAACGCGTCGCCGTCGCCCGCGCCCTCGTCAACGATCCCGCGGTCATCCTCGCCGACGAACCCACCGCCAATCTCGACTCCGCCAACGGCCGCCAAGTCGCCCGCCTCCTTCACACACTCGCCACCGACGACCGACGCGCCGTGATCATCGTCACCCACGACAACCGCCTCCACGACATCGCCGACCGCGTCCTGTGGCTCGAAGACGGCGCCCTCCAACAACTCGACGCCCTCGTCACCGACCCGGTCTGTCACATGTCCATCACCCCGGCCGACACACCCCACATCGAACTCGACGGGACCGTGTGGTGGTTCTGCTCAACCGGCTGCCGCGACGAGTTCACCGCTGACCCGACCCGGTTCACGAAGCCCAAGTGAGGCAACGCGAACGGTGGTGACGATGGGTTGTTGTGTTCAGCCGTGCTTCGAGTTATCGCCGTTGTCGTGGCCAGGCATCATGCGCATCATGGCAGCCATCATCACCGTGCAGGCGATAGCGGTGACCAGGAATCCTGAGTTGACGACACCGGTGGCCACGAGCACCACGGCGATGAGGAGCATCGGAACGCAACACGCCATCATCATCCACCCATGCCCCCCATGCCCGCCGGAAACCTTGTCGGGACCATGCGGATCGGTGTGAGTTGACAGGTCGTGGTTCATGCGGGCCTCCGGATGGATTTGGGAACGAAGCCGAGGTGTTGGTACAGCGGGCAATGTCCCGGCGCGCCGGTGACGGCCAGGTCGGCGACAGCCAGCGCGAGGAGCACTTCCAACACCGCGGCAACTCCGGATGACGCTGACGTCAGGAGAACCACGGCGACGGTGATGGCTGCGAGGCCTAGGACAATCCGGCCGAGACGCTCGATCGGAGCGATGTTGACGGCGAACCGCCATTCGGGAGATCGTCGCACTGCACTATCGGTGAACTGAGCCTGCTGCATGAGTGGCCTCCTTCGTGGTGTCTTCATGTTGACCTCCTACGCTCTGTCGTAGTAGTGCCGAAGGTCCCCCGTCTACGACAACCCGTCGTAGACGGTGACTCGATGTGAGAGGGTTCTTCGAACGTGAACGGTATGGCTGTCGTGCCTGATTCTCGTGTCGTCGCCCGGGACAGCAGATCGCCTTCATCTCATCTCCACACGACCTCCACATCGCCAAGGCATCGTTGTCGCTGCAGATGCGCGCCTCGGTCCGAGGCCAGGAAGGACGTAGCGATGAGAGTGTGGTCTCGGCGGGAATTGTTGGTGACGGGAGGCGGAGCGCTGCTCCTTGCCTCGTGCGGTACGAAGGCGTTGACGTCGGTCGGCGACGCTGCCGTGGGTCCGACCGATCCGTCTGTCGAGCGTCGGGACGCGACTCGTCGCAAGGCGGGTTCTGCCACGGTGACCGCGACCGTGACTGCGGCACCGGCGACGGTGTCGATCGGTAGACGCGACGTTGCCACGTGGGCCTTCGGTGATCGGCCCGGTGCCGGTGGGATTCGGGCGAAGGTGGGCGACCTGGTGGAGGCGACGTTCGTCAACAATCTGCCGTGGGCCAACACGCTGCATTGGCACGGAATCGCGTTGCGCAACGACATGGACGGCGTTCACGACCTGACCCAGTCACCGGTAGACCCGGGCAGCAAGTTCACGTACCGGTTCACGGTGCCCGACGCTGGTACCTACTGGTTCCATCCGCACATGGGCCTCGAGCTCGACAAGGGCTTGTATGCGCCGTTGATCATTGAGGACCCGAACGATCCTGTCGACTTCGACGTCGACGTGACGCTGATGTTGGACGACTGGCTCGACGGCTACGGCCGCACCCAAGACGACGTGTTGGCGGCTCTGAAGAAAGACGGTGGGCACTCGGGACACATGGGCGGCAACTCCTCATCATCCGGCGGTATGGGCGGTATGGGTTCGATGATGGGCGGCCTCACGGGCGACGTCACCTATGCGCTCCACGTGATCAACGGCCGTGCCCCGTCCGAGCGCGAGATGATCTCAGCCAAGCCGGAGCAGCGAGTTCGGCTGCGGTTGATCAACGCGGGATCGGACACCGCCTATCGGGTGGCGGTCGGCGGGCACCGGATGACGGTGACGCACGCCGACGGGTTCCCGGTCACCGCGGTCGAGGTCGACAACGTCGTGTTGGGGATGGGGGAGCGCTACGACGTGATCGTGACGGCGCAGTCCGGCGCGTTTCCAGTCGTCGCGCTGCCCGAGGGCAAGTCGGATCCCGCCGGCGAAGCCATTCTCGTGACCAGCGACGTGGCGACCGTGCCGATGGTGGGATCGAGGCCGACCGAGCTGACAGGACGAACTCTCAGATATGGCGATCTCGCTGCCACAGATGCGGTGCGCTTGCCATCGACGACACCCGACCGGCGCGAGACGATCCGTCTGACAGCCAACTCGTCGGGATACGTCCACGGGATCGACGGCAGGAGCTTCCCCGACAGTGCGCCGATTGCGGTGCGCGAAGGCGAGCGCCTGAGGTTGAAGGTGGTCAACAACACGATGATGTTCCATCCGGTCCACCTCCATGGCCACACATTCCAGATGGTCGGCGACGGCAACGCCCGCAAGGACACCGTGAACGTGCTGCCGATGTCCTCGGTCGAGGTGGATATTGCCGCCGATAATCCGGGCCAATGGATGCTGCATTGTCACAACACCTACCACCTCGAGATGGGCATGGCGACGGTGCTCTCCTACCGGGCGTGAGCGTTCGGCGCACAACGTTGTGATACCCCCAGGGGGTAGTGATAGAATGGGATGCGGATGGGTGCAACGCTCGTCGCTTTCCTGTTCGAGGAGTTGTCATGAGTGTCGAATCGTTCAAGGTTGATGGCATGAGCTGTGGTCACCGTCGAATCGGAGCAACCGATCGATCCGAACGCCTTTGCTTCTGCGATCGACGAGGCCGGCTACGCGGTCGCGCAGTGAGCGCTGGCGGCCCCATCCGTGGGCGAGCGCGTTTGGTTTGTTACGACACCATGTAGGAGCTACATTGGTTCCGTCATGAAACTGAAACATTCTGTGGGCGGCAGTTTCACGCTTCACCGCTTCGCTCGAGTCTGGGCCGTGGGATTCGTCGTTGCCTTGGCGATCCCGGCGATGTCTGCAGACGCGGCAGATTCGGGTCTCAACTCGGAGCAGGTGGCGTCGGAGATCATGCGAGTCCAGGACAAGGCTGATCAGTTGGCGCAGCGCTGGGCGGAGACTCAGCTCCGCTCGGAGGACCTCGCCGCAGAGCTGGCGCTCGCAGAAGACAAGTTCGCTGCAACGACGGCGTAGTGACCTCGACAAGAACCGCGAGCGCGTTGCTGCTCTGCGTGCGCAGAACGACCAGCTTGCCCAACAGCTCACGTCGAGCCAGGCAGATGTCGAACAGCAGCTAGCTCAACTCGCGACGCTGCGCGAGCAACTGTAGAACGACGAAGTCAAGCGCGTCTACGAGGCTCAGCTTGCCAAGAAGCGTCGCGATCTGGCAGCTCAACAAGCCGCCACAGCAGCGGCGATACCGGCGCAGCCGGTCTCGCAGGTCAGGGGTGGAGGAACTCAGCCAGCCGCTCCGCCATCGAAAGTCCCGGCGAGTCAGCCCACGCCGACTCCGGCGGTTCCGAAGCAACCACCGATTCCCACATCAGAACCCGCGCCGACCCCAGCACCTGCGCCGACCCCAGCACCGGTCGTGACATCAGGGAGTGGCTGGCTCTGTCCGGTTGCCGGTCCGAATGCGTTCGGAGACACATGGGGTGCACCGAGGCCGGATGGCCGCAAACACGAGGGCGTCGACATGATGAGCCCCGCCGGCGCGCCACTCGTCGCAGTGGTTGCAGGCGATGCCACGATGAGGACCAACGTTCTCGGAGGCAACATCGTCTCGCTGATGGGCGTTGATGGCAACAGGTACTACTACGCGAGCCAGGGAGCACGGTGAGCTCGAGCTCGTTGATGATCACGACCGCTAGTGCCGCTAGGACGGTCAGCCCGCCCAGCACCTTGTGCCAGCGACGTCGGAACCGGGTTGAACGAGTCGTCGGGGTGTAGCGAATGCGTACGGGCGCCGCTGTAGCCGATTCTTGGTCGACCGCCTGTCGGTCACGACGTGCGAAAACTCCGGCATCGGCACCGCCTTGTTCCGTTCGCATCTCGCGTCCCTCTAGCGCATGATTTGGGTGACACTGTCCGACAGAGATGCCCGACCGACAGCGACCCGACTCGCTGCAACTACACTATGTGGTAGTAGAAACCGCCGCAGGATCAAATTGGCGGCCAGCCGGTCCACCGAGCCATGTACTTCTAGAGCGTGTAGAAGTGATGGTCAGCCAGGGCAGAGAGCGGCGACGAGTCTCGCCAAGTGGTGAACCTGAAATGTTGCAAGCGCCCCTGTGACGGCGATCGCCGACCAGAGGCCGATCAGCAGCGGCGCACGTGGTGCTCGTGCTGGTGCGGAGAGCAGGGCGGAGACGCGAGCGGGCACGCCGAGCCCTGCGAAGCTCAGCGCTCCGACGGGAGTCACGCCGTGCAAGGCCACCTTGCCGAGTGTGTGTGCCACGAATCTGCGATCGCCGCATACCTCGACGGCGGCTTCGTCGGCCCAGCGTTCCAGGGAGAACTGCAGTCTCGATGTCAGCGGTCGCAGCAGCGGGATGGTGGCGGCTGCCAGCTGCGCGACAAGGAGATATCGGTCGTGCCGATGTTTGGCATGGGCGCCCTCGTGCGCGAGCACGACCCTTTGTTCGTCGTCGTCGAGCAACTCGACCAGTCCGCTGGAGAGCACTACATGGCCGCCACGGCCGGGGAGGGTGAAAGCGAACGGCTGCTCGTGACAGGCGATCTCGACAAACCCGGGTCGGTCATGGCGCAAGCGATGATGAGCGCGGACTACCCGTACTGCCCGAAAGGAGCCGACCGCAGCAAGCAACAGCGATGGCACACCGATCCAGGGCGAAATTTGATCGTGCGCACCGAACACGTCAACGCACCACCTGAAGCCTGATCCGAGGAACGGCGCGTGCGTGAAGTATCCGAGACCCAAGATCCACAAGGTCGGCACAGCCGCACCGGCGACGACGACCACCGTGACCGCGACAGCGCGAGCCGCGAGGACCGGTGGTAAACGTCTGTGGATCGGGGTCACGATCACAGCGAGCGCCAGGGCAACCAGCAGTGGAAGGATCACCGACGGGAGCATCAGCGACCGCTCTCGTCGAGCATCTTCCGGAGCACTTTCGTGTCGCGCTTGGAGAGGCTACCCACGAAGCCGGCGAGCACCGCGGTTCGGTCGGTTGCCGACGACAGCACGGCACCGATGCGCCGTGCAGCCAGTTCGGACTCACCAACAGTGGCTGTATAGGCAAATGCGCGGCCCGACTCGGTCCGATCGACGAGGCCTTTGGCGTGAAGCCGTCCGAGCACGGTAGCCACGCTGGTGTAGGCAAGTTCGGTCGTCAGGCGTTCCTTGATTTCGCCGGGCTGAAGTGGACCGTCGACCGACCACAGCACCGTCATGATGTCGTGCTCCAGTGCACCGTCAGGTCGCTTCGTCATGATTTCCTCCGGCGCTGAGGCTACCCGTGATCGTCAACACGGTTGGCCCCTCGGTTGTGAAGGTCGAATCAACACCTACACTCTGTAGTAACAATTGAACAGAGCCCCTCTCGAAAGGTCCATCGACCAATGAAGTTTCGCCACCTCACGATTCTCGCCGCAGTCGGTGCTCTCGGACTCGCCGCATGCGGAGACAACAAGACCGCCTCGTCGACATCGACCACCGCAAACGCAGCACCCGCACCGGTCGCATCCAAATTCAACGCAGCCGACGTCCAGTTCGCCCAGAGCATGATTCCGCACCACCAACAAGCTGTCGAAATGGCAGACATCGCCCTCGATCCAACCGCGGAGGCAGGCGCACAGGTCCACGATCTAGCCACGAGGGTCAAGGACGCGCAAGACCCCGAGATCGCGATGATGAGCGGCTGGCTCACGTCGTGGGAACAGCCAATGCAGATGGACACCAGCATGAGTCAAGGCATGCCCATGACCGATGGGATGATGACCGACGCCGAGATGACCGGCCTGCACAACGTCAAAGGCGCAGAGTTCGACACGATGTGGACCCAGATGATGATCCGCCACCACACAGGCGCGATCGCCATGGCCCAGGCCGTCAAGACCTCCGGGACGAACGCCGATGTCATCGCGCTGGCCGACCAAGTCATCACTGCACAGCAGAGCGAGATCGACGAGATGAAGTCGATGCTCGGCACGTGACCAGTGCGCACAATTGCGGTCTCCTCGTGCATCGCCTCAGAGCACACATTTGCAGCTGCGACAATCTGTAGTAGCTAGCCTGCCGGTTCGGAGGTGGTGACGTGGCCGACCCGGTGAGTGCAGTGATCGAGCTTGTTGGCGTGCAGTGGGCCACCCAGAAGAAACAGGTGGAGGCAATTCTCGGGAGACGCCCGGGTGTCGTGTCCGTGAACGCCAACCCGGTGGCTCAGACAGCGAGCGTGCAGTTCGACCCGTCAGTGACGTCGCTCTCGGATCTGCAGGGCTGGATTGTGGATTGCGGTTATCACTGTTCTGGGCGATCGGTCCCAGCACACCTGTGCGACCCGATGGCGATGCCCTCGCCATCAGGTCCCAGCCACGACGAGCCGCCCGCGGTTGATGGCCATATGCACCACGCCCCCGATCAGCCAGCGCACAAGGTCGCGTCGCCGCACAATGCGATGGGCCACGGCGGCCACAGCGAGATGTCGATGGCGGACATGGTCGCCGATATGCGTCGCCGGTTCACCATCGCCGCCGTGTTCTCAGTCCCGATCCTGTTGTGGTCACCGATCGGCCGCGACGTGATCGGCTTCAAGGTGGCACCACCGTTCGGACGACGTGACGATGTCTGGGCGCTCGTACTGAGCCTGCCGGTGGTGTTGTGGGCGTCGTCGATCTTCTTTGACGGTGCTCTCCGGGCGCTGCGGGCTCGGACCCTCGACATGATGGTCCTCGTCGCCGTAGCGATCGGGGCTGGCTGGGTCTACTCGGTTGTCGTCACGCTGACCGGTGGCGGTGAGGTGTTCTACGAGGCGGCGTCGGTTCTTGCAGCGTTCGTCTTGCTCGGTCACTGGTTCGAAATGCGCGCACGAGGTGGGGCGAACGATGCCATCCGCACTCTGCTCGATCTGGCCCCGCCGATTGCCATTGTGTTGCGCGATGGCGAACCTGTCGAGGTGCCGACCGCGGAGGTTGCGGTCGGTGACCTGCTGTTGGTGCGGCCGGGAGCGAAGATCGCCGTGGACGGGGTCGTCGAAGAGGGCGACAGCGATGTCGATGAGTCGATGGTGACGGGCGAAAGCCTTCCGGTGCACAAGGAGCCTGGAGTTCAGGTCATCGGAGCCACGATCAACACTGATGGTGTCCTGCGGGTTCGGGCAACCCGAGTGGGGGCCGACACAGCCCTCGCCCAGATCGTTCAACTCGTCCAGGAGGCGCAGAACTCCAAGGCCCCAGGCCAGCGGCTGGCCGATCGGGCTGCATTCTGGTTGGTGTTCGTCGCGCTCCTCGGTGGGGCCGGCACGTTTGCAGCGTGGGCGCTGTTCAGCGACCGCCCGGCGCGGGAAGCGTTGCTCTTTGCCATCACCGTCGTGGTAGTCACCTGTCCCGATGCGCTCGGCCTGGCAACCCCGACAGCGATCATGGTCGGCACCGGGCTCGGCGCACGCCGGGGAGTGTTGTTCAAGAATGCGACGGCACTCGAAAGCTCTGCGCATCTCGACGTGGTGGTGTGCGACAAGACAGGCACGCTCACCAAAGGCGCGCCGGAGGTGACCGACGTCGTGACAGACGGCATCGAGCGCGCCGATCTGCTGACCCTGGCGGCGTCGTTGGAACGCGAGTCAGAGCACCCGCTCGCACAAGCCGTCGTCCATGCCGCGGAGGCGGAGCATCTCGCGAAGGTCGCCGTTGAACACTTCGAGAACGTCCGCGGTCAGGGAGCCTCAGCGATCGTCGATGGGAAGCAGGTGTTGGTCGGCAACGCGCGACTGATGGCGGCACGGAAGATCGACACGGCGGTGCTGGAGATCGCGCGGGCGCACCTCGCCGACGAAGGTCGCACCGCGATCTTCGTGGCGGTGGATGGACGGGCAGTCGGGGTCATTGGCATTGCCGATGCCCCCCGTCCGTCCTCCGCGACGATGGTGCGAGAACTGAAAGCGCTCGGCATCGAGGTGGTCATGCTGACCGGTGACAACGACGCGACGGCCCGACGGATCGCTGCCGGCATGGGCATCGAGCGGGTGATCGCCGACGTGCTGCCCGGCGACAAGGCTGCGAAGATCGCCGAGCTGCAAGCTGCCGGCCACAAGGTTGCGATGGTCGGCGACGGGGTCAACGACGCGCCTGCTCTCGCCCAAGCGGACCTCGGCATCGCGATCGGCGCTGGCACCGACGTGGCGATCGAGACCGCCGACGTAGTGCTGATGCGATCCGACCCTCTCGACATCGTGTCGGCATTGATCGTGGGCAGGGCGACGGTCCGTAAGATGCGTCAGAATCTCGGTTGGGCTGTTGGATACAACTCGATCGCGCTCCCGATCGCTGCCGGTGTGTTCGTCCCGGCGTTCGGTCTGATGCTCCGACCGGAGATCGCCGCGCTGACGATGTCGGGGTCCAGCTTTCTCGTGGCAATGAATGCGCTACTGCTCAAGCGACTCCGGCTGCCGGAGCAGACTCCCGCGCCGACGGCAGCGTGATGGTGAACTCGGCTCCGCCCTCGGCTCGATTGGTTGCGTCGATCGTGCCGTGGTGGGCGGCGACCAGTTCGGCGACGACGGCGAGGCCGATGCCGCTGCCCGGTGCTTTCGTGGCCGCGTGACCGCGCCAGAACCGCTCGAACAGATGCGGTAACTCGTCGTCGCCCAGGCCCGGGCCGGTGTCGGCGACTTTGAGGATCGCCCGATCGGTTGCGGCCTCGGTGGTTACGGTGATGCGGCCGCCTGGTGGCGTGAACTTGACGGAGTTGGTGATGAGGTTGACCACGATCTGTTGGAGACGGTCAGGATCTGCGTTCGTTGGCGCCGGCTCGCCGACGACGTCGATGGTGATGTTGCGCTCCTCGGCGAGCGGACCGAGGAGATCGACGGTGGTACGGACGATGTCGGCGACGTCGACCGGGGCAGTGTGGAGTCGTAGCCCTGCTGCTTCTGCGGCAGACAGGGTTTCGAGGTCGGCCACGAGTCGGCTGAGTCGCACGACTTCGTCGTGCAGTGAGGCGATGGCCGTGGGCGTTGGTTCGTCGATGCCGTCGAGGAGTGCTTCGGTGCTGCCCTGCAGGATGGTGAGCGGGGTACGTAACTCGTGGGCGACATCGGCGAGGAGGTTGCGGCGGAGCTGATCCTCACGGTCGAGGTTGTCGGCCATCTCGTTGAACGCGTCGGCGAGGCTGTGCAACTCACCCGGCGCGTCCGTGAGGTCGACTCGAGTGTCGCGGCGGCCGGCAGCGAGATCGCCCGCTGCACTGGTCAGGGCGGTGACGGGTCGGGTGACGCGTACGGACACGTAGACGGCGACGATCAGCGCGACCGCGCCAGCGATCAGGGTTCCGGTGACCGCTGCACGCGAGAGGGCGTCACGGACGTGGCGCTCGGCGTCCATGGTCTCGGTGGGGAAGCGGAGCATGACCGCGCCGACCGCCCGACCGTCGACGACGACAGCCTGCGACACCGGATCACCGCGCGGGGTGTCGACCGCGGCCAGGCCGTGCATGCGCGCCATCATCGCGGCCAATTCGTCGGTGGGCGCGGCGATCACGGCACCATCGGAGTCCAGCACGGCCAGCGTGGCCTGACCGCCAGCGGCGACGGTGGCAACCGAGAAGAGGTCAGCACCGTCCCAACCGCCCGCGCGGACGTAGGCATCTGCTGCCGCGGCGGCGGTCGCGGACAGGTCGTCGCGGCGACGCTGGTCGGACAACCCCGACACCTCCGAGCGCGAAGCCACAACGATGAGCGCAGCGAACACCGCGACCGCAGCCATCGCGACCGCGAGGAACGCGAGCGTCAATCGGACCCCCAGCGGGCTCAGCAGTCGCCTACCGGTCACGATGAACTCCAAGCCGATAACCGGCGCCGAGGACCGTTTCGACGATGGCAGGCTCGTGGGGATCGAGTTCGATCTTGCGGCGCAGGTTCTTCACATGCGAGTCGACCGTTCGCTCATAGCCGTCGAACTCGTAGCCCCTGAGACGGTTGATCAACTCGGCTCGTGAGAACACCCGGCCGGGGGTGCCCGTCAATGCGACGAGGAGCGCCCATTCGGTCGGCGTTAGTTCGACGGGTTCTCCCCGCACGATCAGATCGTGGCGCACCTCGTCGATGACCAGCGCGCCATCACCGAACGCCGCAGGTGCATCCGACGCGACGCTGATCTGGCTCCGTCGCAACACGGCTTGGACTCGCAGGACCAGTTCTCTGGGCGAGAACGGTTTGGTGAGATAGTCATCGGCACCGAGTTCGAGGCCCCGGATCCGGTCCGCTTCGGTCGACTTCGCGGTCAGCATCAGAATCGGGATCGCCGATCGGGAACGAACCTCAGCAGCAACGGTTTCACCGCTCACATCGGGCAGGTTGAGGTCCAGCACGATCAGGTCGACTTCTTGCGTCTCCAGCATCGTCAACGCCTCGGCGCCCGAGCCGGTCGTCAGCACCGACAGCGCCTCGCGTTCCAGATACCGCCGGATCAGCTCCCTGATCTTGAGCTCGTCCTCGACGACGAGCACGGTTGCAGTCATCAGAACAGCCTTCTCACAAGAACCATCTTGCCGCGACATCCGAGAGCGCGCACCCGTACGGATGGAAACCGCTCGGTCTGCACCGGGTCTCCACGCGGCCTCCACATGTCAGGTTGATCATGAGAGTCGACAAGGAGGCGACTCACCATGAGACGCACAATGATCATCGGCGCGATAGGCGCCACAGCACTCACGATCGGACTCGGTGTCGGCGCGACGCTGGCTGCCAGCGACCCGACCCCACCCCTGCCGGTTGCATCGATCACCATGACCAACGGCCATATGAACGATGTCAACGGCATGACATCGATGATGACCGGGAACGGCATGACCAACATGATGGACGCAACAGGCATGGATGCTATGCACACGTCCATGCACCAGGCACTCGAGGGCAGTGTGTCCGCTGACGTGCTCGCCGCCTGCGACGAGGTCCACGCTTCGATGAGCGACACGCCAACGGCGTCATCGGCCGACCAAGCATCGAATCACGCCGCCCACCATCCGGGAGGCCAGCC
Organism: Ilumatobacteraceae bacterium; assembly: GCA_031370825.1. Taxonomy (GTDB): domain Bacteria; phylum Actinomycetota; class Acidimicrobiia; order Acidimicrobiales; family Ilumatobacteraceae; genus JAENVT01. The sequence goes on from JANMRB010000075.1 coordinate 15,758, forward strand.
ATGAAGCACCGTGACCACATGATCTTCTGCGGGATCGCGATACTCGTCGCAGTCATGCTGTTCGCCCGCGGAGGCGCCAGCCCACTCGCAGCCGGCTTCGGCTTTGCACTGCTGCTCTGCCCGATCGTCATGGGAACCGTGATGTGGCTCCTCATGCGCCAGCCCAAGAACTCCAGTTCCCCGAACGCGCACCACGAAATCAACGAAGCCCACGACCACAAAGCGACCACTGGACGGTCATGAGCGACACTGAAATCGAACGAGCCGACGAACCGGCGGATGGCACCGAACGTGGCGACGACCGCCGGTCGATCGTCCGGATCGTTCTCGCCGAGTTGGCCCTCGTGGCACTCATCTTCGTTGGTCTTGCCGCCCTCATCCGCGGTGCCAGCGGGGCAGATCCTGCTGATGCCGCACCGGCCGCAGCGTCGCCAACCGTCGACCTCGCCGATCTACCCGATGCGACCGCCGACGTCTACCGCTACGCGGCTGACCATGCGATGCACTTCATCGACATTCCGTGCTACTGCGGCTGCGAGCACAGCCTCGGCCACCGCAATCTCGAGGACTGCTTCGTCAACCCGGCAGGCGACTGGGACGCACACGCATCCGGCTGCGGAGTCTGCTCCGCAGAAGCGATCGCAGCTCGCGAACAACTGGACGCCGGCGTCGCCATCGGCGACGTGCGTCAATCGATCATCGACCGCTTCGGGCCACCCGCAGCCTGACCCTGGAGGCCAACCATGAGCAACACCCAACATCGAACCGAAGAACGCCGACACGCCCACCATCGGACCTGGCTACTCACCGCAGCCGCTGCGATCGCGCTCGTCGGCGCATCCGTTGGCGTCATCGCAGCAGCCACATCCGGCGGCACGTCGGCATCGGGCACTACCTTCAAACGAACAGGTGAGATCAACACCATGGGCATGCCCGTTCTCGAAACCCCCGGCACATCCATCGGAACTGTCACGGCGGACAGGATCACAGCCACACCATCAACGTGGGCTCTCGGCCGGGTACCGCTCAACGTCGCCGTCCGCCCAACCTGGCTGCTGCACAACACTGGCACTGATGCGATCACGATCGGCGAGCCACACGTCCAGATCAACCGGGGCTGCTGCCCAGGCGCGTTCACCGTGCAAGGACCGAGCACCCTCAACCCAGGCGTCGACACCAAGCTCAGCTTCGAGCTCTCCATGCACCCCGGCATGGATGGCCCTCACGACATGACCATCCATGTTCCCGTCCATCACGCCGACGGCAGCACAGGGACCATCAACCTCAGCGTCCTAGGCAATTTCAGCGACTGACGCCAGACGCTGCGGTACGACCAGAAAAGGTGGACGGAGTTTCTCACGAGCCGTCCACCTTTCCAGACGCAGCGTCTTGCCGCTTTCACGAGGCTGGGGTCATCTACACTCTGTAGTAAGGGTTCTCCCGCTGTCCCGGCGAAAGGCATCGATCTTGTTCCGACTCCCGACGATCGTCGCCTCCGTATCCGCTATGTACCCGCAACCGCTTTCGCCCCGACCGCGAGACTGATCCCATGCGTTCTCGGAGGTTCCAACAGCCGATCGCCGAGCCTGGCCCTGATGCGGATGAAGTCGTGGAATCTCGGAGGATTTCGAGAGCAATCTGGACGTCGGTCGTGGTTGCGGCCGCGGTGACGCTCATCGGCCTCGTTGTGTTTTGGCCCCACGGCGGCCGGCAGACCTCGGCCGACGTCGATCTGTTTGCCGAGCCCCCGATCAAGGCCGAGATCTTCCGCGACGCCGGCTTCGACGTCACCACAGCAACCGTCGACGTCTCCCAGCGCGACTCGGTCCACGCACTCGCCGAGACCGCAGCGAACCTCGGCGACGTCACCGGGATGATCCACGCCGCCGGCGTCTCACCGAGCCAGGCCACTCCGGCGACGATCCTCTCGGTGGACCTGTACGGCACCGCCATCGTGCTCGAGGAATTCGGCAACGTCATCGCCGCTGGCGGCTCAGGCGTTGTGGTCGCGTCGCAGTCCGGCCATCGACTCGGCGCGCTCACTGCTGAACAGGACGCTGCACTTGCGACAACACCAACCGACGAACTCTTGACCCTCCCGATGCTGCAACCGGACCAGGTGACAGACTCGCTTCACGCCTACCAACTCGCTAAGCGCGGCAACTCGCTGCGCGTCAAGGCGGAAGCTGTTAGGTGGGGCCAGCGTGGGGCGCGGGTCAACACGATCAGCCCCGGCATCGTCATGACGCCACTCGCCCGTGACGAACTAACCGGACCACGTGGTGCCGGCTACCGACGCATGATCGAGCTGTGCCCTGCCGGACGAGCCGGGACCCCCGACGAGATCGGCACACTCGGAGCGTTCCTGATGGGACCTGATGGAGCCTTCATCACCGGCAGCGACTTCCTCATCGACGGCGGCGTCACCGCCTCCTACTTCTACGGCGAACTCGCACCGACCTGACCGCGCCCCGGCGCACACACCAGCCACGACAGGAACACATGAACAACACGCTCACACTCAACAACGGCATCGAGATGCCCGCCAACGTCCACAAGGCACAGGGCGATTCCCGAGCACTGACGGGAAGCGCCGCGCAGTCCTGCGCGTCGCGCGAGGTTTACGGATGTGGAGGCTGTCATGCAACGTAGAGAGTTGGGAACCAGTGGGTTGGAGGTCTCCGCGCTGGGCCTGGGCTGTATGGGAATGAGCTATCACCGCAGTGACCTACTCAGCGCCGATGAAGCGAGCTCACTGCTTCGCACAGCGGTTGATCTCGGTGTGACGTTCTTCGACACGGCGCAGGTGTATGGGCCCTTCACCAACGAAGTGCTCGTCGGCCAGGGCCTCGCGCCCGTGCGCGACAGCGTGATCATCGCCACCAAGTTTGGGCTCTGTGACGCCGATGGAACCCGACGGTGTCGAGCCGTCCTGAGTTGATCAAGGAGACGACCGAAGGATCTCTGCGCGCGGTCAAGGAACTGATCGATGAAGGCAAGGTCAAGCGCCGCGCGCTCAAGTTGATCGCGATGAGCTTCTTCGCTCTCGCCGCCTACGTCGGGGTGCAGGCGATCATTGATTTGCTGCGGAGATCCGAACCTAGGTCATCGACGGTGGGTATTGGTCTGGCGATCGCGTCGCTGATTGTTATGCCGATGTTGGCTCGCGCGAAGCGGCGCAATGGGAACGCGATGGGCAGCGCCACCGTGGTCGCCGACAGCAACCAGACCAAGCTGTGCGCCTACCTGTCGGCCATTCTGCTCGCCGGTCTGATCCTCAACGCGACTGCTGGATGGTGGTGGGCTGACCCGCTCGCCGCGCTGGCTATCGCCGGGCTCGCTGTCAACGAAGGTCGCGAAGCCTGGAGGGGCGAAACGTGCGACGACTGTTGCTGAACGGCTGACTGGTTACCGAGGGCCGATCGGAGCGTCCGGTAATTCAGGCGTTCGTCGTGAGGAGGTTGGCGTAGCGGTCGAGGTAGAGGGTCCATCCGGCGTCGTCGGCGACACCGTCGCGGACGCCTTCCCAGCCGGGCCCGTGGCGTTCGATGTTGCGGTGCTCGAGTTCCAGCCGGGTGCGCTGTGGGGTTTCGGCGACGAACCGGATCTCGACTTCGCTGGTGTGGTCGGGGTCGGTTTCGATCTGCCAGTACGGGTTGATGTCCCAGCTGACGACGACCCGGTCCGGTGGCTCGAACGCCAGGACCCGGGCCCAGCGGCATTCGCTGCCGTCGGTGCCACGGTCATAGATGTGTCCGCCGACATGTGGTTCGAACACGGTCTTGGCGATCGGGACACCGAGGAGGTTGTGCTCGGGTGGCTTGAAGTCGCCGAACCGTCCAGTGAATACGGCGAACGCTCGCTCGATCGGCGCGTCGACGATGACCGAACGGCGGACGACTGCGGTGTCGGGCTGGTTCATGAGTTCTCCTTGTTCGATTCGTCGATGACGTCTTGGTAGCCGGTGAGGGCCCGGTTCCAGAAGGTGTCGAGCTGGTCGCGCAGGGCAGACAGTCCTGCTTCGTTGAGTTGGTAGATCCGCCGTGTTCCTTCGGCGTGTTCGGCGACCAGGCCGGCGTCTTTGAGGACCTTGAGATGCTGTGACACAGCTGGCCGGCTGACCGGCAACGAAGCGGCCAGTTCGCCAACAGCTTGTGGCCGTGCCGCCAACCGCAAGACGATGGAGCGGCGGGTGGGGTCTCCGAGTGCGCCCCATCCGTCTTCGTCTCGGTAAGCATCCACGAACGGTAAGTCTGTACTAACCGATGGTCGGTGTCAACCGCTCGCGCGGTTCGGGCCCCCAGGTGTCACCTTGCTTTTATCAGGGTGTAGCCGTTTGTCGTCTTCTGTGGATCACCGCGCCGACGATAGCGAGCGCGATGACTGCCGTCGCCGTGAGCACGATCGCGCTCTGATGGTTCTGGACAAAAACCGACAGCCTCTGTTGAACACCCCCGACGTTGGTGAGGACTCGGTCGTCGAAGTGGTCGGTGAGACTGCTGTACCAGTACCACGAGATGTAGAGGCCGGTCAGTAGTACGAATACGCCGGCGATGTCTTCGAAGATCGACATCCCTCTTCGCAGGATGCGCAGCATCGTCGTGTTGGCGAACGCGAGCGCAACCGTCAAGCTGCTCACCACCAAGGCCATCCCCAGGCCATACAGGCCGATTGCTGCGATTCCCTTCGCGAAACCGTCAGTGGTGACGCCGCCAAGCACGACCGCGATGAACGGGCCGAGGGTGCACCCGATGGAACACACAGCGTAGGTGATGCCAAAGACGTACATCGAGAGGACTGATCGGTCTTTACCGCCGACGTCCAGTCGCGGCGAGGTGAAGGGAAGGCGATATCCGAACAGCATCGCGATGCCTAGGACGACGAGTCCGATTCCGACGGCAAGTGAGATCCATGGCGACTTGTCGAGGAACCACCCTGTTCCGATCTTGGTGATCGTGCCGATGGCCACAAACACGGTCATGAAACCTGCCGAGACCGCAAGGCTCACGGCCAGTGCCCGCGGAATCGAACTGCATTCTTTCGTTGTCCGCTGGCCCTCCATGCCGAGGAAATAGAGAAGGTAGGTGGGCAGCAGAACGAACCCGCAGGGGTTGATGGAGGCGAGCAGGCCTGCCGTGAACGACGTTGCGAGCCGCGGATCGAATGCAATCACGGG
>JANMRB010000135.1:0-12895 GCA_031370825.1 Ilumatobacteraceae bacterium
CTGCGGGAACATCGACTGCAGGTTCTGCCCGAGCTGGCTCATCTGCCAGCGCAGGTCCATGTCTTCGAGCAGTTGATCGCTGAGCTGCTGGAGCTGCGCACGCTGCTCCGGCGTCATCGAGTTCATCATCGCCTGCATCGCGGCCATGCGTCTGGCCATCTGCTCGAGGAGCTCATCGAGGGACTGCGGGTTCTCCGGGAAGAAGTCGCCGAACGCCTCCATGAACTTCTCGAACTCCGGGTCTTCGCCGCGGTCGCGCTTCTCGAGCATCTCGTTGAGGCCCGCCATCATGTCCTTCATGTGCTGCAGGTCTTCGGGGGTCATGTTCTGCATCGCCCCCGACATCTGCTCGACCATCTGCTGGGTGAGCTGTTGGCGGATCTTGTCGAGCAGCTGCTCGAAGCGTTGCGCTGCCTCGGCGGACTCGAAGTCGTAGGCCTGCAGCTCGCGCACCTTGCCGGCCAGATCTTCGGGCAGCATGTCGAGACGGAAGTTGCGGTCGGCCGCTGCGTCTCGGGCGGTTTGCGCGCGACGCTCGTCGCCACTGCGCTCCGCCGCCTGCGAGGCGTTGTCGATGGCGTGGCGCTCTTCGTCGACGATGTCGTTGAGCTCGTCGGCGATCTCGCTGTACACGCCGCCGAGATCGAACTGTTCGAGTCGCTCCTGACGTTGCTGGCGAAGCTTTTCCATCAACTCGCGCAGGCCCTGCAGACGCTCGCCGTTGCGATCGAGCATCCCTTCTTGCATCATCCGGCGCAATGCCGAGTTGACGTCGCCGTGGTAGAGCAGGTCGTCGGTCAGTTGGTCGAAGAGCCCGTCGGCGTCGAGGTCGAATCCGCGCTGCGTGCCGTCCCAACGTGAGTAGGTGAAGCGGGCTGCCATATGAGAACCCTACAGAAAGATTGCCCCCGCTACCCTGGGTCAATCATGCGAGTACCCCGCACATTTTCTTTTGTAGACCTCTCCGGTTTCACCAACTACACCGCCGCGTTCGGCGACGAGGCCGCAGCTCGGATTCTCAGTGCTTTTCGGTCGCTGGTGCGCGAGATTGCCAGCGAGCGGGGCGTGCGCATCGCCAAATGGCTTGGTGATGGCTGCATGGTCGTATCCATCGAACAGGTCAACGCCGTGGCCTTTGCCCTTGATCTCGAGAACCGTGCCGCCGAGGTCTGCGCGCCGTTGTCGCTCCGAGTCGGCATGGCCACGGGCCACGCCCTGCTGTTCGAGGGCGACGACTACATCGGTTCAGCCGTCAACATGGCTGCACGCCTGTGCGACGCGGCCGGTCCCTTCGAGGTCTTGATGCCGACGATGCAGATCGAACGCCTGCCCCGTGGCGTCACCGCCCACGCCCATGAACCGGTGGAGTTGCGTGGTTTCCCTGGGCCGATCGACGTGGTCGAACTGGGCGGAGAGCCGGAGCTCGTTTCCAGCACCGACACTGGCGAACTGTGGACGCGCAGCCCGTTCGCGTGATCCACGGAGCGGTCATCCCGCAGCCCCGCCTCGACCGCTCGTTGTTCCACGAAGACCTCGTCCTGCTCGCCGGGCTTGGAGTGCCAACAGCACGAATCACGCTGGACTGGTCGTGGTTGCAGCCGAAGGCGGGGGCGTTCGACGGTGACGCCGTTGAGTGGCATTCGGGCCTGCTCCAGCACGCCACGGCTCTCGGGATCACCTTGCAGTTCACCCTGCTCGAGCGTGCCGTCCCGCAGTGGTTCGACAACGACGGTGGCTTCACCGATCCACGCTTCGCCGGTCACTGGTGGCCGCGCTGGGTCGAGGGGGTGTCCGATCTGTTCGGCGACGCGGTCGGCGGTTGGGTTCCGTTCGACAACCCTCTCGCCTACGCCAACCGCGTCGTCCCCGACGATCCCCGGCGCCATGGTGAGGTTCTCGACACGCTCGTCGTGGCCTGGCGCGATGCGTGGCGGATCCTCCGTGGTGGCCCACCGGTGGCCACGGCTCTCGGCCTGAAGACCGTGCGACCGGCGGATCAGACCATTCAAGCCGCCGAGATCGCTCGCCGTGAGGATCATCTGCGCTGGGATCTGTGGCTGCAGGGCCTGCACGATGGAACAATCAGCATCCCTGGCCGCGCCGATCGCGAACTGCCCGATCTAGCGGGCGCGTGCGACGTGCTGGGGATCATCGTCGCCGACGTCGACGAGTCGCTCGGTGCCATCCTGCGTACGGCCGAGATGGGCCCCGATCGTCCATTGGCGATCACGCTGATCACGCCGCCGGGCAGAGACGCCGACCGAGTCACCGTTGTCGAACGATTCCAAACGGCCTGCGGTGAGGCAGCAGAAGGTGCACCGCTCCAGGCGATGACATTGAGCCCCACATTCGACATCGAGGGACACGACGACGGGATCATCACTCGTGATCGCGACGTGAAGGATTCCGCGGCCGTCTTCTTCGGTGCCGCGGTGCAGTAACTTCCGCGTCATGGAGTTCTTCACCGACGTCACCGACCGAATCAATTACGAAGGCCCCGAGAGCGACAACCCATTGGCGTTTCGCTGGTACGACGCCGACCGGGTCGTTGCCGGACGGCGAATGGCGGATCACCTTCGCTTCGCGGTCTGCTATTGGCACTCGTTCGCTTGGGACGGGTTCGATATCTTCGGCGCCGGCACGCTCGATCGCCCGTGGCACCCGACCTTCGCGCCGGGTGCCGAGCCGATGGCTGCCGCGAAGCAGAAGATGGGTGCGGCGTTCGAGTTCTTCGCCAAGCTCGGGGTTCCCTTCTACTGCTTCCACGACCGAGACATCGCCCCGGAAGGCTCGACGTTCGCCGAGTCGACGAAGCGTCTCGATGAGATGGTCGACCTCGCCGCGGAGCACCAGGAACGAACAGGTGTCCAGCTGTTGTGGGGCACGGCCAACCTGTTCTCGAACCCGCGATATCAGGCAGGTGCGGCCACGAATCCCGATCCAGAGGTGTTCGCGTTCGCGGCCGGGCAGGTCGCCCATTGCCTCGAAGCAACCCATCGTCTCGGTGGACACAACTACGTGCTTTGGGGTGGGCGCGAAGGTTACGAGACCCTGCTCAACACCGACATCAGCCGCGAGCTCGACCAGCTGGCCAGGTTCCTCACGCTGGTCGTCGAGCACAAGCAGCGCATCGGGTTCGAGGGTGCGATCCTGATCGAGCCGAAGCCCTTCGAGCCGACCAAGCACCAGTACGACTACGACGTCGCCGCAGTGCACGCATTCCTGCAGCGGTACGACCTCGAGGGTGAGATCAAGGTCAACATCGAGGTCAACCACGCGACGCTGGCCGGTCACGATTTCGCCCACGAGATCGCGTCTGCCGTCAATGCGGGCATCTTCGGCTCGATCGATGCCAACGCGGGCGACGACCGATTGGGCTGGGACGTCGATCGTTTCCCAGTATCGGTCGAGCAGATGACGCTGGGCATGTTGGAGATCCTGCGAGCAGGCGGGTTCACCACCGGCGGGCTGAACTTCGATTCGAAGTTACGGCGCCAGTCGAGCGACCGCACCGACTTGTTCTATGCCCACATCGGTGGGATGGACACGATGGCTCGGGCGTTGATCGCAGCGGCGTCCATCGTCGAAAGCGGTGAGCTCGACGCGATCCGCGATGCCCGATATGCCGGGTGGTCCGGTGAGCTGGGCACGTCGATCATGAAAGAGCGCACCCTCGACGACCTTCACACACGGGCAATGACCACGGGCGAGCCGTCGCGCGCGTCGGGGCACCAGGAGATGCTGGAGAACCTCGTCGCTCGTCACATCGAGCGCGCGCAGTAGCCGAACCAGGCTGACCGGGCAATGGACGTTGCCCCCTTTCTTGCCTCGCGGGCGCACACGGCGGCGGCGGCTCGCCTCATCATTGAGCGACCCGAACTGACGAGGAGATGCAGATGACCGACGTCCAATATTCCGCCGATGGCCGGTGGTGGTGGGACGCCGACGGCAATCAATGGCAACCCGTCGATGGACAATCAGCGGCACCGGGCTCGTCCAGCAGCAGCGCACCCGCAGAGGGGGGGATGTCGGTTCAGCCGATGTCGGTCAACCAGAGCCTGACCCTGGTCCCGCAACCGACCGATGTGACCTGCTGGGCTGCGAGCATCGCGATGTTGACGAACAAGAGCGTTGAGGACGTATGCACCGACGCAGGAATGACGACCACCGATAGCTACGGCTGGGGCGAGATCGAAGCGGCCGTGTCGGCCCACGGGCTCACCGAGATCGGGCCCGCTTGTGGCGGCCCGGATTACTTCGCACCGATGCTCGAGCGCAGCCCACTGTGGATCGTCGAGGAAGGCGCGCCATACCACGCTGTCGTGCTCGCAGGCCTCAACGGAGGCGGCAGTTGGGATGACACCGAGGCCACGATCTACAACCCCTGGCCCACAGGATCAGGGGCGATCGAGCGCAAGCCGTTTGCCGAGTTCGCCCAGGAGTACGAGTTGGGCGCCGGCTCGATGGCGCAGATCGTCAGCCGCTAGCCCGCCGACGTGGATCAGTTCGCCATGTTCGGGAGCACTGGCGAGGTGTAGTACCCGGTCACATCGACGATGACCTGCGTCGTTCCGCCGCCACCGACCCACACCTTGACCGTGCGGTCGCCCGCGATCTGGACGGTGCCGCCATTGGCCAGCGGGGTGCCGTTCAGGTTGATCGTCGAAGCGGCGAACGAGTCGGCGATGCCCGAGGTGATCGCCACGAAACCAGCCGTTGTGGATTGATCGGTCGTGAGGTTGTAGGTGATCGCGGTGGCGCCTGCCGGTACTGCGTTGGCCAGCGTCACAGCTCCTGTCGCGAGGTCGTGACCGGAACTGACATCGATCACTCGCGAGCCGAAGTTGGCGATCGGGCCGTTCACCGGATAGCCCGCAACGCGCGAGTCGTACGCGCGTACCGGCGTGATCGGATGGAACACCGAACCCGCATCGGTCGAGGCAACGGGCACCTGATAGCGCACTTCGATGCCACACAGGACGTGATCGGCGCCTGCGGCGTTGATCAACTGAACACGAACGACGTGGAAACGGTGGTCGTTGCCCGTGCCTCCGGCGGACGCGAAGCTGCCCGCAACCTCGTCGAGGTTGTCGGCGCTGTCGACAGCGACCACGCCGCTGACACCGGCTGTCGTGAAGTCTGCGACGACTTGATCGGTGCGACCGGGCACCCCGGGAAGCGCCGGAACAGCAATGTCGGCCCGTTCGAGCTGGATTCCTATGTCGTTGGCTCCGTCGTTGTCGGCTCCGTAGAAGGCGAGTTGCTTGATCAACGCGCCGTCAGGAAGCTCCACCGGTGCGAACAAGAACGTGGACAGTCCACCGGAGGACGCATTGGGCGACACGCAGGTCTGCCCGCTGAACTCGACCATATCGGCGTCGAGGCTGGCACCTTGGTTGGCGACGAACCCGCGACCGGAGATGAACTTGGTGACGACGGTGGGGTCGTAAGCCCCTGAGTCCGTCGCAATGTTCTCGACCCGGCCCGACAGCTCGATCGGTAGCTGCTGACTGGCGTTCTCCGGCGTACCGGGTGTCCCGCTTGATTGCCCGCCGCCGCCTTCGCCGACGCTGGCTGCAACGGCGGTACTGACTGCGATCACTGCGGCAAACGCCACGAAGACAGAGCCCGATTTCCTCTGTGACCAGGTGCGGAACGGCTTCCGAATCATGAGCGCTCACTTTCGTGTGAATAGGCCGAGGTGGACGTAACGTCCGGAATCACAACCAAATGAGCCCGTCCCGGCTGCCGCTCAGGCAGTCGTACCACCCGGCGGTGAGGGGTCACCCTAGAGGATTAAGCCCTACGTAGCCAGTGGTTTCTCGATTCGAGCAGCAGACAGGGCCCGCAACCCGCTGAACCGGCGTCAGCTGCGTCCGCGGTACGTCTTGACGCCGCCCGACGAGTCCTTGTTCAGACGCTTCGACAGGTGCAGGCCCTCCAGCACGAACTCGACAGCAGCCGCCACAGCGGCAGGCGATTCGTCGTTGCCGGTGAGCGCCAACACCGGGGTGCGCAGTGCCGGCACCATCTCTACCAGGCGGGCTTCTTCGACAGATGGCATGTCTTCTCCAGCGTGGGCCACGACACCTTCCTCGAACGCACTGATGACATCGCGCACCTGATCGGGTGAGATGCGTTCCTTGTAGACCGTCAAGACGGCCGCCTTGACGAGGTTGTCGAGGATCAAGCCGTCGCGGCCCTCTTCCAACGACTCGATCTCGATCTTGCCACTGCTGGACGCCGCCAGTGCCTCGAGATCGCAGATGCGCGGCACGACGACATGCTCACCGGCGCGAAGGCCACGCCGCAGGGCATTGGCACCGAGAACCTCGACATTGCTGACCGACAAGCGCACGCTGACCCCGCTGCGCTGGTTGACCTGTGTGCTGGTGCGTGCCAGCTGGCTGAATGTGGCGACGACCTGCTCCATGTAATCAGGGAGATGGACGGCGACATCGCCCACGGAGCCCGGACGCGCCTCTTGGCGCATGATGGCGACCTCGGTCTCGATGTCGAGCGGGTAGTGCGTGCGGATCTGGCTGCCGAAGCGGTCCTTCAGGGGGGTGATGATCCGGCCGCGGTTGGTGTAGTCCTCCGGATTGGCGCTGGCCACCAGCAACACATCGAGCGGCAACCGGATCTTGTAGCCGCGCACCTGCACGTCGCGCTCCTCCAAGACGTTGAGCAGACCAACCTGAATGCGCTCGGCGAGGTCGGGGATCTCGTTGATGGCGAAGATGCCGCGATTGGTACGCGGAACCAATCCGTAGTGGAGGGTCAGTTCGTCGCTGAGGTAGCGACCCTCTGCGACTTTGATCGGATCGACCTCACCGATGAGATCGGCGATCGACGTGTCGGGCGTTGCCAACTTCTCGCCATAACGATCGTCGCGATGGACCCACTCGATCGGGGTGGCATCGCCCATCTCGGCGATCAGATCGCGGCCGTGCTTGCTGACAGGAGAATATGGATCGTCGTTGATCTCGCTACCAGCGACGATCGGCATCCACTCGTCGAGCAGTCCCGTGAGGGAACGGATGATGCGGGTCTTGGCCTGACCACGCTCGCCCAGGAAGATGATGTCGTGCCCGGCCAACAGCGCGTTCTCGAGCTGCGGCATGACCGTCTGCTCGTAGCCGAGCACACCCTCGAACAATGCGTCGCCGGCCGCGATTCGGGCCACGGCATTGCGGCGGATCTCCTCCTTCACGGGTGACGATTGCCAGCCAGAGGTCTTCAGGTCGCCGAGGGTCTGAGCGAGTGTTGCCATTGGCTTCGACCATACCGGTTTTCGGCGGCACACGCCCGGGGCGACCCGCGCCTATCCTCGCCGTCGTGGATCTCTCGGGACGATGGCGCGCCAATGTTGCCGATGACGAGCGGCGCCGAAGCGCCGTCGGCCTCGATTACTTCGACGCCGACTGGCCCGTGGTCGAAGTTCCCGGCCATTGGCGAAACCTCGAACCTTTCGCCGACAACGACGAGGCCTTGATCTACCGAAAGCAGTTCGAGCTCGTGCCGGCGCCTCCCGGGAAACGCCACTTCGTGACGCTCGACGGAGTCTTCTACCAGGCAGATGTGTGGCTCGACGGTGCCTACCTCGGGGACCCGGAGGGGTACTTCTTCCCACACAGCTTCGATATAACCGGCTTGTCGCGCCTGTCAACGGAGCATGTCCTCGCGGTCGAGGTGGCCTGCCCTCCACAGCGCAACCGAAAGACGAAGCGGACCATCACGGGAGTGTTCCAGAACTGGGACGCGATGGATCCGAGCTGGAACCCCGGCGGCCTCTGGCGCCCGGTTCGCATAGAAACGACGGGGCCGGTACGAATCGACCGATGGCGGGTCTTGTGCCGCGATGTCAACGACACGCGTGCCCATCTGCGGTTGCACGCTCGTTTGGACAGTGACGCGGCTCGGACTGTGCGGGTGTCCACACGCGTCGACGGACAGCTGCTCGACCAGCACGAACAGTCACTGGCCGGCGGCCTCAACGAGGTCGACTGGAACCTCGACATCAACGACCCACGGCTGTGGTGGCCATGGTCACTCGGTGACCAGGACCTGACAGACGTCGAGGTCGAGATTTCAGTCGACGACGTCGTCAGCGACTCTCGCAGCGTACGCACAGGTCTCCGCGAAGTGGTGCTGCAGGATTGGGTGTTCACGGTCAACGGTGAGCCGATGTTCGTCAAGGGCGCCAACCTCGCGCCGACACGAATGGCGTTGGGTGACGCAACGCCGGCGGAGTTGAGGCGAGACGTCGAGCTGGCCCGCGAGGCCGGGCTCGATCTCCTGCGAGTTCACGGTCACATCTCCCGTCCGGAGCTGTATGACGCAGCCGATGAGCTCGGCATGTTGTTGTGGCAGGATTTTCCACTGCAGTGGGGTTACGCCAGAACCATTCGCAAAGAAGCGGTGCGCCAGGCTCGCGAAGCCGTCGATCAACTCGGCCACCATCCCTCGATAGCCGTGTGGTGCGCACACAACGAACCGGTCGCCCCGAATCTCGACCGAACGGCACCGCTGAGCAAGTCGGCCGTTCAATACGTCGCCGGCCAGCAGTTGCCATCGTGGAACAAGACCGTGCTCGATCGTTGGGTGAAGCGAGCGTTCGAACAAGCGGACGAGACGCGCACGACGATCGCCCACAGCGGGGTGCTGCCACACCTCCCGTTGCTGGATGGCACCGACAGCCACCTCTACTTCGGGTGGTACCACGGCGACGAGCGAGATCTACCGGGGTTCGCCGCGTCGCTGCCGCGAATGGTGCGATTCGTCAGCGAGTTCGGCGCCCAGGCAGTTCCCTTCGCCGCCGACTTCATGGAGCCGCAGCGCTGGCCGGACCTCGACTGGAAGCAGCTCGAGGAATACCACGGCCTGCAACTGCACGCCTTCGAAAAGTTCGTCCCACCGCTGGCCTACGCAACCTTCGATGGGTGGCGCGACGCGACGCAGAGCTACCAGGCGACGTTGCTGCGGCATCACATCGAGACCCTGCGTCGTCTGAAGTACCGCCCCACCGGCGGATTCTGCCTCTTCATGTTCAACGACGCCTGCCCAATGGTTTCGTGGAGTGTGCTCGATCACGAACGCCACCCGAAGCTCGCGTATCAGGCCGTCATCGACGCCTGCCGACCCGTGATCGTCGTCGCCGACCGACTGCCTCAAACCGTTTCGGTTGGCGCGGCACTGGCACTCGACGTGCATGTCGTCAGCGACGTACGTCGCTTGCTGGAAGGTACGGTCTGCACCGCGAAGCTCAGCTGGCCCGGCGGATCGCACGACTGGCGTTGGGGAGGTGACGTGCCTCCCGATTCATGCGTGCGCGTCGGCACCATTCAATTCGTGGTCGCCGATCAACCCGGCGAGCTCTGGCTCGACCTCGTCGTGGAGCACGGCGACGAGGTGGCCACCAATCGCTACGTCAGCGCCATCGTCCGCTGACGACGGTGCCGTGAGAGTGCTCCGGCGCGAGTGTGGTGACGGCTCGTCTACGATCCGACTTCGTCAAGGGAGGAAAACCAATGGCTGTCGCTATTCGTGAGCGCATCAAGGAGAACGTCCAACCTCTGTTGGAGCCAGGGGAACAGATTCAGGCCGTGATCCCCGCACAGACCAAGAGTGGCTGGCTCGGCGCGTTGGGTCTCATCTATCTGATCTTCGCCAATCGCTATCGTCCGGTCGTCGTGACCGATCGCCGCATTGCCATCACCGACTCCGGGAAGTGGTCGCAGACCAAGCCGACGACCATCGTGGCCTCACTGCCCAGGACGACGCAGATCGGACCGGCATCGGGCATCTGGTGGAAGAGCTCGAGCCTCGGTCAAACCCTGTACATCCACAAGCGGTTCCACAAAGACATCGAGCTGTCCGACTCCCTGCGCCCCACCGCCTGAACAGGCACTCAGGGTCAGGTGCGGCTTAGCTCCTTGCGGTTGGCGAACTTGGCCTTGAGGTAGTCCTTGTTCATCATTGCGATGAAATCGATCGAGATGCTCTTCGGGCACGCCGCTTCGCACTCGCCGTGGTTGGTGCACGAGCCGAAGTACTGCTCCATCGTTTCGACCATGGCCTCGACCCGGTCGTAACGCTCGGGCTGGCCCTGCGGCAAGAGGTTGAGATGACTCACCTTGGACGCCGTGAACAGGTTGGCAGCGCCGTTGGGACAGGCGGCAACACATGCGCCGCAACCGATGCATTCGGCAGCATCCATGGCGGCATCGGCGACGACCTTGGGGATCAGGATCAGGTTGGCATCGGGTGCGCCACCGGTAGGGGCAGTGATGAAACCCCCGCTCTCGATGATGCGGTCAAACGCACTGCGGTCGACCATCAGATCCTTGATGATCGGGAACGATGTCGCCCGCCACGGCTCGACGACGATCTCCTGACCCGAGGCATATTTGCGCATGTGCAGTTGACAGGTCGCTGTGCCGCGCTGTGGCCCGTGAGCCTGGCCGTCGATCATCAACGAACACGATCCGCAGATGCCCTCGCGGCAATCGTGATCGAACACGACCGCCTCGCGACCCTCGGCGATCAAGCGCTCGTTGAGCACATCGAGCATCTCCAGGAAGGAAGCATCGTCGCTGATCGAATCGATGCGATAGGTCTCGAAGTGGCCCTCGACGTCCGGACCGGGCTGACGCCATATCTTGAGCGTGAGATTGGTCAACGTCTTCATTTGTAGCTCCGTGTGGCGAGATGCACCGCTTCGAACTCGAGTTGCTCGACGTTGCGAATGGGCTTCATCGGGTCACCCGTCCACTCCCACGCGGCCACATGGGCGAAGTGCTCGTCATCGCGCTTGGCCTCGCCTTCCTCGTCCTGATGTTCGGTACGGAAATGGCCCCCGCAACTCTCCTTGCGGTCGAGCGCATCGCGGCACATCAGCATCCCGAGCTGGAAGAAGTCGTCGACGCGCCCCGCCTTCTCGAGCGTCTGGTTCATCGACGCACCGTCTCCGGTGATGCGCAGATCTTTCTGGAACTCGGCGTACAGCGCCGGCAACTCCGAGAGCGCCTTTTGAAGGCCCTGCTCTGAGCGTTCCATGCCGCAGTAGTCCCAGATGATCTTGCCGAGCTCGCGATGGAACCAGTCGGGTGAGCGGGTGCCGTTGATGTCGAGGTAGCCCTTGAACCGTTGGGCGGCGGCGGCCTCGGCCGCCTTGAACTCGGGATGATCGATGCCGGGCAACGTCTTGCCGAGCAGCGGCGCAAGATAGTTACCGACGGTGTACGGCAGGACGAAGTAACCGTCGGCGAGCCCCTGCATCAACGCGGATGCGCCCAAACGGTTCGCGCCGTGATCACTGAAGTTGGCCTCGCCGGTGCAGTACAGACCGGGCACCGTGGTCATCAGCTCGTAGTCGACCCACAGACCGCCCATCGTGTAGTGGCTGGCGGGATAGATGCGCATCGGCACCTTCGTCGGGTTCTCCCCGGTGATGCGCTCATACATCTCGAGGAGGTTGGAGTAGCGCTCCCAGATGGTGTCGAAACCGAGGCGTCCGATTGCGTCGGCGAGGTCGAGGTACACGCCGTTCTTCAGAGGGCCCACGCCGCGACCGCTGTCGACGGCGCGCTTGGCCGCACGCGACGCGATGTCGCGCGGTGCAAGGTTGCCGTAACTGGGATAGATCCGCTCGAGGTAGTAGTCGCGATCCTCTTCGGGGATCTGGTCCGGCGGGCGTCGGTCGTCGGCGTTCTTCGGAACCCAGACCCGGCCGTCGTTGCGCAGCGACTCGCTCATCAACGTCAGCTTCGACTGCGTCTCGTCGGCTTGGGGGATGCACGTCGGGTGGATCTGCGTGTAACACGGATTGGCGAAGTACGCGCCGCGCTGGTGCGCACGCCACGCAGCAGTCACGTTGCACGCCATCGCGTTGGTCGACAGGAAGAACACGTTGCCGTAACCACCTGTCGCCAACACCACCGCGTGCGCCGCATGGGATTGGAACTCGCCGGTCATCAGATCGCGAGTGACGATGCCGGCACAACGACCATCGATCACAACGGTGTCGACGAGCTCCACTCGATTGAACACGCGCACACCACCGAGGCCGATCTGACGCGCCATTTGCTGGTACGCACCGAGCAGCAACTGCTGACCGGTTTGACCACGGGCGTAGAACGTTCGGCTGACCTGCGCCCCGCCGAAGGAGCGGTTGTCGAGCAGTCCGCCGTACTCGCGGGCGAACGGGACGCCTTGGGAGACCATCTGATCGATGATGTCGACACTGACCTGGGCGAGGCGATGCACATTGCCTTCGCGCGAACGGAAGTCGCCACCTTTGATCGTGTCGTAGAACAGACGATGAATGGAGTCGCCATCCCCGTGGTAGTTCTTGGCGGCGTTGATCCCGCCCTGCGCCGCAATGGAGTGCGCACGCCGCGGGGAATCGTGGAACGTGAATGCGTCGACTTGATATCCGAGCTCGGCGAGCGTTGCGGCAGCCGACGCGCCCGCAAGACCCGTCCCGACGACTATCACCTTGAACTTGCGCTTGTTGTTGGGATTGACCAACTTCACGTCGTTCTTGTAGCTCTCCCACTTGTCCTCGATGGGACCCGCGGGGATCTTGGCGTCGAGCGTGACACTCATCTCAGTTCCCCACGATCCCGGCAAGCACCGCGATGGGGAAAGACACGTTGCCGACCACGATGAGAGTTGCGAAGCCGATGGCGAAACCCCTTCGCCAGTTGTTGAACCTCGGCCGATTCCACCCCATCGACTGGAACAGGCTCCACGCACCGTGATAGAGGTGCACCCCGAGGGCGATGTTGGCGATCACGTACAACGCGGCGACCGGAACACGCGACAGCGACGCATCGACGTTGCGGTACACGTCGCCACGAACATAGCCCGGGTTGACCCAACCCCACGTGAA
>JANMRB010000210.1:0-3656 GCA_031370825.1 Ilumatobacteraceae bacterium
CACCGCTACCGGCGTCGGGCTCGGATCGTCCGTCAGCGTCTCGTTCGCCGGTCAGAGCCTGACTACGACAACAGGCGCGAACGGGGCCTGGAGTGTGACCGCGGCGACGGTCGCCAACGGCAGTTACCCGGTCGTCGCATCTATCGCCGACGCCGCCGGCAACCTCGGCACCGCGACCCAGTCCCTGACGATCAACGCCGTCCTTCCTGTCGTCACGATTTCCGGCGGACTCACCATGACCACGAGCGATGCGACGCCGACCGTCTCCGGCTCCACGACTGCCCTCGCCGGCTCGCTGGCGACCGTCACCATCGCGGGTCAGTCGCTGCTGGCGATCGTGCAACCCGGCGGGTCATGGAACGTCACCGCAGCGAACCTTGCCAACGGCACGGTTGCGGTCAACGCAAGCGTCCTCGACATCAACGGCAACACCGGCTCAGCCACTCAAAACCTGACCATCGACACGGTTCCACCACTTGTCGTGCCGGGAGGTGGCTCGATCGTCGTAACGAACGACTCCACACCGCCGATCACGGGCACGGGCGCAACCCCCGGCTCCACGGTCACCGTGACCGTCGGCGGTCAAACGTTGACCACGACGGCCGGCGCTGACGGAACCTGGTCGGTCACACCGACGGCGCTGCCGCCAGGCACGTACGACGTCGTGATCTCGATCACCGACCCGGCCGGAAACCTGGGCATCGGCACGCAGGCGCTCACAGTCCTCGGCACAGCAACACCGATACCGACACCCACGGAGTTCATGTCGGTCGGGCCGAAGCGCGTCTTCGACACCCGAGCCGGACAGAGCCCCAACGCCATCCGATCCGTCGCCAAGCAGCAAGTGGGCGGAGCATACGAGTTGCAGGTGCAGTTGACCGACCTTGCCGGGTTCGTTCCGGTGGACGGAGTCGGAGCCGTATCGCTGAACGTCACGTCAACAGGCGCTACAGCCGCTGGATTCATCACGGTGTACGCATGCGGAACTCGCGAACTGGTTTCGAGTGTCAACTTCCCGGCACTACGAACTGTCGCCAACGCAGTCGTTGCTCCCGTGTCGGCAAACGGAATGGTGTGCTTCTACGCGAACACTCCTACCGACATCGTGGTCGACGTCAATGGCTGGTTCGCGACCGGGAGGGTGTTCACCGCGGTCGGTCCGAAGCGCGTCTTCGACACTCGGTCAGGTCAGAGCCCCGACGCGTTGCGATCGATCGTCAAGACCCAGATACCCGCGGGCGGCACGATCGAGGTGCGCCTCACTGATCTCCCCGGATTTGTCCCGGCCGACGGCGTCGGCTCCGTGTCACTGAACGTAGTCGTCGCCAATCCCGCGGCAGCAGGATTCATCACCGTGAACTCCTGCGGCAAGCGAGCCTTGGTGTCGAGCGTCAACTTCGTCGCCGGTCAGACGATTGCCAACGCGGTCTTCGCTCCGGTCTCCGCGACGGGCACCGTCTGCTTCTTCTCATCGGCGGCCACCGATCTCGTTGTCGACATCAACGGCTGGCTGAAGACGGGTTCCGGCTTCAGCGCCGTCGGCCCCGCCCGAGTGCTCGACACTCGCGCCGGTCAGAGCCCGGATGCGCTTCGCTTCGTGACGAAGGCCAAGATCGGCGGCGGCAACGTCCTCGAGGTGAAGGTCACCGATCTCGTCGGCTTTGTTCCGGCGACCGGCGTGAATGCGGTCTCGCTGAATGTCACAGCAACGAATCCCGACGCTGACGGGTTCATCACCGTGTTCTCGTGCGGAGCGATGGAAGAGGTGTCGAGCCTGAACTACTCGGCCGGAGCGACGGTTGCCAACGCAGTCCTCGCCCCGGTATCGGCCACGGGAACCATCTGTCTCTACAGCAACGCACCGACCGATGTCGTGGTCGACATCAACGGCTGGATCGCTAACGCCGCCGCTTAGTGGGTGTCCGGTTTGTTGGGTCGAGCGCTATACGCAGTTCGTCGGGCTCTCGACCCAGCTCCCGCAGCATCCTGTTCGACATGGCGGCTTCGGTGTCGAGCATGCCGAGGAGCAGACAAGTGGGGTCGATCAGCTGACTACCCCGACTGTCCGCATGACGCCGAGCGCGTTCGAATGATTGCTTGAGTCGTGGGGCGACGCCCATCGAACCCAAGAGAATCGACTTGCACCGTCGGGTTGAGCGGCGGCGCCGTCGCCAGGGTTCGCTAATTCTCCGACGGCCGAGGCGATGGAGCACGTCGTCGCCGAAGGTTTGGCGGACCGCGGAGCGAACGTCACCGAGATCGACGCCGAGGGTCCCCAGCAACACGTCATCACGTGGCGCCGCGGGCCCGATGTCGGCGACGAGTTGTCGTTCGAGGACGTCCGCGTCGGGCAGGAGCTCCGTCCCGAGAGCGGGAAGAAGTTCTCGGTGCCGGGCAAGAGCGACCAGCAGATGCTCAGTACCGAGATGGCTATGACCGAGACGGCGGGACTCCTCCAGCGCGGTGTCGACGACGAGTTGTGCGCTTGGGTCGAAACGATCGAACACCCCTACCTCCTCAGGCCGCGACGCACGTGATGCTTCTTGTGCACCGATTGTCTTGTGATTCCAAGGGCGGCGGCGATTGCCTGCCAGGACCACCCGAGGGAGCGGGCGTTGTCGACATGCAAGACCTCGAGCTCCTCGACGAGTGCGCGAAGACTGGCAACTGCCGCAAGCCCGATGGCTGGATCGCGGCTTGACACTGCTTTGTCGAGGCCGGATAGCTGCTGCACCACGGTGTCAGCCTAAGCTGACATCAATCCCACTGTCAACCCTGGCTGACAGCCACCAACGGACGCAGTGCTGTATGAGTCAGTCGCTTAGCACCACGAACCAGCACCGGCACGACAACGAATCGACCTCCGACGGCGACTGCGGCACCGAGCGCAAGGCCGGCGAGGACGTCTGACGGATAGTGCGCGCCTACGTACACCCGCGTGAACGCCATCGCCACTGCAAGGACTACGGCGATGCTCCCCCATCTCCTGTTGGTCAACAAGAGCCCGAGCGCCACGGCACCGGCCACGGTGGCGTGGTCGCTGGGGAGGGAGAAATCCGTCGTGCGAGCTACGAGCACATGCACGCCCTTCATTGCGTCGTACGGTCTGGCGCGGTCGATTGCACCACCTATGAGCTGGCCGAAACCCAATGCAACGAGCGCCGAACCGGCCGCCCAGATGCTGCCGGCCACGGCTCCCAGATCCCCATGCTGCCGACCATCGATGTAGGCGACGAGGAGAAGCGCTGCAAACAGGACGATGCCGTACTTGGCGAATGCGGTGAAGACACCATGCGCCCAACCGGTGCGGTTGGCCAGCCGGTTGACCCATCTGAAGATGCTGCCGTCCATCAGTGTTCTCCATCGCGTGTTGCCACCAGCGCTGTCGCCGGGGCCAGGCGTTCCAGAATTCGTCGTTCGGCCGGCCAGGCGTCGATGAGCGCCTCTGGTGGGATGCGTTTCGCGGCATATCGCAAGGCAAGCGCCACGACGACGATGTCATCGAGCGGACCGATGATCGGAAGGAACTCCGGTATCAGGTCGATCGGCGACAGAACCCACAGACCAGCGAATGCCACGACGAACTTGACTCGCTTCGGCACCCGGGGATCCTTACGGAGTCGGCGCGCTGTCGTGACACACGCCGGCAGAACTGT
>JANMRB010000230.1:0-2768 GCA_031370825.1 Ilumatobacteraceae bacterium
AGATGATGGCCGCCTTACCGCTAATCGGATCCTCGGCCACTTCGAAGAGGTCGAGAAGTTCCCGGTCGGCGACGCAGGCGGACCCCTCGAGGCAAACTCGACCCACCCGATTTGGCGTGTTGCTCACCTGTTTCACGGTCCACGCCCCGCTCGAGAGCTGTGAGTCAAAGACGTTCCATACGGCGCTGGGGTCGTCGGTCGAGGCCGCGGTGCTTCCGTAGTAGACGACGTCCACCTTGCCGTCGCGGGCTGCGATCCAGGGCATCACGGTGGTCTGAATGGTCGAGACGAGGGTCGGCGTCGACCAGGTGGAACCGTGGTCTGTCGAGGAGGACACCCACATTCCGTGCAGGTCCGTCCACGAGGTCCATACGCTGCCAGTGACCGGATCGACCGCGAGCGACGGCCAGAAATTGTTGAGGGCGGTGAACGCAGGGGCGTGGAACACGAGGCTTGTCGTGTAATGCGCGCCGCCGTCGATCGAGCGTGAGACGTAGATGTTGTTGAAGTTCGCACTGCAGCACTTCGTCTGCGGCTCGCCACCAGCGAAGCTCTCGAACACGTAGCCTGTCGTCGGATCGGCCACGATCGGACCGAGCGAGTTGTTGAACGTCGAGCCACCGGTGACGTCGCCGAGGCCGGTTAGCGGCGAGCCGCTGGACCGCCAGGTGCGACCGTCGTCGGTTGACTTCTTCACGCGGATGATGGAGCTGTTGCGAGCGTCATGATAGGCGACCCATACGGTGCTGCCATTCGACGTGATCCACTCACGATCCGCCCCGGCTTGGTCGAGGATCGCCGTCGTGCAGCTCGCCGGGCCGATCGCACTGTGCGGGCATCGAGTCACGGAAACACCGAGCTGGGAGAACTTGCCCCCTGGGCCGAAGATGATGTCCAGATCAGCCAGCAACGTAGTGCCCGCCGCGGTGATCTCGACGTCGGCATCGCCATCACCGAGGTTCACGCGGCCCCGACCGTGGATCGGGAGACTGGTGTCCATGGCACCGAAGTAGCTGGGGGTCGATCCGAAGGACCCTTTCCAAAGGTTGACCTGGAACGGAAGCCACGCAAGACCGTCAACGGCCATCGAGCCATCAGACCCGAAGGCGATCGCCGGCTCGCTATTGCCGGTGGAGTTCGCAATCGGCGAGGTCGTCAGTCCGGGCGGCGGGCTGAAGGTCGCGATCAACGGGGTATTCGAGAACGCCGTTGCGGCGGTCGCTGAGGGAGGGAGCAGCGCCACCCACCCGAGGAACACCGCCGCAATCACGATTCGGATCAATCTGTACATGACCTGCCTCCCATGATTTGAATCTTCCTCGATCGCTAGCTGACGACTGTGTCTATCGTCGCCTCGGAAAGCCTCAACGTCAAGCCGACGTCGGATACCTGCGATCCGACTTCTCGTAACCGGGCGGCAGATAGACGAACACCTCTCGCTCGATCGGATCGCCCAACAGGTTGCCGGAGACATGAGCCTCGCGGCGCGTCGGTGCAAGGAGTTAGCCGAGCGCCGATTGGGCAACGTTTGTCGGCAGTTCTGTGTCCACTTGTCAGCCGACCAACTGCCGCCTGTAGCGAATCTCCGTCACGGTGGCTCCAAGGACCGCTTCTGTCCTCACGCCTCCGTCCTCGGTCCATCGCTCTGACTCGTACAGCGAGCGGGCGCGAACGTTTTCGGGCACGACCCAGAGAATGGCCTCGCGGAACTTCATAGCGATGAGGGCGGTGGTCACTTCGAGCAGCAGGGCCCGTCCGATTCCCTTACCCCAATGCACAGGATCGAGGTTCACCGCGTGCAACTCTCCAACGCCGGTCGAGTCGGGCGCAGCTTGCGCGGGTCCGAACGCTGCAAAGCCGACTATGTCGCCTGCCAGCTCAGCGACCAACAACGGCGGCAACTCGGTACGCGAGATGCGGCCTCGCCACATCGCGACGCGCTCCTCCGGTTGGAGTCCGTCGAGATACGCGTCGGGCATGACGCCTCGATAGGCGCTCTGCCATGCCCGAACATGCACGAGGCCCATCGCGTCGGCATCACCTGCTACCGCGCTCCGAATGACCAGTTCTTCTGGATGCTTCATCAGGCCTACTCGTTTCTTTTAGGACAACTGTCCGACAAGCCGTTCTCAGATCTGATCAAGGAGCGCAGGAGTATTCGAGTTGGCCATCGGGAGTGCCCACCCCGCCCCCAGCCGTCGTTCCACCCGCCTTGGTTGTCTGGAGAGTCGAATCTGGATCTGTCACTTCGGCGATCAATTTTGACGTCGACAGATCGCCATGTTGACCCGTCACGCGAGAGAGTCGGTGAAACCGGCACACGTGAGCAGCATGACCGTGACACGCTCGCGACGCAACCGCGACAGCGCGGATCAAGACACTTATGCGCCCTCGTATCTCGCAACTGCTGCGAGAACGTCCTCGTGCGGCCACTCCTTCGTAAGTACTGTTTGGAGGGACTCGTCGATGCTGCTCACCGCGTAGGGCACCTCGTCGCGATTGCGCACAGCTACTTGCATTGGCTTGCCGTATGTCTCTGATTCCCAAGGAGGCAACATGTTGGCGAGACGGCCGTCGATTACCAGATCGGCGTAAGCATCGGTCCACCACACCTCGTATGCCGTGCGCAGGTCATCGGGATCGACACCCAGCCACGCGCCGAACGTCACGGTGTAGCCGCCAGTGAGATGTATCGGCACGAGAACGCGCACGAACGCACCAACGCCTTGAACTTGCATGAGGGCTTCATTGCCCCAAGTTCTCGCTTC
>JANMRB010000005.1:0-23651 GCA_031370825.1 Ilumatobacteraceae bacterium
CGAACGCCACGCGCTCGACGAGTTCGGCGATGAAGTCCGGAATGCGCACCGTCGTGCCGCCGCGGGCCGTCCACGCTTCGACGTCGGCACGGATCGGTTCGGGCACAGCAAGAGATCGCTCGCGCAGCAGCACCGGGCCACCGACGGCGTAACGGTGCCCGTCGATGACAGCTTCGACACCGCGCCCCGTGATCGCCCGAAACTCGCCGGCAACCGCCAGATCGCCTCGTTCGCGCCGTCGACAGTGCGATGACGAGCGGGATCGCCAGTCCGAGCGCGTGTGGGCAAGCGATCACCAACACGGTGACAGTGCTCGTGACGGCCTGGTTGACGTCACCGGCGACTGACCAGGCGACGAACGTGACGATCGCGGCAGCGGTCGCGATGTAGAACAACCACCCAGCAAATCGGTCAGCAAGAACTTGGGCTCTGCTGTTAGAAGATTGTGCCTCGGCAACGAGGCGCTGAATCCCGGCGAGTGCGGTGTCGTCACCGACCGCCGTGATCCGGACGCGAATCGAGGAGTCGGTCGACACGGTCCCGGCGACGACGCGGTCGCCCGTTCCCTTGGCGACCGGTTTCGATTCGCCTGTGATCATCGATTCGTCGAGTTCGGCTTCGCCTTCCTCGATGATTCCATCCGCAGGGACTCGGGCGCCGGCGCGCACCAGCAATAGTTGCCCCGCGTGCAACTCGCTGATCGCGACGGTCCGGACCTGATCGCCGTCGACGACTTCGGCGTCGTCGGGCAACAGCGCGGCGAGAGCTGAGAGAGCACCTTGCGCTTGGCCGATCGCCTTCATCTCCTGCCAGTGCCCGAGCAGCATGATCGTGACCAGCGCGGCGAGCTCCCACCAGAACTCGAGATCGAACCAGCCGAGACTGGATGCCATCGACGACGACCAGGCAACCGTGATCGCCATGGCGATCAGGAGCATCATTCCTGGGGCTCGGTCACGGAGCTCTGTGACCGCGCCCTTCAGGAACGGCCATCCGCCCCACACGAACACGAACGTCCCGAACACGGGTCCGACCCACGCGACGCCGTTCAGGTCGTAGGCGAACCAGTCCATGATCATCTGGCTCGTCGCGACAACGGGGATCGAGATCAGCAGCGTGAGCCAGAACCGGCGACGAAACACCTCTGGGTCATGCCCTGCGTGCTTGTCGTGGCCGACATGCGCTGCGTGATGTGACTCGGGCTGCGCAACGTCAGGCGTGACGCCGCTGTGATGGTGATCGACGTGCATGACTGCCAGTATACCCCCTAGGGGTATCTGTTCATCGGCCGCCGTCGCTCTGGCTGGCAGCGCTTCGGTTCGAACCCTCTTCTTGTCGTCGTATCACGCCCAGCAGTCGCCCTTCGGGTGTGGTCACGATCATTGCTTTGATGCGGTGCTTCGCCATGCGGTCCAGAAGTTCGTCGAGGGGTTCGTCGGCGCGCACGGTTGCAGGACCGGGCCGCATCACAGCTTCGACAATGGAATCGGGTGCGGAGGCGAGCTCCTTCGGACCGAGCCGGCCCAACACGATTGTGTGTTCGTTGACGACCACACACCCCTCGGGGTCTTCGGGCGAGGCCACATTGCCGACCAACTCAGCGGGTCCGCACGTGACGACATCTGTGTGTAGTGCATCCAATGCGCGAGGCTCAGCTGGCTCGCTGCGTACTGTTGGCTGCCCGGCCGCCAGCCAATCGGCTTTACCGAGCGTGTAGTCATAGGCCTGAAACCCGAATCGTTCGAGCCGCCACGCGGCTCGCGGTGACAGGTCTCAAAGCCCATCCCAGCAGTACACGATGACTGGGCGTGTGCGGTCGAGGGTGCTGGCCGCGGAGGCGGTCAGCGACCTGAGCGGGAGATGGATGGCGCCGGGGAGATGCTCCTCTTCATACTCGTCGGCCGGCAGAACCTCCACCAGCTGCGCGCCGCGTGAGACCAAGTCGACGAGTTCATCTCGCCCGATTGGCGTCGGCATCAAGGCCTCTTCATCCCGGGGTGATTGTTCATGACGTCAAGACTCTCACGAGTTCGGCTACGGAGGGAGCGTGATCGCCGTTGTACAGGCGGCATGCGAATCCCGTCGTCCCGGTCGGAAACGGGTCTGCGCCGTCGATCAGAATCGTCGGCGAACCGGCGAAACCGACCTGTTCTGCCTCCTCGGGCGAATCAACGCGGCGAAGCTCGATCTCGTTGCGAGCGCCGGCCAACTGCGCGGCCTCCACCACCCTCTCACGCGCCAGTTCCCAGTTGGGACAGCCGTCGAAGTAGAGGATGGTGATTTGTCATTGTTTCGGAATGCACCTTCCATGTGGGTGAAGGTCAACGTAGCTCAACCGGTGGACATTGCCTGATTGAGCAATGCGATCGACGTGGCGATCGACTTCTCGAGGTTGCCGGCCGGATTGTCACTGCCGAGCCCGTCGGGGCTCACCGTCATGGAAATGATCGCTCGATCGACTTGTATCCAGACGCTGTGAAAGAGCCGAGTGCTTGAACCGGCGCCAGAAGTCAGGGTTTCCATGCCGAAGTCGACCTGCCGGTCGCCGTGTGCAGCGGGTGGAGCGATGTTGAAACCACTCGTTGACGGCTCGGTACCGGGAAAGCCGATGCGGCTAGCCGCGTCCCATGTGGCGAAGTAGCAGTCCGGGAAACCAGGGGCAGCGATGCTGTCCATCACGTGCGATGCGGCATCCTTGCTCGAGTAGATCGTCAACTCTTCACCGATGACCTGGCTTTGCACGTTGATGAGCGATGTAATGGCTCCCGCAGCCGTTGCTTTCAGCGAATGAGCGGCGGCGGTGTACTCCGCGCATTGTGGCTGTGCAGCGAACAGCTCCCGAAACTCCGCCCACGACAACGGGTCGACCGGCAATTCCGGTGTCCATCCAGGGCCGAGCTGATCGACGCTGATCAGCGCGGCCCTGGCGATGGCAAAGTCAGCACTGTTGTCGACCGGTGCGGTGGTCGAGCTTCGGTGGTTGACGATGACCGCGGTTACACCGGCGGCGACGATCACAGCGGCGGCGATTCCTACTAATGCCCGGGTACGCGGGGCACCGGAGCGGGATCGGTTGACCTTCTTGAGCACGGTGATCTCCTGTGGTTCGTCAACGTCGTCGCTGGCGCCGAGTTGTTGGTCAGATGAGGTGACGTCGGGAGCGGCGAGGTCGGCGAGCAGTTGGGCGCGCAGGCCCTCGCGGAAGCTGGGCGCTGGCTGGTAGTCGAGGTCCTCGAAGACCGCTTGCAGTGGATGACGTGTCATGACTGGGTCTCCCGAATGCTGCGAGCAAGTGCCAGCCGGGCTCGCGCCAGGAGCGATTCCGTGGCGTGGACCGAGCGGCCGATTTCCGTGGCGATCTGGTCGACAGAGAGGTCGTCGAGGTACTTCAGCACCAATACAAGGCGATGGCTTGGAGAGAGGTCTCGGAGAAGCGCGACGACGCGGGCCGGATCAACGTCTTCGAGCTCATCGAGTCTGTCGTCCTCGTGGCCGATCCCACCTGACCACGCCAACGCCAAGCGACGCTGCTCGCGTGACGTGCTGCGGAAGTGATCGATCAGCTTGTGGCGGGCAACGCCCATCAGCCAAGGCATGGTCAGCGACCCGGCCCGACCGTCGCGGACTGCGGTGACCACAGACGCGAAGGTCTCCTGTGTGAGGTCTTCGGCCAAGGCCCGGTCGCCGAACACCGCCGCGGAGAGATAGCGGTACACCTCAGCGAACGTTTTGTCGTAGAACGCAGCGAACGCGTCCGGCGATACCGCCTGGCGATGAGCATTCGCTGCTGCCTCCATGCTCCTTCTTCGTACTGCGAACTCACGATCCGTCGCGGGTGAGGGATTTTCCACACGGACCCGGAGACGATCCCATCTAGCCTCGCGCCCAATGAGCGACGAGTGGGCCGCCCACGAACTGTTCGACGAGGACTACCTCCATTTCTACTCGCCGATGCTCACCGACGAGGTCAGCGACGCGCAGGCCGCGCGGATTTGGAACCTGCTTGGAGTCGCTGAAGGGGCTTGCGTGCTTGACCTCGCGTGTGGCCATGGGCGAATCGCGAACCGTCTCGCGCAACGAGGAGCAGTCGTCACCGGCCTCGATGCGACAGCGTTGTTCCTCGATGCTGCAAAGCGCGATGCCCTGAATCGCCAGGTCACGGTCGAGTACGTCGAGGGAGACATGAGAGCGATCCCATGGGTGGATCGTTTTGACGCAGTGGTGAGCTGGTTCACCGCCTTCGGGTACTTCGACGACGACCAGAACCGCGACATGCTCACCGGCATCCGCCGTGCTCTGCGCCCTGGCGGGCGCTTCTTGGTGGAGCTGAACCACAAGGACGGAATGCTGCCGGTTTGGCTGCCATCCAGCATCCAGAGAATCGGAGGCGACGTGCTGATTGATGAGCGGGTCTTCGACTCGCTCACTGGCCGGGTCAACACGAACCGCATGATCGTGCGCAACGGCGAGGTGCGTCACTTGTCGTTCTTCGTCCGAATGTTCAGCTTTACGGAACTCCGGGACTGGCTGCTTCAGGCGGGCTTTCGCACGGTTACCGGGTTCGCCGGGGACGGTACGGCTTTGACCGCTACGTCACGACGGATGATCCTCGTCGCCGAGAAGTAGGGCGAGCTGATGTCGAAAAGCCATGCAGCAGCGTGTCGACCACGTTGGTGGCGAACTCGTCGTTGAGCTCTCCGCCGAACATGAGCCGGAAGTACACCGGTCCGACGAGGAGCTCGGTAGCGATGCCCACTTCGACGTCGGACCGGAGGTCGCCGCGTTCGATGCCACGGGCGATGACAGCGGCGATCTCGGTGCGCCGAGCCTGCACAACGGTCGCGCGGAACGGATCGCCGAGAGCGGGATCTACTGCGATGTGTGACAGCAACGCTCGAATGACTGGACCAAATGCGCTACGCGTCAGACCGCGGATCGCGTTGTTCACGGAAGCTGTCAGCTCCGCGCGGGTGTTGCCGGTGTCGTCGATTGCGATGTGCGGCGATGCGAGCTCCAGCAACAGCTCGAGAGCAAGTTCCTCTTTGGATGCCCATCGTCGATAGATCGTCGACTTGCCGACGCCAGCTCGGGCTGCAACGTGTTCGAGGTGAAGGTCCGCGAAGCCGTGCTCGATGATCAAGTCGCGCGTCGCATCCAGGATCGCGCGGTGCACCTTGTCGCTTCGCGGACGGCCCGGGCGTGTGACCGATGTCTGCGACGGATGGCCCTCTGAGACAGAAGTCGCACCCCGGGAATCGCTCACCAGCATTATGATACGCAACGTACCGTAACTCTGCAACGAAAGGTTCGAACAATGCAAGCTCAACAAGAAGCTCTCACCGCCACACTCGAAATCATCGAACAAGCGGGGCGTGACCAGCCATATTGCACGACGTGCGGCCGACCGAACAATGCGGTCGCTCGCGACGGCGTCATCTGGATCGAATGCCAGGGTTGGGCCGACCGCAAATCGCTCATCGCTCGGGTCCTCTTCGCCACAGCCGTGCACACCCGGCACCAGCTGGTCGACGAGCCTCCCAGCGTTCCCATCCCGGAGCCCTCATCACACTTCAACTGACACAGCCGGCCGGCTACCGGACTATGAAGTTGTGCTCACCGAGCAGAGATTCGTCGATGATCTTGACACCGGTCACGACTGCCGCCGGGGGACCCACCCGCATCCACGAAACGATTCGTTCGACGGCGTCAGGTTCACCTTCCAGCGCGGCCTCGACGGTGCCGTCGTAGTTGTTTCGTACCCACCCGGCGACACCCAAAGCGCGAGCTTCACGTTGACAGCTCTGCCGGAAGAACACGCCCTGGACGCGGCCTTCGACGATGACGCGTCGCCGGATCATGTATTGAGTTTCGCAGCGGTGAGTGTGGCTAGCACCCTCGTGGGACACCAGGCTGCGCACTCGACCCACGTGGTCGGCTGTGGTCAAATGCATCGGTGACCGTCACAAGGGTCTGGATGGGCGTTGTCCTTCGGCGGGCGTGGGGCAGCCTGGTGTTCATCTCGCTAGTGGCCGGCCTCGGCGGTTCCATCGTTGTGACTGCGCTGCTCGGAGCCGAGCGAACAAACACGGCCCTTCCCAGGGCGTTCGCCGCCGCCGACCCGCCGACGGCTCGTTTGGAGTCCGACTCGCAGAGCTCCATCGACTCGCTGGCCGCGCTGCCGGGGGTCCGCGCGGTCCATCCGCTCGAGCTGTACCCGGGCAGGGTCGAGGGGTCTTCCGCTGACGTCACGCTCGTCGTAACGCCGGACCCGATCGGGCGCACCGTCGATCTCGTCGATCTCGACGAGGGACGGTTGCCCGACCCAAGGGCCTCTGATGAAGCGCTCCTCACAGGCGTGCTCGCCGAGACGTTGGGACTCGGCGTCGGTGACGAGTTCGAGTTCGCCGCGCTTTCGCCCTCCACGCTCGAAGCCATCTTCTCCGAAGCGGGTCCGGGCGACCAGGAGTTGCAATCGGGGCCGCAGCTGACCCTGACGGTCGTCGGCATCGGTGAGTACATGATCGATCGCCTGGAGCGTTCCGGAAACAATGCCACGGCATATGTCTCGACGGCGTTCTCACGTCGTCACGCCTCCGATGCTGGCCATCTCGGTGGAGCGTCGGGGCATGGCGGCTTGGGCTACCTGTGGTTCGACCATGGTGATAGTGCAAGCGCGCTCGCCGACATGACCGACCGGGTCCAGGCGGCGTCGCCCGACGTGAAGCTCGAGGCGCTCGGCGATCTCGCCGACCCGCTGGAACGCAGCAACCGAATGTTGGCGGAAGGGGCGCTCGTGTTCGTCGTGGCCGCTGGTCTGGCCCTCGTCGCCGGCATCGCGGTCGCAGTGACCCGGCACCTTGCCCGCAACCGGGTCGACCATGCAATCCTCGCTTCGATCGGCGCATCCCGGCGGATGATCGTCGGCCTCGGAACGGCCGAGACAGTTCCCGCCGCCGCGTTGGCTGGCGTCCTTGCGAGCACCGTCACTCTCCTCTTGGCACGCTTCACCCCATTCGGCGAGAGCGCCCGCCGCGTCGACCCAGACGCGGGTGCATCGCCCGGACTGTTCGTGCTCGTCGCGGCCGGCTCGGCCGTCGTCGCCCTCACTGTCGCTCTGGCGGCGGCTGCAGCGGTGATGGCGACGCGCGTTCGGCACACCGAGGATCCACGGACGCGAGCGACCCCGCTGGCGTGGGTGCCGGCGCCAGTGGCGGCGGCAGCAGGCATCCGGTTCGCCCTGGCCCGCGGCACCGGCACCCGGCGGGTTCCCGTGTGGTCAGCGTTGATCGCCGGCATCTTGGGTGTTGCCGGAATCATCGGCGGCCTTGCCTATGCCGGCAACCTGCGGGATCTCGAGCGCGACACGGCTCGATGGGGGTGGACGTGGAGTGTTCTTCTCGATGTCTTCAACGACGATCCTGCAGCGGAGGCCAATACGATCGCCGTCGGACGCGACGACATCGCTGGCTGGGCGCTCATCACCGACGTGGAGACGCACGTCGACGGCATCGCCGGCCGGGCCATGTCCTTCGACGTACTCGGGGGATCGTTGCCGCTGACGCTGCGCGAAGGTCGGCTGCCGGCGTCGCCCGACGAGGCCGTACTCGGTGCGGGCCTTGCCCGACAGACCAATCGGCGCGTCGGGGAGATCATCCGGATGTCGTCCCCAAGAGGCGACGTCCCGGTGAGTGTCGTCGGCATCGCCACGCTGTACCCCAACGACACCAATCAACTCGCTTCGCCCTCAGTCCTGCTGACACCGGAGGGGCTCGACCGCGTCGCGGTCGGCGAGAGGTTCGTCACCGTGGCCTTTCGAGCGGCCGACGGGATCAGTGCTCAGGCCTTGTACTCGCGTCTGGCGGAGGTGATCGGCCCAGAGACGGTCACACCCACCGCGTATGCGCTCGCCGATCCTCCGATGGAGATCGCCCACATCACCCAGCTGCGACCGGTGCCGTTGGCCCTCGGCGTTTTCTTCTGCGCGCTCGGGCTCGCGCTGGTCGGCAACGCCTTGCTGTTCACCCCGAGACGGCGCGGCGCTGAACTGGCTGTGCTCCGTGCCCTCGGCCTACGGCCCGGCCAGGCGGCGAGCACCGTTCGGTGGCAGGCCGTCACGATCGCATCCGTCTCGCTCGCCATCGGCCTTCCCCTCGGATTGATAGCGGCGCGTGTGGCGTTCGCAAGATTGGCGCATGATGCGCTCGTCGCGCCAGGGCCGCTGGCGACTCCGTTACTGGTCGTCACCGTGATCGCCGCAACGATGGCTGTCGCACTGCTACTGGCCATCTGGCCGGGACGCCAAGCTGCGGTTCTTCCGCTCGCGAAGACGTTGCGAGCCGAGTAGCCCACGGCGAACTGGCTCAGATCCCGGCTGCCTCGCGCTGTGCCTTGCGCAGAGCTTCGACATCGAAACCCGGTTGCTGTGCGGCGGAGATGATCACCCGCTCGCGACGACTGATCAGATCAGCCGCCTGACGGATCTCGCCGATGACACCCTGGGGAATCACGACAGCTCCGTGTTGATCGGCATGGATGACGTCGCCGTCTGATACGCGCATGCCGGCGACTGTCACGGGTCTCGAAAAGTCGACGACGTGAACGAAGGAGTGCGATGGCCCAACGCGGTCGGCGAGCATCTGAAAACCCTCGGCGATGTCAGGGAGGTCGCGCACGCTGCCATTCGTGATCACGGCGTCGCATCCGAGACCCTTGTGAATGTTGCTGTTGACCTCACCCCAGAACGAGCCGTAGCCACGCTCATCGTCGAGGTCCTGTATCACCACGACGCTCGGCTTGGGCCCGGCGTCGATGTACGCGTAGTACGCGTCGCGCGCATATGCCTGGTCAGCGTCCGAGTCCGGGGGATGAGCGGCGCGGATCGTCGCCGTACGGGCAATGCCGACCACTGGTCCGAGCTCCGGACGGGTGCACACCAATGGCTTGGTCGTGAACCCATACCCACGTCGTTCGGGCGCCAGTAGCTCCAGCGCGTTGCAAACCGTCGGAGTGTCGACTGACTTCAGCACGGCAATCAGGTCTTGGGTCAATTCGAGCATCTCGGCATCCTAGGATCGATCGGCGCTTGGAGCCTGCGGACCCCATACGGGTCCTGCGGTTCCAAACGCATTTCACCCGAATGTCATGACATTCGCCTCTTGTCGAGACCGTTGTTGCGGGCCAACAGTTGCATGCAGGGAGCAGAACTCCCACTACTCAAAGAGGTGACTTATGAAGGCACTTGTGTATCACGGGCCTGATAAGAAGGCATGGGAAGAGGTCGCCGATCCGGTGATCATCGACGGAACCGATGCGATCGTACGGGTCGAAGCGACCACGATCTGTGGAACGGATCTGCACATCATGAAAGGCGATGTCCCGGCGGTGACCGACGGACGCATCCTCGGTCATGAAGCCGTCGGAACGATCGTCGCTGTTGGCGACGCGACCCGACGCGTCAAGGTCGGAGACCGCGTCCTGGTGTCATGCATCACGTCATGCGGAACCTGCCAGTACTGCCGAGAAGGTCACGCCGGGCAATGTCTTGGCGGAGGCGGATGGATCCTCGGACACAAGATCGATGGCACACAGGCCGAGCTGGTTCGAGTGCCGTTCGCAGACTTGTCGACATATCCGATTCCAGCCGGTGTCAGCGATGAGACGGTGTTGATGCTGGCCGACATCCTCCCGACGGGTTACGAGGTCGGTGTGCTCAACGGGCACGTGCGTCCTGGCGACGTCGTTGCAATCGTCGGTGCCGGACCGATCGGCTTGTCGGCGATCATGGGCGCGAGGTTGTACAGCCCGGCGACCGTCGTCGCAATCGACCTGGCCGATAGCCGTCTCGAGGCTGCCAAGTCGTTCGGTGCTGACGTCACCGTCAACAACTCGCGAGAGGACGCACTGGAGATCGTACGCTCGCTCACTGGTGGGCTCGGAGCGGACGTCGCCATCGAGGCCGTAGGCACGCCTACGACATTCGAGTTGGCCACTGCACTGATCCGACCTGGCGGCCATGTCGCCAACATCGGCGTCCACGGATCACCCGCGACGTTGCACCTCGAGGACCTGTGGATCCGCAACGTGACCATCACGACCGGCCTCGTCGACGCCTCGTCGACCCCGACGTTGTTGAAGCTCGTGGGGAACGGCCAGCTGGATGCCGGCCGTCTGGTGACGCACCACTTCAGGCTCGATGAGATGGAGCACGCCTACGAAGTGTTCGGCGATGCCGCCAACTCGGGTGCCCTGAAGGTGATGTTGACCACCTCCGACTGAGGTCACGGGAGGGCAATTCAGCGGGCGTGGTCGCCGAACCGGAACTCGTAGGTCATCTCGTCGAGTTTGGACTTGATGTCCGGATCGAGTGGAGCGTCGACCGCGGCCGCTGAGTCCTTCAGTTGATCGGGGCGGCTGGCTCCAATGATCGGGCTGGTGATCGCCGGGTTTGCCAACACCCACTGGACGGCCATGGTCGCCATCGATATTCCGGCGGCCTGCGCAATCGGGCGAAGCTCGTCGATTGCTTTGAACATGCGGTCGTTCCAGTACCGCCCTTGGTACATCCCGGCCGACCGTCCAAGGGTGAACCGGCCGCCTTCGGTCGGCTCGCCGGGCTGGTGCTTGCCGCTGAGAAATCCCCCGGCGAGCGGGTTGTAGGGGATGACGGCAATGCCTTCCTCGGCACACATCGGCAACAGTTCGCGCTCGTTCTCACGGAACAACAGGTTGTAGCGCGGCTGCACGCTGACGAAGTTGTTCGTGCCCAGCACCTCAGCGCGGCCAATGCTGCGAGCCAACTGGTAGGCGAGGAAGTTGCTGCAACCGACGTAGCGCACTTTGCCGGCGCGTACGACGTCGTCGAGCGCCTGCAACGTTTCGTCGATTGGCGTATCCACATCCCACGAATGCAGTTGGTAGAGGTCGACATACTCGGTCCCGAGACGGCGCAGCGATGCATCGAGGGCGCGCATGATGTTCTTGCGAGAGTTCCCGGCATCCCACGGATTCGGCCCGGTCGGGAAGAAGCACTTGGTGGCCAGGATGAACTGATCGCGGCGCGACCCGAGCCAGCGGCCGATCACCTCCTCGGTGCGTCCAGACATCTCGGGCGGCGCGCCCAGCGGATACGCGTCGGCTGTGTCAAGAAAGGTGATGCCCGCATCGGCAGCGGCGTCCATGATCGCGAACGACGTCGCCTCGTCGCACTGAAATCCGAACGTCATCGTGCCGAGACACAACCGCGACACCTTGAGGCCGGTGCGGCCGAAGCGAACATGCTGCATGCAACGACCATACAAAGCGGAGAGTTGATTCCACGTGCTCTGCTAGCAAGGTGGCGTGGCGATCCTGCTGGCGGCTCTGTGCGCGGTGAACTACGGCCTCGCCGACTATTGCGGCGGGCGCGCATCGCGTTCGGTCGCCAGCACCATCGTGACGTTCCTGGGTCAGGCCACAAGCCTGGTGTTGGTCGTCGTCGGTGTCGTCATCATCGGCACGCCCATCGCCTCCGCACACGATCTGTGGTGGGGCGCGGCGGCCGGCGCCGCCGGCGGATTGGCACTCAGTGCCTTCTACCTGGCTCTTTCGCGTGGAGCGATGACTGTTGTTGCGCCGATGACAGCCGTCGTCAGTGCCGTGCTCCCCGTCGTCGTCGGGTTGCTGATGGGTGAACGTCCGAGCGGCACAGCACTCGTAGGAATCGTTGTTGCCTGTCTCGCAGTAGCACTGGTCAGCGGCGCAATAGGCACGCACCACCAGCACACGTCGCTCGCCACACTCGTGCTTGCCGCGTCGGCGGGCGTCGGCTTCGGATTCATCTTCGTTGCCTTCGCCCGCACCGCTGACGACAGCGGGCTGTGGCCGCTGGTCTCGGCGCGTGCGGCGTCGCTGCCCGTCGTTGCGATCGTGGTCGCCTTCACCAGGCCGGGGCGAGGGGCGCTCCGTTCGATGGCATGGCTGATCGTGGCCTCGGGTGTACTCGATATGGCGGCCAACCTGTTCTATCTCGAGGCCAGTCATCGCGGCTTGCTGAGCATCGTCGCCGTGGTCTCGTCGATGTACCCGGTCGGCACGGTGTGCCTCGCCTTCGCGCTCGACCATGAACGGGTCAGCAGGTCCCAGGCACTCGGATTGGCATGTGCAGCGACGGCGCTGACCCTCGTGTCGCTAGGGAGTTGACTCGACGACGCCCTGCGACTCGCGGGCCGCAGCCATGAAGATGCCCTTGCTCATCAAGCTCGGTTCGGCCTTGCGTCGCTCGGTGTAAACCTCGGCGCGGGCAGCATGTATCGAAGGATCGTGCGGTGCCGCCCAGCCGGCGAGGTCCGCGAGGTGGCAGGCCAGTCGCAAGTCGTCTTCCGTGACTGCCTGCAGGGCACGGCGGATCAATTCGGCTGGGCCCCCGCACAGTTCGGCGATGACTCCCGCGAGATGAGCGTCGGGTGATGGCTTCAACCTCGACGCAGCGCCGTCCCACCACCCACCGAACTGCCGCCAGATGTTGCGGATCACGAACTCCGGCTCGTCGTACATCGGGCGCAGATACGGCTTGGCAAGGGTGTCGCCCGGAACAGAAACTGTGTGGATGATGGTGTCGAGCGTCGCCCCCTGATTCATCATTCCGACCACGTCCGAAACCAGACTTTCCAGCGCCTCGGCGATGTTGCCCAGGACCAACGCGATGCGCTCACAGCCAGTGATCGGTAGTCCATGAGCGGGAACGAGGAGCTCCGGACCCGCGGCGATCATGTCGCGCAACGCCGCAGCCCACTCCAGCGGATAACGCTGCACCTTCTGTGGATTCCCGGCGTTGGGAAAGTTCCAGATGACGAAGTCGCCGGCCATGATCCACTTGCGATCGGGCACCCAAGCCCAGAGATGATCGTCGGTTTCTCCTCGCGCATGACGGAGCTCGAAGGTCGTATCGGCTACGACCATCGTGTGGCTTGTGTCGAAGGTCTCGGATGGTCGAAGCGTGGTCGCAGGCAGGAACCGGCGGGCGTCGGAGATTTCGACACGGGCCCCGCCCTCTGCCTCGCCGATCGACAGGTTCAGCTCACCAGAAATTCCACCGAACTGGCGGGCGTTGATGATCAGGTTCCAGTTGTTGGTGTAGTCGTAGCGATCAAGTCGCGCGGCCACGTTCTCGTGGCCGACCACAGTGGGCCGATCAGCCGCGAAGTACGTGCTGCCGCCGACGTGATCTGCGTGCCCATGTGTGTAGATCAGATGCCCGACACGTTCGGCACGCCACGCTTTCAAGGCACTCAACACCGCTTCGCCGGTGTGGACACCCGACGAGTCGAAGCAGACCAATCCGTCGCCACTGTCGAAGGCCACGCAATGGCTGAAGCTTTCGACGATCGCCAGATCCACGGCAAGCTCGCTGAGCTCGTTGGTGACCCGATTCACCGGCTGGTCGACCACACCCGAATCGATGATGCGTGACGAGATATCGAGGAGGTCGGCCACGTGCCAACCGTAGTCAGCCGGCCAAGTCGTCCGGATGGTCAGCGAC
The DNA here is from genome assembly GCA_031370825.1 of Ilumatobacteraceae bacterium. Classification (GTDB taxonomy): domain Bacteria; phylum Actinomycetota; class Acidimicrobiia; order Acidimicrobiales; family Ilumatobacteraceae; genus JAENVT01. Next base: position 13,517 of record JANMRB010000005.1, read on the forward strand.
ATAGGCAGCCGCGTCGATTGGTTGAGGCTCGTCGTAGCCGATAGGAAGCCGGATGGTTCCGACGGCAGACGCGTAGAAGACCTGCCACTCGCGGTACGCGTTGTACAGCTGCGGGTTGTCCCGCATGTTCTCAGCGAACGCAGTGACCGTGGCGACGTAACTGTCGTTGGGGTTGTACTCGTGCAACGCCACCTGCATGTTGGTGACGCCGCCACTCTGAAGAAGGTACGTCGCAGCGCCGACGATCGCATCGTGGGGAGCCGTCGGGTCGCCGGTGCAGCAACGCGCCCATGTCGCGGGCAGGAACTGCATCGGGCCGACCGCGCCGGCCGACGAGGTACCGATGATCCGTCCCATACGAGTCTCCTGCAGATGAATGGCAGCGAGCCAATACCACTCGATTCCCGTCGCCCGTTCGGCGTCGCGGTAGTCAGCAAGCAGCTCGTCCGTGGAGAGCGGTTCGACCACTCTCCACGCGGGCAGCGTGTTACTGGGCGGACGGGGGCTCGGGTTGGCGGCGGCGCGCGCCTGACCCAACTGCCGGGCACGAACGACTCGTTCGACGAATGGACGTACGTCGTCCCCGACCGCGGCGAGCACTGGTTCGTCGAGCTCCGAGTGGGCGGAGAGATAGCGGTACAGCAACTGCTGACGCTGCCCGACGCTTGCGTCACTCCGTGCTGCTGCTCGTTCGACGGAGGTCAGCTCGGCGGCGAGCTGTTCAGCGCTGAGCTCACTCGTGATCCGCGCGGTGTTCGGCGTCGCCGTGGATGTTGGGGCCGGAGGTGTGGTGGGCAGGGTCGTCGCCTCGCTAGTGGCAGCGACCACATCGGTTGATGGTGGAGCGGTCGTCTGATGCGAGTCGGTCGAACAGCTGCCAACCAGGACTACCGACATTGCAACGGCCACTAGTAAAGGATTTGGCACCCGGATCACTAGGAGCGAGGCAGGCCGAGGACGCGTTCGCCGATGATGTTGCGCATCACGTTGGATGTGCCGCCCATGATCGTGTAGCCGGGTGCATAGGCGAGGCCCTGTGTCACCGGGTCCCACAACGTGGCTTGCGGGCCGAGCGTCCGGTAGACGAACTCGGCGACGCGGACCTCGTGCTCGGTGCCGAAGCACTTCGACGCTGCGCTGAAACCGGCGGGCGCCTGCCGAAGCACTTCGCGGATGACCAGCAGTCGCCCGATGCGGAAGCCGATCTCCAACGAGGCGATCTCCTGTCGCACGACGGGGTCCGATCGGTCCGCCTGCTCCAGAGCCATCTGATACAGAGCGAAGTTCGACACCAGTCGATCCACGCCGCCTCGCTCGTGCTCGAGCTGCTTCATCGTTTGCTTGAACGCCGCGCCCTCGACACCGACCAGGTTGTGCAACGGCACACGCACGTCGGTGTAGAACACCTCGCAGAAGTGGCGATTGGTGGTCATGTCCTTGATCGGACGGATCTCGATGCCCGGGGTGTTCATCGGGACGATGATCTCGCTGATCCCAGCGTGCGGCGGACCCTCCGTCGAGGTACGGCAGATCAGGTAGCAATACTCGGCGGTCTCTCCAAAGCTGGTCCAGATCTTCTGACCGTTGATCACCCAGTCGTCGCCGTCGCGGGTCGCCGACGTCTTCAGCGCGGCGAGGTCTGATCCGGCATCCGGCTCGCTCATGCCGATGCACCACGTCGTCTCACCCGACAAGATCTGGGGGAGGAACTCCGCCTGCTGATCCGCCCGGCCATAGGTGATCAGCGACGGCCCCATTTGGCGGTCGGCGAACCACATCGCTGCGATCGGTGCACCTGCCTTGATCATCTCTTCACCGACGATCAATCGTTCGATCGGTGGCCGACCACCGCCGCCGAACTCGGTCGGCCACGTCATGCCGATCCAACCGTGCGCCGCCATCTCTTTGGCGAACTCTTTCGAGTAACCATTGATCCAGGAATCGTTGTGACGCCCGTACCGATCGACTGCCTCAGCCGCAACTTTGCGGGCACGTTCGCGTAACTCGATCTGGTCGGGTGTCCATGCGAAGTCCATTGCGCCCGATGCTAATGGTGCGTCGGCGAAGAAGAAGGTTGACACGGCTCGCCGATCGCAGCATTCCTCCTCGCCTCGCTCCGCCCGCTAGCCTGTACAAGTCCGATACAAGTGAGAACCAACGAGGGTGAGCGCTGTGGCGAAGATCAAGGTCGAGAATCCCGTTGTCGAGATGGATGGCGACGAGATGACGCGCATCATCTGGCAGTTCATCAAGGACAAGCTGATCCTGCCCTACCTCGACATACAGCTCGAGTACTTCGACCTCGGCATCGAGTCGCGTGATGCCACCAACGACCAGGTGACCATCGACGCGGCCAACGCGACGAAGAAGTACGGCGTCGGAGTCAAGTGCGCAACCATCACTCCCGACGAGGCCCGAGTCAAGGAGTTCGGACTCAAGAAGATGTGGAAGAGCCCGAACGGCACCATCCGCAACATCCTCGGCGGCGTGATCTTCCGTGAGCCGATCGTCATCTCCAACATCCCTCGGCTCGTGCCCGGATGGACCAAGCCGATCGTCATCGGGCGTCACGCGCACGGCGATCAGTACAAGGCGACCGACTACAAGGTGCCCGGCGCCGGCACGGTGATGATGACGTTCATTCCTGCGGACGGCAGCGAACCAGTCGAGATGAAGATCGCTGATTTCGGCGCCGATGGCGGCGTGACGATGGGGATGTACAACTACAACGATTCGATCCGCGTCTTCGCCAGGGCATCGTTGCGTTATGGCCTCAGTCGCAACTATCCCGTGTACCTCAGCACCAAGAACACGATCCTCAAGGCCTACGACGGCTCGTTCAAAGACATCTTCGAGGAGGTCTATCAGACCGAGTTCAAAGAGGAGATGGACGCTGCCGGACTGACCTACGAACACCGCCTGATCGACGACATGGTCGCGGCCGCGATGAAGTGGGAGGGCGGCTACGTGTGGGCGTGCAAGAACTACGACGGCGATGTGCAGAGCGACACGGTCGCCCAGGGTTTCGGGTCGCTCGGCCTGATGACCTCTGTTCTGATGACAGCAGACGGCAAGACCGTCGAAGCCGAGGCCGCTCATGGCACCGTCACTCGTCACTACCGCGAGCATCAGAAGGGCAACAAGACCTCGACCAATCCGATCGCATCCATCTACGCGTGGACGCAAGGTCTGACGTACCGCGGCAGGATGGACGACACGCCTGATGTCATCAAGTTCGCCGAATCACTGGAGAAGGTCTGTGTCGAGGCTGTCGAAGCCGGCGAGATGACCAAGGATCTGGCCTTGCTGATCTCCAAGGACGCGCCCTACCACAGCACAGAGGACTTCCTCGACGCACTCGACCGCAGGCTCCAGGCGAAGATGGCCTGAATCCTCGGAGTGATCCGGCGCTGCCTCCCCACAGCGTATGGTTGCTACTTAGGAGGTCGGGCAGATGGTGACTTGGGCAGCTCCTGGACCGGGCTATTGGGAACTTGATCGTTCACACTTCGTCGGCGGTGAGACCCCACTCATCCAACACATTCAGGCACAAGCGATGCCGGCCGGGATGCGCAAGGTCTTCGCCGAGCTCGGTACGCCCGCCGACACTCTCGACTGCCGGTTCGTGAATGGGTTCATGTACACCCGCCTGCGGCCGCTGATCGCCGCGGATCGCCCGGCCAAGAACCTGCCTCCGCGTTTCGTGCTGCGCGCGATCGGCCGGTTCCATCCCGAGTTCCGGCGTCGTACGAAGGCAGCCGAGCGAGCTCGGATCGAACGACCGTGGCGCAGGGTCATCGCCGAGTGGGAGGACGGCGGGAGAGCGTTGATCGAGTCGCGCAACCTCAGCATTCAGAAGGTCGATCTTGGCGAGCTCGACGATTCCACTCTGATCGAACACGTCACGGAGGTCATCGACCATTGCCGTGCAAGTTGGGAGCACCATTTCTGGCTCCACGGGTACGACCTCGGACCAATCGGCTCGTACCTTGCAGGGTGCCGCGAGTGGGGGGTCGAACCGAACGACGCGATTCCGCTTCTCGAGGGGGCGTCACCGTCGACGGTCGGCCCGCTGCACGTCCTCAGCCAATTGCGAAGCGCAGTCGAACGATCCGGTCACGTGCCGCAAAACCTCGACGAGGTTCGCGCCATCAGTCCCGATGCTGCCCACGATCTGGACCACTACCTGGAATATCGCGGCGCCATGATGATCAGCCGCTATGACATCGATGGGGTGACGCTGGCCGAGATCCCCGATGTTGTGCTGTCGACGATCCTCGAGGGACGCGAGCGTGCCGTCGGCGACGGTCTGCAGCACCGGATGGAGGTGATCCGCTCGCGTGTCCCCGCCGCCCATCAAGAAGAGTTCGACACTCGGCTGGAGGAGGCCAGAGCGGCGATGAACCTTCGCGACGACAATGGTCCGACGACGGCAGAATGGCCGCTGGGACTGCTGCGATTGGCGATGCTCGAGATCGGTCGCCGAATGGTTGCGGCAGGGCATGCCGTCGAACCCGCTGATGCTCTCGAGCTGCACCCTCACGAGGTCTCGACCGCGACATTGACTGGTAACGGTCCCGATGGTGGCGAACTTGAGTCTCGACGTCGTCACCGCCGCCAGCTGGCCAAACTCGACGCACCGCTGAGCCTCGGAGAGCCCGAGCCGGCACCTCCATTGGAGCTCTTGCCGAAGCCTTTGGCCGATGTCGTTCGAATGGTGCAGATCGTCATCGAGCAACTCGGCATGGGCGGCGACCGACCTACTGGTGGGCTGAGCGGCGTAGGGATCGGCGACAGAATTGTGCGCGGCCGTGCGTGCCGCGCCGACTCGCCCGAACAAGCAATTGATCGCCTGCGCCACGGCGACGTTCTCGTCGTGCCTTGCACGACCCCGGCATACAACTCGGTGCTCGGCATCGCCGGCGCCATTGTGACCGCCGACGGGGGTCCACTCAGTCACGCCGCAGTTCTGGCTCGCGAGCTCGGCATCCCAGCGGTCGTCGGCGCCCGTGGTGCGCTGACCGACATTCCCGACGGCGCACTCATCGACGTCGACCCCGTTGCAGGAGAAGTGCGGGTGGTCGCCGAACCGTAGTGAGCGAATCCTGCATGGGAGACTGAGGTATGCGTGCCGTCGTACTTCGCTCTCATGCTGGACCAGAGTCGCTGACGATCGAAGAGGCACCGGACCCGGTAGGCGGGCCTGAGGAAGTCGTGGTGCGCGTGCGGGCGACGGCGTTGAACCGGGCGGATCTGCTGCAGACCATGGGGATGTACCCCAATCCGCGCCCGGCGCCATTGGAGATACCCGGTATGGAGTTCTCCGGGACGGTGCACTCGATCGGTGAACGGGTCACCATGTGGAAGGTCGGCGACGAGGTGATGGGGATCGAAGCAGGCGGCGCCTACGCGGAGATGATCGCCACGCACGAGCGGCAGTTGATGCGTGTTCCCAGTTCGGTCGGCGTCGCTGATGCAGCCGCGATCCCCGAGGTGTTCCTCACGGCGTGGGACGCGTTGGTCCTGCAGGGCGGGTTGACCTCGGGACGATGGTCGCTCGTGCACGCAGGCGCGTCCGGCGTTGGAACCGCCAGCATTCAGATCGCCAAGGCGATCGGGGCCCGAATCGCCGTGACCTGTTCGCCCGGCAAGATCGATCTGTGCCGGTCACTTGGAGCCGACGCAGTGTTCGAGCGTTCACCATCGGACTGGCTCGCCGAGGCCAAGCGGACAGTCCCGGATGGCTTCGACACGATTCTCGATGTCGTGGGCGGCGACGAGATCGACCGCAATCTGCAGGTCATCGCGCTGAAGGGCCACATCATCCAGGTCGGCTTGATGGCGGGAAGCACCGTCCCCGTCAACGTCTACATGCTCATGGGTCGCCGCGCCACGTGGACCGGCACCATGCTGCGCGCTCGCCCCATCGAAGAGAAGGTCGCGTTGACTCGTCGGTTCGCCGCCGAGATGCTGCCCCTCTTCGACGATGGCACGCTCAAACCGGTCATCGACAGTCGCTATCCGTTCGAAAGGATCGCCGACGCCCACAGGCACATGTTGGCCAATGCGAACGCCGGCAAGATCCTGATCGACGTGTGCGTTTGAGAGCCGGAGAAGTCAGCCGACCGTGACGGTGCGGGTGTGATAGCCGGTCGCGCCGTCCGGATCCGGGGGAGCGACGTCCGCAGTCTGGGTGCTGCCGTCCTTGTCGGTGGCCCTGACCTGAATGGTGTATTGACCCGCCGCCGGAGACCAGTCGAGCACCCACTGACGCCACGCGTCGTTGGTGACATCGCTACCCAGTCGGGCCTCTTGCCACGTCCCTTCGTCGATCCGCACCTCGACGCGTTCCACGCCGCGATGCTGTGCCCAGGCGATGCCGGCGATCTTGGTCGGACCGGCTGCGACCTTCTCGCCGTCGCGGGGCACGTCGATTCGTGACTGGGTCTTGATCGGCGCGTCCCGAGCCCATCCACGTGGCACCCAGAACCCCTCCTCCGCGTCCCATGTCGTCAGTTCGATCTTGCTCAACCACTTGGTGGCGCTGACATAGCCGTAGAGGCCGGGCACGACCAGTCGGGCGGGGAAGCCGTGCTCCAGCGGAAGCGCTTGCCCGTTCATTCCCAAGGCGAGCATGGCGTCGCGGCCATCCAACGCGACCTCCACCGGAAATCCGCACGTCCAGCCGTCGAGGCTGGTGCTGTACACCTGCTGGGCACCGGCTTGCACACCTGCCTCGTTGAGCAGGTCCGCCAACATCACCCCCTGGAAGCTCGCGTTGGAGATCAGGTCGCCGCCGACTTCGTTCGAGACGCAGCACAACGTGACGATCCGTTCCACCTGGGGACGGGCGAGCAAGTCGTCGTAGGTCATCGTCAGCGGCTTGTCGACCATGCCACTGATCTCAACCTTCCAGTTCGTGAGGCTGATCCGCGGGAACGACAACGCAGTATCGATGCGATAGAAGTCGCCGTTGGCCGTGATGAATGGTGTGACCGGGCTCAGCGTTGCGCCCGCGGGTACGGCGATTTCCGTACCGCGCGGTGCAGCGGCCTGCGGGAGCGTGTCCGGAATCGCTTCACGGATCGCCTGGATGCGACGATTCTCGAGCACTTGGGCGAGGCCACCGGCCACCACGGCCGCAGCAGCGGCCGATCCGGTCGAGACGAGGAACCGTCGCCGGTCCCAGCCGAGGGGCACCCGCGAGCGCTCCGGCCGTTCGACATCGGCCGGGTGTGCGTCCAGGCGTGACGGCTGGATGAGCAACATGAGGACAAGAACTCCGACAGACGCGCCGACGAGCGACGGGAGTGCGGCGCTCGCTGATTCGCCCGGCCGGTGCCATGCTGCCAACGCACCGACCACCCCGAACGCGCCGATCCCGATGACCCCCGCGACGACGCGCCGAACGGCGAGTAGCCCGATGATCAGAGCAGCGATCGCCAACACGACGACGATGCCAGTCCTCAACGCCAACTTGTCGTTGGTCCCGAACCACTGGATGGCCTGCTCCTTGAGCCACGGGGGCACCCGGTCGATGAACTCGCTGCCGACCGCATCGATGGGCGAGACGACATCGATGATGCCAGCGACAAGCATCCCCGTGGTGACCGCCACAGCCCCAGCAACGAGACCGGCGGCTGAGCCGTACAGCCGCGGAGTCCGCTCCGTGGCGGTGGGGGTCAAACGGATCTTCGATTCTCAGCGTTCGGACATGGGCACGTAATCGCGTACCCCACTACCGGTGTACCACTGGCGCGGCCTGCTGATCTTCTGATCCTTGTCGGACAGCAACTCTTGCCAGTGAGCCAACCAACCCGATGTGCGCGGGATCGCGAACAGCACCGTGAACATCGCGACGGGGAAGCCGAGCGCCTGGTAGATCAAACCCGAGTAGAAGTCGACGTTCGGATACAACTTGCGGCTGATGAAGTAGTCATCGCTGAGCGCCACCTCTTCGAGCTTCAAGGCGATGTCGAGCAGCGGGTTCTTGCCGGTTACCTCGAAGACGTCATATGCCGTCTTCTTGATGATGGTCGCCCGCGGGTCGTAGTTCTTGTAGACGCGATGCCCGAAACCGATCAACCGGTGGCCTTTGCCCGACTTGACGTCGTCGAGGAACGCCGGCACCTGGTCCATCGAGCCGATCTCGCTGAGCATTCGTACGACCTGCTCGTTGGCACCACCGTGCAGCGGGCCGTACAGTGCCGACGCCGCAGAGGCAGTTGCGGAATACGGGTCGGCGTGACTCGACCCGACTACCCGCATCGCGGTGGTTCCGCAGTTCTGCTCATGGTCCGCGTGCAGGATGAACAAGACGTCCATGGCGCGCTCGAGGCGCGGGTCGATCTCGTACGAGCCGATCTTCCACATCATGTTCAAGAAGTTGGCAGGGAAGCTGAGGTTGTTGTCGGGGTACACGAACGGGAGACCCGCCGAGAACCGGTAGCACATGGCCGCCAGTGTCGGCATCTTCGCGATCAGTCGCAGGATCTGCTTGTCGCGGCTGTCCTTGTCGTGGATGTCCTTGGCATCGTTGTAGAAGGTGCCGAGTGCGGCAATCGAGCTGACGAGCATGCCCATCGGATGAGCGTCGTAATGGAATCCATCCACGAACCGCTTGCGCATGTTCTCGTGGATGAACGTGTGCTTGGTGACGTCGATCTTCCACTGCTGGAGTTGCGCAGTGTTGGGTAGCTCACCGTTCAGCAGCAAGTAGGCGACTTCGAGATACGTGCTGTGCTCGGCGAGTTGTTCGATCGGGTACCCGCGATATCGCAGGATGCCGGCCTCACCGTCGAGATAGGTGATCGCACTCCTGCACGCGGCTGTCTGCATGAAGGCCGGGTCGTAGATGAAGAGCGACGGATCGAGCTCGCGCACTGCGCTCGCGAGAAAGATGTTGTCGGTGATCGGAACCGTGACCTGCTTGCCGGTTCGGTCGTCGATGATGGTGATGGTGTCGGGCATGTTGTTCCCCTAGATGACACGGACGATATGACGAGGGCTTGCTCCCTACTGCGAGACTATGCCCTGTGGACGCACCGCGCGACTTCGGCACCGGCCGAACGGGGTGTTAGGAGCGTAAGCTTCATGGGTGGACGAAGCCGTTCACGATTGGTGTGCTGTCGCCGGTTACCGGCGGCTTCTACTACGGCAAGATCGTCTCCGGCGTAGCCAGGGAGGTTGCCGCTGAAGGCGGCCATGTCGTGCTCGTGCAGACGCTTGACGCCGGGCTCGGCAGCGACGAAGTCGTGGCGCCCCCGGACTATTCGACGCCAATCGCATGGGATCACCTCGACGGGGTCATTTCGATTGCTTCGGCGACAAATCGCAACTTTCTCGACCGGTTGAAGGTTGCCGGCAAGGCGATAGCCCTCGCCAGCGATGAGATCGAAGGATTCGACGCTCCGTCCGCATCGCCCGACAACTCCGCTGGCGTGAAGGAGGCCGTCCGCCACCTCATCGCTCATGGGCACACTCGCATCGGCTACGCGGCCAACCTCATCCAGCCGGACATGCAGGCCCGCCACGAGGCGTACCGAGAGGCGATGGTCGAGAATGGTCTCGATCCTCATCAGAAGTGGTTCTTCTCTGCCTTCGACAACAGCGCGCTGGGCGGCCGCGACGTGGCCCATCAGCTGCTAGCGGCAGGAATGCCCGTCACGGCACTCATCCTCGCGACCGACCGCAACGCGATCGGTTGCATGGCGCAGCTCTCAGATCTCGGCATCGCAGTTCCCGCCGATCTTGCGGTAGTCGGATTCGACGGCATCGACGCAGGCGCCCATACAGTGCCATCGCTCTCGACCGTTCTTCAACCCTTCGACGAAATCGGCGCCTCGGCCGCTCGACTCGTGCTCGCCCAGCTGCGCGGTGAGCACGTCGAATCGCGTTGTTACCGGTCACCATCGCAGTTCCTACCTCGCGGCTCGTGCGGTTGCCCCGAGGCCGATTGGTCGATGTCTGCTGCTGACGACGACCTCGGGTTCTGGCGTGACGAGGCGAGGGCGGCCTTTGCACGGAGCCGCGTGCGCGAGGACACGATGCGCGAGCAGTACGAGATCAGCATGCAGATGCTCGATCATGCGGGTGCGGACCCGACACGTCTGCAATGGCTGGCAGCCACGACGGT